>NZ_JAKKSG010000010.1:0-179841 GCF_025653545.1 Shewanella sp. SW1 | reverse complement strand
CTGTTATTCCAAGGCGCCGCTATAAGAATACACCTCAAGAAAGAGTCGATTGGTGCTTATATCGGTATCGACATTTAGTGGAGAATGCTTTTGGAAGAATTAAGCACTATCGAGCAATATCAACAAGATATGACAAGCTAGCAAGAAATTACGCCAGTATGGTGTCACTGGCGTTTATGTTAATGTGGCTGCCGATGTATTGCTGAACAACATTTGTACAGCAAAGATCAACAGACCCTAGTAAGTTATAGCTAATGGCTCACCGATAGTTCATCAAGCTTGTTAGTAACATCAGCGCCAGTAGCATGCATGCTACTGGCGCTTTTTTTATTCACTTTTCTACAAAATTCGCCATTTTGTGTGAATTAACTTCATCTGAAATGGCGCATGAAAATTGGCTGAGCTTAATGGTCTTTAAGTGCCTTTACACCACGGAATAGGCATTTTGTACGAGGGAGTGAATCGTTGCCTCGATACACTCAATTGCATGCTGAAATTGAGTGTCGTTTTCGGCGCCACCAAGGCTCAAGCGGATAAAATTGTCATGGCAATTAAAGTCATCACCATTACGGACTAATATGCCTTTTGCGGCCAGTGCGGTAACGAGATGATGGGCTTTGATATCTTCTGGCAGTTGTATCCAACCGTTTAACCCTCGCCAAGTTTGGGTTAATCCCAGCCGTTCGCCCATAGCGATACAGTGACTTTGGCGTTGACGTACGAGCGTATCTCGTTCTGCAGTAATATGACCTTTCTTTATCAACTGACAGGCAATTTCAATATTCAGCGGCGACACCATCCAGCATTGGCTATGAATAGCGAGTCGCACTTGGGCGATTAGTTGGTCAGGAACCAGAATAAAGCCTTGCCTTAAGCCGCCAGAAAACAATTTTGACAGGCTGGAAATATAAATCACCCGTGGTATCACCAGCTGTTTTGCTAATTGCCACAGGGGCGAATGCCATTCTTCAGGTAAACAATAATTCACGTCATCTTCAATGATATAGAATTGATATTGCTCTGATAATTCAAGGATTTTCTGCCGCTGTGATTCACTGTACTGAATGCAAGTGGGGTTTTGATTATTCAGCGTGAGATAGACTAATTTAGGGTTGTGGATCTGTAATAGGGCTTCAAAGCGCGGCAGATCTAATCCTTCGTGGGTAAGGGGCACTCCAACGCTAGTGACACCAAGCTGTTTAGCACAAATTCTCACGCCTGGATAGCTGTATTGCTCGTGTAACAGTACATCGCCTGTTGATAAAAATGCGCTCAAACAGGCAAAAATGGCTTGCTGGCCGCCATGGGTAAAGACCAGTTGCTCGGGCGTTTGCTGTATGCCGCGTTGGTTTAACCATTGGTGGAACACTTGTTGGTGTTGATCTAATGGACTGGCGCGATAACCGAGTAACTGACTCAACTTAGTGGGGTCTTTCGCTAATTGGCTGAGGCAATCGCTTAGGGTGCTGATTTGATCTGTGAGTGGCTGCTGACAGGTCGCCATATTCAATTGTACGTTACCCATTTCAGGTACAGGGGAGGCGTTGACATAGGTGCCATCTCCCACTCGTGCTTCGACGTAACCCCTTTGTTCCGCCAATGCATAGGCGCGGGTCACAGTGCCAATAGTGATGCCTAAGGCATCGGCTAAACGGCGCTGCGGTGGCAGTTTACTACCTTGGGTTAACACCTTCTGCAAAATGCCTTGTTCTATGGCACTGACTAAGCGCTGATATTTCGGGCCTGAAAAAGTCGTTAGGTCTGGTGTCCAGATTGTACCCATGACAATAAATCCATTGATCTCTAATATTCTGCGCATATTATTTATTGCATCTTTTTATGTCAACAAATGTATGCATACAATTTAAGGCGAATATGAATACTGCACTACTTTATGATCCACAATTATGGACTTTAATGGCCTCGACCGCGCTATTTTGCGCGACGATGACAATGACTCCCGGACCGAACAATATTCTCTTAGCTAGCTCTGGAGCGCATTTTGGTGTGCTGCGTACCGTGCCACATATTGCAGGGATCCGCTTGGGTTCGACCTCTTTACATCTTGCGGTATTATTCGGCCTCGGTACTTTGTTTGAAGCATTACCGGTATTGCACCAAGTATTGAAATATTTCGCTTTGGCGTATTTGCTGTATCTCGCGTACAAATTAGTGACGTCGCCAGTGCAGAGCACGCATTTGGATGATGGACGAAAACCTATGAGGCTCATTGAAGCTGCATTATTTCAATGGATTAATCCTAAATCTTGGATGTCGACGATTACCCTGTGTAGCGCTTTTACATTAAGTGGCGATGGCTTTTGGTTGAGTGCGTTTCTTGGCGTATTGATGTTCAACATAGTGGGATTTCCTGCATCATTTACTTGGGTATTTGTCGGTGCAGCGATCAGTAAGAAACTCAATACCGATAGACGTAAGCGCCATTTTAATTGGTTTATGGGCAGCTTGCTCTTAGTGTCATTACCTATGATATTACGCTAGCTTGGCTTGAATTAAGTGCCTAAGCCTATAAATATTCTGAGGAAGACACTCGCGTAATGATTGGCTTTATGCCATAACCAACATACTATTGATGGCTTTTTAGGTAATGACCTTTTAGCTGAACATTTTCAGTCTCAGTTATACTTGTTGCTTATCTTGATAGTGTGTATATGGAGGTTGCCGAGTGAAGTTCCCTAGTTTGATTTCGTTTATGCCGGGATTGGCGCAATTATTACAATATGAAAAGCAATGGCTTAGGGATGATGTGCGCGCAGGCTTATCCGTTGCCGCTGTGGCATTACCCGTAGCGATTGCTTATGCCCAGCTCACAGGTGTGAATGCTGCCGTGGGTTTGTATTCCTGCGTATTACCAATGTTGGTATACGCACTATTTGGCACCTCAAAACAATTAATCGTGGGTCCAGATGCGGCGACTTGTGCTGTTATCGCCGCGGTTGTCACGCCCCTAGCTGCAGGGGATAGTATGAAGCACTGGCAGTTAGTGATGACCATGACGGCCATGACAGGCTTTTGGTGCTTGATTGCGAGTCGCTTTAGGCTGGGGGTTCTCGCCGATTTTCTATCAAAACCGATTTTGATGGGGCTGCTTAATGGCGTTGCAATTACCATTATCGTGGGACAGTTTTCAAAAATATTCGGTTTTACCTTCGATGAGCGCTATTTAATTGAGCGCCTCAGCGGTGCGCCTTCTTACTTATCCAAAACCCATTGGCCGACATTGACTATGGGGATTGTGACGCTAGCGACTTATGCCTTAGTGAAACGGTTTCGCCCCCAATGGCCTGCTTCTATGTGCGCAATGGCGATGGCGGCTTTCCTTGTTTGGGTGTTTAACCTTACGAGCTTTGATATTAGCGTCGTCGGAGAAGTGACCTCAGGATTACCTTCATTTCAAGCGCCTGTATTTGATTTAGGTATCGCCCGTGAGCTTGTGGTACCAGCGCTTAACTTAGCCATGGTGAGCTTTGTGAGCATGATGTTGACGGCTCGAAGCTTTGCGGCAAAAAACGGTTACGATATAGATGCCGATAAAGAGTTCAGGGCGTTAGGAATAGCCAATATAGCGTCTGCCATATCTCAAGGTTTTGCGGTGAGCGGCGCGGATTCCCGCACTGCGGTTAATGATGCCAATGGTGGTAAGAGCCAGTTAGTGTCTATCATTGCGGCGGTATTGATTGGTGTTGTGGCGCTATTTTTCACTGCGCCTTTGAAGTTTATCCCCAGTGCCGCCTTAGGTGTGGTGCTGGTAATTGCCTCTATCTCGCTTATCGATTTAAAGTCACTGTGGAATCTGCGAGTGCGGGATAGGTCTGCTTTTCTACTTGCCTGTATCACCTTGTTCTCTGTGTTGTTTATTGGGGTTATCCCTGGGATAACCTTGGCTGTATTACTGGGTTTATTCCAGTTCCTCGCTACTGTGATGCGGCCTACGGATCAAGTGCTTGGTTTAGATCATAAGGGCGTTATCCGCAGTGTCGATGAATCGGGTAAAGCTAAATCGGTTCCAGGAGTATTTATATATCGCTTTAATTCGCCGTTAACTTACTTTAATGCGACGTATTTTAAGCGCCGTTTACTGGAAAAGTTTATTCGGGAATCTGAGCCGGTCGATTGCATCATTATTGATGCAGTGCCTTGTTTTACCCATTTGGATTTAAGTGTGATGGCCATGTTGGCTGATTTGCATCAACTGCTTAAAAAACGTGGCGTTCGTTTAGTGCTTGCGGGACGTAAACGGCAGATGCTGAGTTGGTTTGAGCAAGCGGGTATGCAGACAGGGGAAGGCGGCATTTTGATCCGACCAGATTTGTATCTCGCCCTTAAAATGAATCAAAGCTATAAACAAGCCTTGGCTGAAGGGCAAGCGCCTGTGATCCAAAAAGTTCCTGATGACTCGGTATTGTTGCACAGTCATTTGTAGTTAACTGTCATGCCTTGTTTGATTAAACTGGGTCGTAAAAATAGCGCAGCTTAAGGTTGCGCTATTTTTTTTCTTAATTTGATAAGTAAATCAATTGGATGACTAGCTTTTTGAAGGTATTCAGTTTTACCGTTTAGTCTTTGAGAATTCTATCTAGGGGAATAAAACCGTGAAAACCATAATAACCCATAGGGCCGAGTATCAGACTCAGTAGGCACCATAAGCACTTTTTGTTGGTGCTGAGATCCACTTTACTCTTGAAAGCCCGAAGGGCAAATAGACAATGCAATAGCACCAGGCCCCCAAGCATAATAACGATATTAATATCCATATTTTCCAACTGTCTTATCCTTGTGTTCTATCATTCACGTCCTTGAGTCTTTAGGCGTGGTTACTTTTCTTGAGAAGATTGTCTAGCTTCGATTAGCTAAATTAGTTACCTAGTGGCAAATACCTTACTCGAATATTTTACCGATGGCTATAACATAAAATAAAAATAATCTTTAAATCTTATTGGCTTACACGTCTCCTAACAAGCAAATTGGAGAATGGCTAGCGTCCCAGATCACATATTTTTCCATCGCACGAATAAATATTTCACTCGAAATAAGTCGATTTAGCCAAGCGGCGACTCGCGGAAAATCATCAGTAAGTGCACGTTTAAGATCCACTGCGGCAAATTGGCGTACAAAAGGTACGATTGCGTAGTCGGCAAGGCGAGGTGTATCGGCGACTAAAAAGGGGTGTTGCCCTAAGCATGTTTCAAGTTGCAGGAGGAAATGACTCGCCTGCTGATAATAATAAGCTTGCGTTTGCTCAGGGTAACGGTCGGCATATTTATAGCGGTCAAGCCATGGTTTAAATTGTTGATCATTTTGTGTGATAAGCTGTGCCATTTTATCTTCAATAGCAGGATTTTGCTGACACAATAGATCTAAGGGGTCTGCTTGCGTGAGTGCCCAGCGCATGATCTCAAGACTTTCGGCAATCACCTCACCGTTTGCTAGTACTAATACCGGCACAGTCCCCTTAGGTGAGGCAGCTAGCATTTGTGGTGGTTTGGCTTTAAGGGTGATTTCACGGACTTCAACATTGCATTGGGCTAATAAGAGTCCCAAACGTGCTCGCATAGCATAGGGGCAACGGCGGAAGGTGTATAAGACGGCTAGCGTCATTCGGATTTCCTCTACTGTACGGCGCTATTGCGATGGAAGCTGATGCGACTAAAGCTGACGTCAGCATGTTTATTGACGACGCGAGTATGCCAATGCAAATGTTGCGTGCCAATCATGCAATATTCAAAGGGCGCAGATGGTAACGCTTTCATACTGGGATTTCTGTTTAATTTGCCATCATAGAATGATTTTTCTCACCACTGTGCGTAAAGAATTAAAGACCCTGTATTTTATCTGTGTTTATCTTGCTGTGACTCAGGTAGAATTCCGCGCTATTTTTGGGATCTGCAGCAAGGCTGCAGATGATTGATTTGTTTATGCACTGGAAATTAAGTTCCAGCCAGCAAAGAGGGTGTTATGGCTAAAGTTGTCGTATGTGCGTTATATAAATTCGTGTCGTTACCGCATTTTGAATCTATCCGAGCGCCATTGCTTGCTATGATGGAACAGGCCGAGATCAAAGGCACTCTGCTCCTCGCAAGTGAAGGGATCAATGGCACAGTTGCTGGCACTCAAGAAGCTATTGAAGCGTTATTAGTGTGGCTTAATAGCCAAAATGGCCTAGATAATATCGTTCACAAGTTATCATTTGACGATGAAATGCCGTTCTACCGCACTAAAGTCAAACTGAAAAACGAAATCGTGACTATGGGCGTTGAAGGTATTGACCCACTTAAAGTGGTTGGCACCTATGTGAAGCCTCAAGATTGGAATGCGCTGATTTCTGATCCGGACGTGATTTTAGTCGACACCCGTAACGACTATGAAGTGCAAATCGGCACTTTCAAAAATGCCATTAATCCTGTGACTGAAACCTTCAGAGAATTCCCTGAATATGTGAAGCAGAATCTTGATCCTGCTAAACATAAGAAGGTCGCCATGTTCTGTACTGGCGGTATTCGCTGTGAGAAATCAACTGCTTATTTAAAAGAGCAAGGCTTTGACGAGGTCTATCATCTCGAAGGTGGTATTCTTAAATATCTCGAAGAAGTGAAAGAGGAAGAAAGCCTGTGGGAAGGCGAGTGCTTCGTATTCGATAACCGCGTTGCAGTGAACCATGACTTGAAGAAAGGCCAATACGATCAATGTAATGCTTGTCGTATGCCAATCACCGAAGCTGAAAAACAGAGCCCTGCCTATGTGCAAGGTGTCAGTTGCCCACATTGTATCGATAAAATTTCTGACGAGCAGCGTAAACGTTTCGTTGAGCGTGAGCGCCAAGTTAATCTGGCAAAAGCCCGTAACGAAGCGCATATCGGTAGCGATGTAAATCAAGTGATTGAAGCGCGCCGTGAGAAAAAAGAAGCGCAGCGTCGACTCGCCGCCGAGAAAAATAACGTGAAAAAATCGCAAGCGCTTTAACTTTATATGCCATTAGATGGGTCGTGAGTGAGTTAGTCATGAGTTAGTCATGAGTTCGTACTGAACTCGTTTCTCACTCAGGCCGCTTTCACATGGCTCTCACAGTGAATATGACTTGCACTCTGGCTCGACTCGTTCGGGCCATTTTTTTATATAGATTTTAGTTTTAGCGTGAATGTGCTTTTAGGCCATTATTTAACTCATTATTTAACTTATTATTTATCATAGCGCTATGCCGAAAACCTTAAATTTATGATAACTTTCAGTCGCTAGTATTAAAAACGTTAGTATTAACAACGCTAGCATTTCAAAAAAGTCGAGTGCTATATACGAAGGGAGCGATTCAGTGCAAGGTAGGCAAAGCGCATGAGCATTTGGAAAGAGCTATACGATATTTTCGATAAGGAACGCAGTCGCTGGCAGCAATCGAGCGCCAGTAAGCAGGCGATTGCCTTTGAGTTAAAAGCCAATTTGGGTTTTCTGGCCGATGCGTTAAGCAGCGGTTTGTCGCAAAGTGCGATCGCCAGCGGTTTAGAATGCAGTATTTTTGAGGCAAAACTGAAAGAGGGCGCAGCACTCACTGCGTTAAATCGCCGTAAAGTGACACTGAAATTTATTGGTGAATTTGCCGAGTTTAATAAATATGTCGGTAAAGAGAACGACGCTTTAGTCGAGAATGCTTACGCTAGAATCAAATCGCTGCAGAAGTTAGTCGCGGCTGAGCCCAATAAAAATCATGATCTTAAGATTAAATCCCTGTTTCGCTTTTTAGTCTTTTTAGTGGCGCACCTTGAGGAGCTGCCATTGAGTCGCACATCAGCGAAAAAAGCCTAAGGCTGATGAGTGGCATTGACTAGCTTGTTATTTGAGAGACAAAAAAGGCGCCTGTGGCGCCTTTTCTATGTTTGCGAACGTCATTGCTCAGTGTTTATAGCGCAGTCTTTAAAAGGCGTGTTCAAGAGCCATCTTTAGACTCACTTTTAAAAGCCGCCATTGAGCTTAGCCTCTAGGTGGTTCAGTTTTGCTTTGATCTGCTTTTTTGGGTTCTGAGTCCGCAGAACTTGGCTTGCTTGAAGCCGCATCGGCATCATTCTCTGCTGCCGAAGGCTTGGCAGTATCTGACTTTATCTGCTTATCTTTACCATGTTGACCGAACTGCGGCAGTTTGAACTTAGCACTGTACTTCAACGCAGCAAGATTGCTGGCGATGACACCGACGATCAAAATAATAATGATCCAGACTTCTAAGGTCGACATACTCAGCTCCTGTTTCGAATTGACTCGCGCACACCTAACGGGCGATTAATCAACCGCTAAACGTTGCTCACATTTACGAATGTCTTCTGGCGTATCAACTTCAATAGAATCAAAGGCGCTAATGGCGATTTTGATCTTATGGCCGTACTCTAATGCACGTAATTGCTCGAGTTTTTCCAGATCTTCTAGACGACCTAATGGTAGGGCGGCGAAGGCCTGTACGAATTTGCGTGTATAAGCATACACACCTAAGTGTTTATAAACGGGGTAATCTTGAGTATCGCGGCCAAAAGGAATACGCGAACGAGAGAAATACAAGGCGTAGTTGTTGTTATCGAACACCATCTTCACATGCATAGGATCGTCAAGCTCGGCTTTATTGACGATTTCAAAGCCTAAGGTGGCCATTTCAAACTCACCAGGGTGACGCTCGAAGAGGCTGATGACTTGCTCGATAGAGGTTGGGTCAATAAGAGGTTGATCGCCCTGTAGGTTGATCACTAAGTCGTCATCTTTTAGTCCCAGTTGGTTTATTGCATCATTGATACGATCTGTACCCGAGGCTGCATCTGGGCTGGTCATGACTACTTTGCCGCCAAAACCTTCAACAGCCGCTTTAATGCGATCATCATCGGTAGCAACGTAAATATTGGTGAGGCCTTTGGCTAACGACGCGCGTTCATACACGTGTTGGATCATTGGCTTGCCGTTAATCGGGGCTAAGGGTTTGCCCGGGAAGCGGCTTGAACCGTAACGAGCCGGGATTAACAGAGTCACATTCATCAAATTATCCTACTTTTATCAAAGATATACAGTGTAGATATACAATGCATATAGACAAAAGGGCTCACAATTGAGCCCTTTTAACATGTGTTAGAGCTTAGATACGACGGAACAGGGCAGTCAACATTTCATCTGTGACTTTCTCTTCCCAACCCGCGCCGTAAACGTTAGCCCATAGTGGACCCATGCTCTTAGTCACGGCAACCATTTTTGCTATGGTTTCGTCTGGCAGATCTTTACAGATGTTCTTCGGCAGCGTGATGTTATGTTTCTTCATCATCAGACGGAACTCTTCAACGCCTTCTGGATAGAATTCTTCTAACACATCAAAGGCGATACAGTTGCCGATACCGTGGTGGTAACCCAGGATATAGGACAGACCGTAAGAAACCGCATGACAGGCACCCACTTGGCTATACGCTATGCTCATGCCGCCCATGAAAGACGCCATCATTAGCTTGTCGTCTTTTTCTATGTGGTCGTCTAAGTACACTTGGCGACATAAATCCATCGCTTTTTCAGCGTAGGATTTAGAGAACTCGTTTAAGAAGGTACCTTGTAAGGATTCAACACAGTGGATATAGCAATCCATACCTGTGTAGAACCATTGGTCTGTTTCCACACCTTCGATTAACTCAGAATCCATGATGATTTGATCGAATACTGTGTAATCTGAGTTCAAACCTAGCTTACGCACTGGACCACATAACACTGCGGTGCGTGACGCTTCTGCACCAGTACCAGAAATCGTTGGGATACCAATGTGGTGTACCGCTGGGTTCTTGATTAAGTCCCAACCTTGGTACATGGCAGAGCCACCTGGGTTTGTCAGCATCAGCGATACCGCTTTAGCCACGTCCATGGTTGAACCGCCACCTAAACCGACGACGCTCACTGGCAGTTTGCTATTGAAAGCTTGAACTTGTTCAGTCAGGGCATCGATTTGAATTGTGCTTGGCTCTTCATCAACGTTAACCCAAATCACCATGTCTTGTGCTTTAGCTGGAATGCGGCCCTCAAGGGCTTTGCCTTGATGCACGTCATCGACTAAAAACACCACGAAGTCGTCGGCGGTTTTACGTTCTGCAGCTAACACTTCATCCAGTTGGACGAATGAGCCACGGCCGAAGATCATTTTTTCAACTACTTTAAAATTCTTAAAACTCATTGCAACAAACTCCCGTAGAATTATTGGGCAAATGCTTTCTTGATGTTTTCGATACGCTCGGCGATCTGAGCATCGGTCCAAGACAACTTGATGAGCATAGAAATCGTGCGGCTCATAATGGCATCGGATTTAGGCACAGAAACTTGAGTATAGTCAGGTCTGTCGGCGATTAATGTGATTGGCAACGCAGCAGATGCCTTAAGCTCCTGAATGTGTTTCCAGTTTTTCAAATAATGCCAGTTGTTTACATACCAGTAGAAGCAGCCATCAACGCCGTTTTCAGCCAGTTTTTTGCTGATTTCTTGCGTGCGCGCTTCGGTTGGCAACATAAAGGTTAAGAAGCCAGCCGAGTCGCCTTCTGGATCGGGGATCTGGCGGAAGGTGACTTCTGAAATCGCGGCCATTGCATCTTTAATGGTCTTTTTGTTTTTACGTTGAATATCGATAATGGTATCGAGTTTACGTAACTGCGCTAACCCTAAGGCTGCATTCATTTCCGAAATACGGAAGTTCAAGCCAATGATAGGGTGTGACTCTGCGCCGCGGTCTTTACCAATATGGTCATGGCCGTGATCTGAGAACATGTGCGCATTGTTGTAGATTTCTGTGTTGTTAGTGATCACAGCGCCACCTTCACCACAGGTGATGGTTTTGACTGAATCGAATGAGTAACAACCCACATCACCGATAGTACCTAACGCTTGGCCCTTGTAGCTGCCACCAATGGCTTGGCAAGCATCTTCTAAAATCAGTAAGTTATGTTTTTTACAGACAGCTTTGATCTCGTCCATCTTCGCCATAGAACCGCACATGTGCACTAAGTTAATCGCTTTAGTGCGTGGGGTAATCGCGGCTTCGATACCTTCTGGAGATAAACACAATGTCTCATCGATTTCGGCAAAAATCGGAATAGCGCCTGCCATAAAAATCGCTTCAACTGAGGCTACAAAGGTAAAAGGTGGCACGATAACTTCATCGCCAGCACCAATGCCTGCAGCCATCATGGCCGTTTGCAGCGCAGCAGTACCGCTTGATAAAAGGTGAGCATGCTTCACGTTCATCTTCTCGCAAAGCAGTTGCTCCATATCGCGCGTCTTCCAGCGATCATTACGCATATGGTCGAAGTTGTAACGGAAGGTAAAACCGTTTTCCATAACGTCAGCGACTTCCTGCTTCTCTTCAGGACCAAATAATTCAAAACCGGGCATGGAAGGTATCTCCTTAGAATTTGTGGCGCATAGGTCGCCTGCAATTAACTGGCGGATTATAACTGGCGTAATAGACCCTTGCGATGTTTTATTGCTGAAAATTGTCATGGAAAAAGAAAAACCTGCACAGCGGCAGGTTTTATCTGAGCATTGATGATACTCAGCGGGGTGTTGAAAGCCGACATTCAGGCTGTTAGCGTGGATTAGCTAAACCGTATTCGCGATCGACCGTAACATCTAAATCTGTCAGTAAACCGTTATCAATGCCGTAAATCCAGCCGTGTACCGCCACTTCTTGACCACGATCCCAAGCTTCTTGCACTATGGTTGAACTGGTCACATTAGCAACCTGCTCAATCACGTTTAGCTCGCACAGGCGATCAAAACGTTTGGCTTCGTCCATCTGTTGTAATTCTTCCTGATAAATACGATAGATATCACGTAAATGCCCGAGCCAGTTATCGATGAGTCCTAAGCGTTGCTGACCCATGGCCGCGCGCACACCACCACAACCGTAGTGACCCACTACCATAATATGCTTCACCTTGAGCACATCGACGGCGTATTGCAGTACAGATAAGCAGTTAAGATCGGTATGGATCACCATGTTGGCGATATTACGGTGAACAAAGACTTCACCGGGCATAAGATCAATGATTTGGTTTGAGGGTACGCGACTATCTGAGCAGCCAATCCACAGGTATTCAGGATGTTGCTGTTTCGCTAATTGTTCAAAAAAATCAGGATTTTCTTGGCGTATACGTCCGGCCCAGCGGCGGTTATTGTCGAATAAAGGTTTGAGTAGTTTCATTTTAACCTATTGTTTTATTGACATATAAAATGTCTTCTCATGCTCTAATTCATGCAAGCAGCACATTTTTAGCAAGAGTATACCAGCAAATTTGGCTCTGCTGGTCTATCCAATTAAGGTTTGAATCAGGATATTGAAAAATCGAGATTATTTTTTCTTAATAGTACTGCAAATGGATAAGCCCTCTCTGAGGGTACAAGCACCATTTGATTTTGATAGTGTGTTTGTTGTTTATATCGCACAAATGCTGAGTGGAAACCTTGTCCGCCACAGATTAAGGCGGACAAGGATGATGCAGTATGGGTTAGAACTTACTGATCACTTTCACGCTGTCGTTGACTTCGCTGACGTCAACAAATCCGATCATATTGGGATTGGCGGCAATCAATGCGAGCATTTCAGCGCTGGAGTCGACGACTTTGGGCGGTTGACCTTGGCCTGAAAAGACCAGTTTTGACCAATAGGCTTTTAACTGACTCTCGGTTTTATTAAGGATCTGTTTAACAAAGGCATCACGTGCAGGCGTGCCTTCAGGTTGATCGAGTGCGACGACAGTGCCACCACTGGGGAAAGACTTAAGTTTGCCTAAATAGATCCGTGAAATATCCGCCGCGCTAATTTCTGACGTATTAGAAGGGTGTACCACGACGGCAATTTCGGCTTGAACACAGGCACTGCCAAATAGAAGCGCACTGGCGACTAAGGTTTTTATCATCAACCGAGAACTTATTAATAGTTTCATGCTTAACTCCTTAAAAAACTAAGTCTATTGCCATACTCAGCAACTGTTCATCGGAGGACGGTTTGTCGTTACTGTAGTTGGTGTACTCTAGCTTCAGTGCGGCAGAAGGATGGAAATCCCAGCGGGTGCCTA
Source organism: Shewanella sp. SW1 (assembly GCF_025653545.1). Classification (NCBI taxonomy): domain Bacteria; kingdom Pseudomonadati; phylum Pseudomonadota; class Gammaproteobacteria; order Alteromonadales; family Shewanellaceae; genus Shewanella; species Shewanella sp. SW1. The sequence continues at coordinate 166,759 of NZ_JAKKSG010000010.1, read as the reverse complement.
TGATGTAGTAGGCGCTGTCTTCCTGCTGTGCTTCAAGCGCCGCTTGTGTTCCAAAAACAAGCGGTGCGAGTGCAGCTTGGTTTGCTGGTGGCAGACCATTGTAAACAGGTAACATAGCATCATAGGCATCGTACTGGGGCTCACCTTTATCAATACCGTAGGTCAAGTGGAAGGTGAAATCGTGATAGCGGATCCCGCCGGAAACAAAGGCTGAATCTTGAATATTAAAGCTACTGGGATCGACATCAATTCGCGTGTATTCGGCCAAAATAAACCATTCTTCAGCATCATATTTAACATTCGCGCCAATGAGTAACGCACTGTCATTAATCGGTAAAAGATCATCAACCACTTGCTGAGTAAAGAGTCCGGTTTGAGAAATTGCATTACCTAAGCCAAGTAGTGCGGGTAATTCGTAGGAGAAATCGGTGACTATGCCAATATTTAAACCGTACTCAAACCCTGAGGTTACAAAGTTAAAGTTCATTATGTGGCCCTCGGCGGAGAAGGGCGCAGGAGGCGTTGATGAACCGGTAGGCGAGTAGTCAGAAACTGAAGTAGTAATGTATTTATAGGTCAAACCTACTTCGGTATCGCCCCATAAATCGGCATAAACTAAGCCTACACCTTCACCTGAATTAAATGGCAGTGAATAAACTCCGCGGGGCGGAGTGATCCAATGATAGGCATAGCCTACATCAATATAATCGGAGTATTTATAGAGATTAAAACGTTGGCGACCTGCCATAAGCATAAGTTTGTCGCTGATGTCATAGGAGATATAAGCCCATTCGAATTCAGCGCTATAATCGTTACTGCCTCTGGATAGCACTTGTGCAGTAGCTCTTAAGCCACTACCAAGATCGGCGGTAAATTGTAAGGCAACTTTGGAATCATTATTAAAATCGAGTTCTTTGTCGTAACCATAATAGCTTTTATCGTCACTTAGACTTGAGCCCGCGACAATAGAGGCAAATCCATTTATTTGAACATCGGCATAAAGAGACGGCATATAAAGTGTGCTGAATACGCAGAGGGCAACTGTACTTTTTCTCATGGCAGAATACCTTGTTGAGGGAATACAGTATAAAGGTAGTTGATAATTAGTAGATTTCACCTTTGTGCAACATTTTTAAGCCGATTGGAACAAAAACAACGTCTTTACTTCTTAATAGAGGTTTCACTGGTGAGTTTAATGAAACGAGGCGTGCTCAATAACAGACTTTAATAAAGTAAAGCCTAATGTATTTATCCATAAAATAGGAATTAAGTATGGGTGAGCAATATTGATATAAGCACATCTTGGTAACATGTGCTAAGTAGAAATACTCATCTTCAAGATGCGAGTTTTCGCACCTTGAAGCGTAGATTTAGCGATTGATTAATAATGTTTAGCCAGAAAATCGGCTAAATGTTGGTTAATAAATTCCGCTTGTTCGAGAGTTGATATGTGTCCTGCCGCAGGAATATGCACAAGTTGGCTGCCATCAATGGCATCACTCATCAGGTAACTTTCCAATACGCTGCGGGCCTTATCTTCCACGCCAGCCATGATGAGGCAGGGCAGCGTCAATTGCTCGGCGTATTCCATGGTATCGCGACGACCAAAAATCATTCGTCCAAGTTTAACTATCGTGGGGATTTGCTCCGCTGTGATACTGGCAAGGGACTGTTCAAAGCCCGTAACCAGTTCGGGCGTGTTATTCTCGGCATCATTGGCGAAGAATAAAGGTGAAATTGCACTGATCAGCGGCGCAGGGATCGCCTTAGCGGCGGTAATCATATCCAGCATGCCATCATATTTCGCACGGGTGACTTCGGGTTCGAAACCGATAAAACTGTTGAGCATAACGAGGGTTTTAACTCTTGTTGGTGCTTTCAGTACCAATTCTGCGCCCCACATAGCACCGACAGATTGTCCGACAACACTAAAGTGAGTTATCTCAAGAGCATCCATTAGCTCAAGCATTTGATCGGCAATATCGAGTAGCGCTTTGCAGTTATTGGGCAGTAAATCTGACTGACCATGGCCCCAAAGTTCAGGCACTATGCAGCGATATTGGGCGCTTAAGGTGGCAATTTGAGGCGCCCACATAGCGCTATCCCATAAATAACTGTGCCCAAACAACAATACAGGGCCTGAGCCGACATCAAGGTAACTTAATTTTCGATCGGCAATAACAAGCTGCTGACGGTGTGAAGAAAAATCCATAAAACCTACTTTATCAAATATATCATTGTGTTAAACCGCATTTTGGCGCCCATTTTGACGATATAGCGCTAAGCTTAACCTGCCTTGACTGACCTTGGCGAGTATTTCGTGATTAGGGCTGAGCGATACGCAGCACGTATTCATCTATTAGACTGTCTAATCGGGCGAGTACTGCATCTTTTAGCAACATATCACTGTTTTCTAACAGGATTGCCAGTTCGGCACGATCGAATTGTGGCAACAATAACTGCGCTACAGGGAAATAGCTGATGTGCCAAGGCTCAGGACTTACCGCACTTTGTCCCTGCTGAAACGGGAAGTAAAAGCCAAAATGATGGGCATTTTCTACCAGCCAAGCATGCAATTTAGCGCAGGGACCACCCTGAACATATTCAGCTTCAACAAGGCGCAGGGCTTTAACATCAATTTGAGCCGCATCGAACACATCGAGATCGGTACCCCAATGGTGGCGTGAAGCGCCGGGCAACGCCGACCAGAGCAAAATCAAGTCAACTATGGCATCGTCACTTAAGCCCTGAATATTGACCGGTAACTCATTGGCATCCAATACCGCGCGTTTACCGCTAGCCTTGGCATTCCAAATTGCCAGTTGCCGTTCAAAGGGACGATGAGCTGAGCAAATAGCGAGTTTTATGCCCGCATCTTCAGCTTTTGCCGCCATAGACTTAAAAGCGATAGCTGTGTTCTCCTCTAACCCAAAGCTATGATAACCAAGGTGATACGGGCTTAAATAATCCACTAATTCAGGGGAGCTTAAGCCGTAAAGCTTTGCGGTTTCGGGACGGATCTTAAGGTGTGCTAACACAGTAATTGTTCCAAAATGACTTCATAACACAGGGCTAACTGCTCAAGGTCGTCCACTTTAACGCATTCATTCACTTTATGAATGGTGGCGTTGACAGGGCCAAGCTCTAACACTTTGGCACCCGTTGGCGCGATAAAGCGACCGTCTGACGTGCCGCCTGTGGTTTGTGGATCGGTTTCATAACCTGTGACTTGGCGGATCGCGATACGGGTTGCATCTAATAACGGGCCATCACCGGTTAAAAATGGTAGGCCATTGAAAATCCAGCTGATATCGTAATCTAGCTCATAGGCTTTCAGTAGAGTTTCAACTCGCTCAATCAAGATTTCGGCGGTCACTTCGGTGGAGTAACGGAAGTTAAACATCACTTCCAGTGCGCCAGGGATCACATTTGATGCACCTGTGCCGCCATTAATATTGGCGATTTGGAAGCTGGTGGGCGGAAAGAACTCATTGCCATTATCCCAGTGCATTTGACTTAGCTCGGCTAAGAAAGGCGCGGCTTTGTGGATTGGATTATCGGCAAGGTGTGGATAGGCCACGTGGCCTTGAATGCCTTTCACGGTTAAGTTGCCGGTTAAACTGCCGCGGCGACCATTTTTGACCACATCGCCCAGCTTTAGGGTTGATGAGGGTTCGCCGACTAATGCCCAAGTGATCTTCTCGTTGCGCGCTTCTAAGGTATCAATGACTCGCGTCGTACCGTTAATAAATGGGCCTTCTTCATCGCTGGTGATCAAAAAGGCGATAGAGCCATGATGATCGGGATGTTTAGCCACAAACCGCTCGGTGGCAATGACCATAGCCGCCAATGAACCTTTCATGTCCGCCGCGCCGCGGCCATATAAGTAGCCATCAATGATGGTGGGCACAAACGGCGGCGTGTGCCAACGGCTCACATCACCCGTTGGCACAACATCTGTGTGGCCGGCAAAACAAAAAACCGGACCTTCATTGCCACGGCGAGCCCACATATTGGTGGTGTCTTCAAATACCATAGATTCGATATTAAAGCCGATGGCGCTGAGTCTTTCAGCCATTAAGGTTTGACAGCCTTCATCAAGCGGCGTCACCGAAGGGCGGGCGATCAGCGCTTTTGTCAGTTCTGTAACGGGATAATCGTCGGCTGGCATCATAGTGAAAATACTCTTTTATAGGCGGCTTCATCAAAGCCAATCAGCACTTGTTCACCGACGACCAAGACGGGGCGTTTGATCAGTGTCGGTTGCGCCAGCATAAGTTGAATGGCTTTGGCTTGATCGATATTGGTTTTATCTGCGTCACTGAGGGCACGAAAGCTTGTGCTGCGCTTATTGAATACGGTTTCCCAGCCTGAGGTTTTACACCAGAATTCGAGGTCTTCTTGACGTAGGCCGTCATCTCTAAAATCATGGAAATGAACTGGAAGTTGATGATTTTCAATCCATTTACGTGCTTTACGCACTGTATCGCAATTCTTAATACCGTAGAGGGTCAAAATGATGCTCCAGTGTGGATGGACGCTTGGCTTGCAAGCATTGATTTTGCTGGCATTGTGGCATTGTGCGTCGCATGTCACAAGTGGGATGTGTTACTGAGGTAGCGTGAGCATAAAATGTCAGTGTGCTTGAAGCGTATTGGGATTATCGGGTGATGTCTGTCACTTTATGTAACCAAACGCCCTCAGGGCGTTTAGTCATATCTTGCTGCTTACTGATGCCGTATAGCACGCTTCATTGAGTGCGCTGCGGGCTTAACGGTAATGGGATGGCGTTGACTAAAGTTGCCAATTTAAATCAAAATCATAGCGAATGCCTAAGGCTATGATAGTGTTGTTTTCACGTTGATCATTATTTTGTTGTAAATATTCTAAATGCATGCGGACATTTGTTGCGGCTTGCCACTCTAAGGTGAGATTGTAGCCATCATAATTTTGGCTGCTGGTATCTTCTATCCCATCTTCAAACCTGAAGTATCCTAGTTTCAGCTTATAAGCTTTCGCAACTGGAATCGCGATGGCGCTATCAAATGTATTACCGGTTCTATTGACTGCGGTTTCAAATTCGTAGTCTTTATGCTGATAACCAACGGCGGCATATATGCCATTGCTAAATTCATAGGAAATGACGCCCCCGGCCAGTTGTTCTTCTCCAGTCATAATATCGTTCACATAGGTATCCTGTTGTAAGTAGGCGATACCTACGTGAAATCCACTCTGGTTAAATCCTGCGCCGACATTAATTACATCGGCACCACTGCCACCTGAGTTACCATCAAAAATGGCTGAAGCCATTAAGGTGATTGGCTTAATGTTAAGCTCATAGATCAAGGCATTATCAACAAAAAATGGACTCTCTTGGTTATAACCAAAGGGGCTATTCGCATTGTTAAAGATATCGACATATTCAGCGACTAAAGTGTACTGCACCGGCCTTTGGCGCCCAAAAGTCAACTTGCCATAGGGAGAATCGATCCCCGCAAAGGCGAGTCTCGCCTCGCCGAATCGGCCATTGTCATCGAGACGGATTTTCCATTCACCTTGGGCAATGGCACGCCAACCAGAGGCGAACTCGGTTTCAGCTTTAACCCCTAAGCGGGAGAGTGCATCGCCGATATCCCACACATCCTCACCTTTGTCTTGGTATTCTAAGGTCGGACGTAGTGAACCGTAGAGGATAAACGACTGTCTTGTAGGGAGGATTGCAATGAGGGACTGGCAGGCTCCGCTTTGGCTTGTTGCTCCAGTTCTTTAACTCTTTGCTCGAGTTGTTGCAGTCGTTCCGACTCTTCTGTGGTTGTTTGGGCATTAGCCTGTAGTGGGATCTGAAGCATGCTAACTATGACGAACAACGTTATTTTGCTCATGATGAGGTCCTGTTGTTAGTAGATGTCATGGTGAGCCATGGATAAAATCATGGCTCACTGGCTTAGACTATGAATTTATTAAGGATTGCATCTTGTTCTTTGATGTATTGAGTTTGCGTATGCATGGCTGTATTTGCATGAACTGCAGTGTCAGAAACTTGGACTGATAAATCTTTGATCCTGATAGTATTATTGTTAATTTCTTCAGCTACTAAACTCTGTTCTTCCGCTGCAGAGGCAATTTGTAGGTTCATATCACTTATCTGTAATATTGCTTCACGAATTTTGTTTAATGCGGTATTAGCACCTTGGGCGCGTGTAACCGCATCTTCTGCATTATCTTTACTTTGGTTCATTACCTCTGCAACAGCCCTTGCTCCTGCTTGAAGTTGCTCTATCATGTTACGGATTTGAGTTGTAGATTGTTGAGTCCTTTGGGCGAGGGTTCTGACTTCATCTGCTACCACAGCAAAACCACGACCAGAATCACCGGCTCTTGCTGCCTCAATAGCGGCATTTAAGGCTAATAAATTTGTTTGATCTGCAATGTCATTGATCACTTTCAATATTGTGGCAATGTTGTCAGTTGCAGATTCTAATGTTTTGACTTCAGTGACGGCCATATCGATTTTGGATGACAGGGCATTAATGGCATCAGTTGTATCGCTGACGATTTTAGAACCTACACTTGTCGCTTCATCTGCTTCTTTCGCAGCAGAAGCCGCTCCTTGGGCATTACGGGCTACGTCAGTTGAAGTGGTTGCCATTTCGTGCATGGCAGTTGCAAGTTGTTCTAGTTCATGCAGTTGCGAGTTCATGGCATCAGTAGATTGCTGTAATTCTAGCGATGTCATTTCTGAACTTTTATGGATGAGCTGGCCAATGGATTTAGATTGAATGATCAACTGTTGTAGATTTGCCGTGAAGGTATTGAATCCCAAGGCTAACGCTGAAAACTCAGTGTCTGTTTTAGTATTTAAGCGTTGAGTCAAATCACCTTCGCCAGAAGCAACATCTTGAATTGCATCGTTTAATGTTTGTAATGGGCGCATTAAGGTTGTGATCAATAGTAGTAGGGTTGTGATACTGATGATTAAGGCGATAACGGAATAGAGAATAGAGCTATTGCGTAAGTCCGTCACTGCAGCATAGGCAATCTCCTCATCCAAGATAACACCAACATACCAGTCCTCTCCCGCAACGCGTGAGAAATCCAAGGTGAAGCTTTTTCCCTCTATGGTTACTTTTTGTGGCGTTTCCATCACTTTGACATTAGGTAAATAATCGGCCATAAGAGTGCCATTTCGTTTTTCCTCTGGGTGGGCTATGGTCGTTCCATCCCCAGAAACAATAAACACATGGCCAGCGTTGAAGAGTTTGACCTCATTGACGAGTTTGGCTAACCCGACCAAGCTAACATCATAGAAAATGGCACCGATGAATGTACCGTGATCTTTCACGGGCGTCGCAATTGAGACGAGAATTTCACCGGAGGCTGAGTCCGCATAGGGAGCCGTGATGATTAATTTATCGGCTTGTTTTGCATCGAGATACCAAGGCCTTACTCTTGGGTTCCATCCCGCACCCGGATCCCAGCTAGGATTATTATTGATATTCGTGCCATCTTTTTCATAACCTAAACCGACGAGAATAAATGCATTTTTAACTATGGGGCGAGTGATGACTGCACTGATGTGTGCGGGCGTGAGATCTTGTTCCAGTAGGCTGGTCGTATAAGCTGCCAATTGTTTACGGGCTTCAATTTCCGATGAAACCGTATTTCTAACCCCATCGACGATTTCGGTGACACTGGCTTCCACCTGTGCCTGCATTTCATTCTGAATCGAGTAGTATTGTTTGGTCGTTAGAAGCGTTACTGTCACTAACAGTAACGCAGAGGATGCGGCGACAATCTTATGACTGAACTTCATTGTTATTCCTCTGTAATATTAAAAGCACCTTTAGATGTATAGTCATGATTTCGTTCGAGAGCCAGCGGGTACATTGATCTTTTTGCTTTTTGTGACCAATGTGAGCCGATACTCTGACGCTCGAACAGCACTCGCTATACAGGATAGGAAGTTTTGTTGGCCTGGTTGTCTTAGTCTACTCGGCCTGCAAATAGCCACATTGCTAACGTGCTTTCGATAGTCATTCAATCCTACATCTGGGTGGTTGATATTTGGTTTATTCTGTTTTAAATCAGTTTGAAACATTATGTCGGTTTTGTGATGAAAATATTTCAGCTATCAGACAGGCCTCTTCGCGAGGAAAGTGGAGATAAATAAAAGGCTGGCGCCTTTGGGGGAGCCAGCCTTTTTATATCAATCAAGGGTATTTTCAAACTGCTAATTCAAACACTTAAAGTAAAGCTTGATTAGAGCTGTACCGTAAAGATCACGTCTTTGCCTGCAGTGACGCTGCCTTGGGCTTTGTCGAGGTATTTGACATCTTCCATGTTCGCCAAAACGACAGGAGTGAGTAGGCTGTCGACTTGATCTTTTAGATAATCAATATCGAATGACAGAATCGGATCGCCGACTTTCACTTCTTGACCTTCCTGGGCTAAACGTTTAAACCCTTTACCTCTCAGCTCGACTGTACCTACACCAAAGTGAACAAATAGCTCTAAACCTTGGGGAGACTCAATACTGAATGCATGATTTGTCTCAAAAATTTTACCTATGGTGCCGTCGATAGGCGCCAGAATTAATTCGCCTTTGGGAGCGATAGCGATGCCATCACCGACAATCTTTTCAGCAAAAACCACGTCGGGGACTTTTTCAATGGCGACGATATCCCCGGAAACGGGGGCATATACCATGATACCGCCAGCTAACTGAGTCTGGCCCGATACCAAGCGCCTTATTCGGCTTAAAAATCCCATAATCTAGAGCCTCTTTTGCTTGTTTTTGTCATTGTTTTTGTTCTGTAACGCAGCATAACGAATAAATGTCTCTATTTATAGCTTGTTATACACTGTTGTAAGCTTGCAATTCTATCTTGTTGTAATGCCGTGTGCGCTAATGCTGAAAATTGTGTGATGCTGCCTTGGCAAATGGCCGCTTTCACTTCTAAGAGTGAGCTTAAGTTAACACTGAGTTCGTCCAACCCCATGCCGATTAACAGCGGCGCAATTTGCGGTGAACTGGCGAGTTCACCGCACAGAGAAACTTTAACATTAGCGGCCTTAGCTTGGGTTATTGTCATGTTAATTAAGGCTAAAATGGCAGGCGAAAGGGACGGATAGTCACGGGTAAGCTGCGGGTTTGTCCTATCGGCTGCCATTGCATATTGGGTTAAATCGTTGGTGCCAATGCTGACAAAATCAAGTCTTGGCAGCATAGCGTTGAGGTTGAATACCGCAGCAGGGGTTTCGACAACGATACCGTAGCTAAGTTCGCCATAGCCTTTCTCTTCTTCTTCCAAGGCATCTTGGCACTGGGCAATAAGTGCAAACACCTCGTCCAATTCTTCGACTTGATTGACCATAGGGAACATCAAACGGATCGGGCCATGGTTAGCGGCACGCAAAATTGCCCTCAATTGGGTTTTAAATAATTCTGGGTGCGCCAAGGTGTAGCGAATGCCGCGAAGACCCAAGGCAGGATTATCTTCAATTTCTTGGCATAAACAGGGGAGTTCTTTGTCTGCACCTATATCTAAGGTGCGGATGGTAAAGGTTTTACCGCCTAGGGCGTGCAATGCATCGCAATATAAGCTGTATTGGGCTTTTTCATCGGGCAGGGTGGCGACGTTCATCAACATAAATTCGGTGCGAAACAAACCTATTCCATCGGCGCCGACATCGCTGACATGAGTGATGTCGTTGAGATTACCCACGTTTGCCATGAGTCCCACGGTATGACCGTCTTGGGTTTGCGCTGGGACATCCTTGTAAGTTTGAAGTGCCGCGCGCCTTGCTTGTTCATGGTGAAAGGTGACTGTGAGTCTTGCCTGTTGGTCTGGATTGGGATTGACACAAAGTTCACCCGCGAGTGCATCGAGCACTAAGGGCGTACCGTTGGGAATAGAGTCTGCGTCGAACTGACAACTTAAGATGGCTGGAATGCCGGCTGCTCTGGCTAAAATGGCCGTATGGCTCGTTAAACCGCCCGTTTTCAGTACAATACCGCAGAGGTTTTCCCGCGGCAGTAAGGCAAATTCGGCGGGGGTCAAATCCTGCGCTAATAAGATAGTGGGTCTATCGAGTTTTTCGAGCCCTTGAGCTAAATGGCCGTTTATCGCCGCGACGACTCTTTGGCCTAAACAGCGCACATCTTGGGCTCTATTGGCTAAATAGGGATCATCTAAGGATTGTAACTCATTGGCCTGATGGGCAAAAATACGTTCAACCGCCACACTTGCCGACAATTGTAAGGTGCGAATAGCATCGTTCACTTGCTCGATTAATTCATCGTCTTCTAATAACAATAAGTCGGCTTCGATCAACTGATAATTTTCGGAGTCGCTGTCGAGTGCAGCTTGGCTGTGGGTCAGTTGTGCCTGTAGTTCTTGCAAGGCTTTGGCAAATTTACCCTGTTGTTGAGGGATTTTAGATAGGGGAATAGGGCGATAATCGAGGTGATGTTCGGTGTGGAGCAGGTGAAGTGCCTGTCCAAAGGCAATTCCCGATGACACTATAATCCCCGTTATTGACATATCCCTTCCTAAATTAACCACTGAACTGAGTGTCCGTTAGCGATAGCGAGTCTAGTTGAGTGACGCTAAGCTTGTAAAGCGTTTGTATGTAAAGCATTAGCATGTCAAGACGGTCGAGACGAGTTTTTTGCGTGTCGGTTAAACCTGCAGATAAACGCATTTTAGCGTAAGAAAAGGCCTAGCTTAGGGTAATGAGCAGCTCAGAGACTTTCTCAACCGCGGCCTGAGCCTGTTCACCTTCGGCAAACACTCTTACCGTGACGCCAGAATATAAGCCTAAGGTTTGTAGCTTAAACAGACTCTTAGCACTGGCTTGCTTACCATTACACTCGACCATGACATCACAGTCAAAGGTTTTGGCTTCTTTAACCAGTAAGGCTGCTGGACGGGTGTGAATGCCATGTTTGGCGGTAATGGTGACTGTTTTTTCGTACATAGTAGATGAACTCATATTTAAAGGGGTATTACATTTCGTCTTTCGATTCTATGATGTGATAGCCCTGTTTTTTCAAGGCGGCGATGGCACTTTTGAGGCGATTATTTTTTACTAAAATGTAATCGGTATCAAAGGTCGAAATCGCAAAAATACTGATTTGTTCGTCCGCTAAGGTGCCAGACACTTTAGATAAAATGCCTGTCATCGAAAATCCCAGTGGCCCGAGTACTTCAAAGCAACACCAGCCCGGTTCTTGCTCTAGGCTGTCGAGTTCCATTTCACTGGAAACGACTAAAGATAAACCTTCTTGGGTCTTACCAATGAAATACATGTCCTGTGCAAAAACCTCACTGGGCAATACGGCATTCGGGCTAAAGCTATGAATTGTGTACTGTTCAGGGTGAACGGCTAAGGTCATTCGCATGGCAGTGTCTCGGTTGGATTTTTAAGGCTAAAGCATACCGCATATCAAACGTTAGCGTGACAGAGAATTTGTGGTTAATGGGATTTTTTCGTTGAAATTCATTGTTGGTGAGATAGCGGTTCACAAGCGTTACCAGACGGTTTACCCAAAGAAAAGGGCGCCCTATGGCGCCCCAATCGACAAGTCATGCCGTTCTCATACACTTTAGTTAGATTTTAAACTGGCCTAAGGTGCGGGACATGTCTTGGCTAATGTCTTGCAGTGACTGAGCTGCATGGCTATTACTTTCGTTAGCTTTTACTGAGACTTCGGTTAATTCCGAAATATTACAAATATTTCGATTAATTTCTTCGGTCACCAGTGATTGCTCTTCAGTGGCGCTGGCTAATTGTGTGTTCATGTCACTGATATGGGCAATCAATTGCAGAATCGCCGCCATGGCTTTACCCGCTTCGTGGGCTTGAGCCTGCAGCTCATCGGATTGCAGTTGAGTTTGATTGTTGCTCTTCATCACTGAGCCTACACCGGATTGGATCTCGCTAATGATTTTTTGGATCTCATTGGTCGAGTCTTGGGTGCGAGTAGCAAGGGCGCGGACTTCATCGGCAACCACGGCAAAACCACGGCCGTGGGTCCCTGCTCGAGCAGCTTCAATGGCGGCATTGAGGGCGAGCAAGTTGGTCTGCTCGGCAATGCTGCGGATCACATCGAGAATGCTACCGATTTGCTGTGAGGCGACGCCCAGCTTTTGGGTGATGACTTCAGAAGCTTTTAATTCTGCCACCAGTTTTTCTGTATTGCTGACTGTGTTGTCGATCACTACTTGGCTTTGCTGCGCTTGTTCTTTTACGCTGTTCGCCGCATCGGCCGCTTGCTGGGTGTTGCTCGCCATTTCATGGGTGGTCGACAGCATTTGATTGACGGCTGTGGCGACGCTGCCTGTTTCTCTGTGGATATGTTCAGCACTCTGATTGGACTCTTCAACTGCAATCAAAAGCTGTTTTGCATCTTTATCTAATGCTTGGCCTAAAGGTTGTAAATGGCCGACCATGTCGCCAATTTTTTGGGCGAACATGTTGAAGGCGCGGGCGAGATGGGCAATCTCATCTTTACCTTGAGCATTAATGCGCTGACTTAAGTCGCCTTCGCCTTGGGCAATATCTTCAAGGGCATCAATAGCATCATTTAATGGTGAGGTGATGGAATGGTTAAGCACAAGGAAGAAGGCAAAAATCGGCACTGAAATCAAAAACATGATAATCAGATAGTCGATAATGACTGACTTTAAGCTCGCTTTGACATCGCTAAGATAGGCGCCTGTGATGACTGTCCAGCCCCATTGCGGGTAGTAACGGGCTTCAGCAAGCTTGTCTTCTATCGCACGGGTCATAGGATCGGCGATCGGGTATTCGAGGGTGGTTTTCGATTTAGCACGCGCTAATGGCAGCATAGTGGCTAAGGGATTTGTGCCATTAGGTAACTTGAAGGTTAATGCTGAGGTGCCAATAAGATTTGCGCTATCCCCGTGGGCGAGGATTTGATTATTATCATCAATAACAATGAAGTAGCCTGAACCTGAATAGCGAGTTTGATTGATTAAATCCGCGGCGATTTGTTTAGCTTCTGCTTCGCTAAACTTACCTTTGAGCGCATCCTGACGGTGCACATCTATCACGCTTAACATGCTGGCGAGCTGACCGTCTATCTGCAACCATTTCTGCTCAATTAAATTACTGTACTGCTCTTTAATTGAAAAACTGGCAAAACACACAGTCCCTATCGCGGCCATAAGGAGCATCATCATTAAGCGTTGCAAAATGGTAAACCGGCGCAAAAACGTGATCATTTGGATTCCTTAAGGGCTTATTATTGTGCATCAATATACCTGCGAATCAATCTCAATTGAATCGTCTGTGACATAAATTAAGTAAAAGCCGTTATAAAATATGAGTTTCTTTGATCTAAAGCAGGGAATAGTGATAGGGAACTTTAATCTGTTGCATTATGGGGCATGTTCTTATTAAGTTAGGTCGTTTTATAAGTCGCTTTATGTTGAAGGTTTTATCTGATCTATTAAATATCAATAAGTTAGCATTATGTTAATTTTGCCATCTTGCTATATTAGGCTAATCAATTGTTTTAATTTTGATTTTTTACGCTTTTACGCGCAAGATTAATTCATTATTCAGTTTGAGAATCGATTATGACCACAAATACTATCGTAACGTCGGATGATATTTTACTGAAGTTATGCCACTCAGTCGCCCACGTCCTTTCTAGCACCAGTGCCAGCAATGTTACCCATGCGGGTATGGTACAAAGTATTGCGCGCACGCGTCTTAAACCTGATCTCGGTTGTTTCTCGATTTTTGATGGTGGTTTTTCAGGGCTAGTGGTGATCAACTTTTCCGCCTCTGCAGCGATTGAAATCTACCGTCGCTACATGCTGAACATGGGCATGCCTGAGTCTGAGCTCGCATTTTCACATACGTCAGATGAAGTGAGTAATGTGATGGGCGAACTGATGAACCAAATTCTAGGGGATTTTATTAATAAAATTTCTAAAGAATTGCAAACGTCAATCAGCCAAAGCCAGCCAAAAATGTTGACGATTAATAAAGAGCTAACCATATCAATCGACGCTAACTTAGACGATGCGGTTGCCCGTAGAGTGTCGTTTAGGACAGAGAATAACCATATTTTCTACCTCGAGTTTGCCATGGACAAAACCGAATTCATTCGCTTAGATGAATTTGTCTACGATGAAGAATTCGATCCCGATAGTCTGTTAGAGCAGCACAGTTCGATTGGGGGAAATAACGACACAAATTCGAATGTTTCGCCTTGGGTTAAGATGGCCGATAAACCCGCCATTGCGACTCGTGCCATTGATAATGAAGCCGATGATTTGCTCGATCAGCTCGGCATTTAAGCAGAGTCTCTAATGTAAGACGGATGTTAACGCATTCGTCTATACAAGTGGGTGGAACTGTTTTAGTATCGACGCAAAATAATAACTAAGGTTAAATCCTCTTTATGGCATCGAAAGCGACCTCGATTGATATTGCTTATCGTGCTGGCGTATCCCAGTCAACGGTTTCCCGTGCCCTTAGAAACAGCCCGTTAGTCAATTTAGAAACTCGCCAACGTATTCAAACCATTGCCAAAGAGCTGAATTATAAGGTCGATAAAAATGCCAGCAATCTTCGCACCCAAAATAGCCATACCTTAGCGCTGTTATTGTGTGAAGACCCCACCAACGATGACTCGTTAATCAATCCTTTTTTCCTGTCTATGCTAGGTTCCATTACCCGAGCAACGGCGCAGCAAGGTTATGATTTATTGGTTTCTTTTCAGCAATTGTCCAGCGACTGGCACGCCGATTATGAAGACAGTAATAAAGCTGACGGCATTATTCTGCTTGGTTACGGGGACTATATGGACTACGAGCAAAAGTTGGAGCGATTGCTCGCGCAGAATACTCATTTTGTGATCTGGGGCGCTGAGCATAACAATAAGTCAGTACTTTCCATTGGTTGTGATAATCATCAAGGCGGCTTGATTGCCACAGAGCACTTGATTTCCCTTGGTCGTAAAGCTTTTGCTTTTTTAGGCGATGCCTCGAGCCACAGCCCCGAGTTTAGAGACAGATATTTAGGCCATGTGAAGGCGCTGCAAATGGCGAATATTGCTGTCGATCGCACTAAGCAAGTGTCGGCAATTAGCACTGAAAGTGCTGGTTACGATGCGGCTATGGCATTGATGGCCAAAGGCGCACAGTTTGATGCTATTTTTGCTGCTAGCGATCTGATTGCCATTGGCGCTATTCGTGCGCTGAAAGAGAAGGGCATTTCAGTCCCAGAACAAGTTGCAGTGGTGGGATATGATGATATTCCAGTGGCGAGTTTTGCCAATCCGCCATTAACGACCATTAAGCAGAACACCCAATTAGCCGGTGAGATCTTAGTCGACAGTGTACTCAAACTTATCCGCGGACAAGAGGTGAGTGCGCAGCTTATTCCGACGACCTTAGTGGTTCGCAGTTCCTGCGGCATTGATAGTGCGCCGCTTAAGCCGTTATAGATGGGCCGTTATTGCTAGGAGCTTGCTGTTTTTTGCTGGCAAGTCGTTGAGCACTTAATTTGCTTATTGAAACATCGCCGATAATCCTTGGATTTATCGGCTTTTTGCTTTTGGGGATCACTTAACCGCATATTGACGTAAAAACTTCGGCACATCTGCTTTGGTTTTCTTGGCGATTTTTTGCAGTAACTCGAAGGTGGGAGCATTGAGACCGAACTCTTGCTGAAGGTCTGCCAGCATTGCCAGCCACAAATGGCCAGTCATTTCGGCATCGGCTAAGGCGCGGTGAAAAGTGCCATCGGTTGGCAATTGTTTATAGCGCACTAAAGTACCTAACTGATGATTCGGTGCCGCTTGATATAAACGTCTTGCCACTAGCAAGGAACAACCAAATTGCCCTCGATAGCGATGGCGAATTTGAGCAAATTCCGCGTCTAAAAAGCGCTGATCAAATGCCGCATTGTGGGCGACTAAGTTATGATCGGCGATAAAGTCGGCAAAACGCGCCATCACTTCATTGCAGGGCGCTGCATCCCTGAGCATTTGATTGCTGATCCCTGTGTAGTCTTCAATAAAGCGACTTATTCTAAATCCTGGGTTCATTAACTCAGAAAATCTTTGGGTGATCACGCCGTCTTCAATCAGCACAGCTCCGATTTCAATCGCGCGATCCCCTTGATTGGGCGATAGCCCCGTGGTTTCAAAGTCGAGCACGACCAAAGTGTTAGCAGCTGATGTAGGCATAGATCTTACATGGACTCAATAAATGATGTGTCAGCATTAGCGCTGTTTGTGGCGAAATGCTTTTAGATAAGCCGATTGTAATTCAATACGTTAGTAAATTCACTATCACATTGATGCTGACAAAAGACTTAATGCTTTGTTGATCCGGTCGAGCTTTCTTGGTTTCGCTTCCTGTTAGCATTTGCTGCTATGAATAACAGTTTGGTTTGTGAGCACCCCATGCAACTCGATATTAACGGCTTAACGCCCGCGCAATTTCTAGCAGAGTATTGGCAGAAAAAACCTTTGGTGATCCGCCAAGGATTCAAGCATTTTCAAGATTTAGTCTCGCCCGAAGAATTAGCGGGCTTAGCCATGGATGAGCTGGTGGAATCTCGGCGGGTGTACCAACAAGCAGGCCAATGGCAGGCGGAATTTGGCCCCTTCGATTCCTACGATCATCTTGGTGAACGGGATTGGACTTTGATAGTGCAAGCTTTGAATAACTGGGTGCCCGATGCGGAAGCCTTGATCCAATGCTTTGATTTTATTCCGCGCTGGCGTTTAGATGATGTGATGGTGAGCTTTGCAACGCCTGGCGGTGGCGTGGGGCCGCATATCGATCTGTATGATGTGTTTATTTGCCAAGGTTCGGGACGTCGCCGTTGGCGCGTAGGCGATCTGGGGCCGCACAAAGAGTTTGCCGCCCATCCCGCTTTGCTGCACACCGAAGCCTTTGACCCGATTATCGATACTGAGTTGTTGCCTGGCGACATCCTTTATATTCCCCCTGGATTCCCCCATGACGGCATAACCTTAGAACAGTCGTTAAGTTTTTCAGTGGGTTATCGCACCGCCTCCGCCAAAGATATGATAAGCGCTTTGGCCGATCATTTGTCTGAGCAGGATTTAGGCGCACAGCAAATTAAAGATCCAGACCGTGAGCTGACCACCCGCAGTGGCTGTGTCGATAATGGCGATTTAGCGCGGTTACGCACCCAACTGACTAATATGTTGACCGATGAACTGGTGAGCGAGTTTTCTGGCCGCTATTTAACTCAGTCAAAGTGCGCCTTAGATTTACCCGATGAGCCATTGGACATCACACAAGACGAAGTGCTCGCTTGGCTCGATGAGCAGCCGCTTATTCGCCTCGGCGGACTGCGTTGTTTGTATTTTGATATCAATGTGGGACAAGGCGTTGTCTATATTAATGGTGATAAGTATCAGCTCTCTGCCGAATTGGTCGCGGTGATCCCACTCCTGTGTGATAGCAATCAGTTAGATAAAGCCGCCTTAGCCCCCTGGTTAGCTGATACCGATTTGCTTAAGCTGCTTACTGAGTGGGTGAACCTCGGTTACTGGTACTTTGAAGACCTGAGTGATGAAGAGTGTTAAGGCTGAGATAATAGGCAAAGCATGATGGATGTTGATACCATTTTAGCGCTAACGCCGATGGATTTTAGTGTTAAGTCGGTTTTGCAATCGTTGGATTATAGTGTTGGATGCATTCTAGTGTTAGTTGAGATTTAAAATAGAATAAGGTTGAAAGCCGCATCTACGTTCAGGGCAAGCTCATGCTTGCCCTTGCTTATCTTTTTAAGATCGCGAAGACTTGCAAGTCTGCTTTATTGCCTTAGTTGTCTCTCTACTGAGTTCATTGCCTGTCATTTTCAATGTTAAATATTGGGTGTTAAAATTATTTTACCAAGCGAGATGAGTTTTGCTGGCACAGTCTTAGTGAGATGGGTTTAGGCCGATAAGCCTATTCTGATTAATATCGTCAGGAGTGGAGTGAGCTTCACTGAATAACCAATGCTTAGAGTATTAATGCGATTCGCAGACGGTCATTAGCCACTGGTTCTGTTGATTATTTCACTATGGGCAATTGTGCCCATTGGGTGGTGTAACGAGGGGAAAGCTGCTCACGCTTCATTCCCCAAGTCGGGTCAATACCTTGTCCTGCAAACCAAATTTTTCCATGACCGCTGTGGTTCACTTTATCGAGTAACTGCATCAACTCTTTGCTTTTAGGCCTAGGCGTGACGTCATCGAATAATCCAAGCTGAAACACGCCAGCACCAAAAAAATCCCCTAACATGACACCGGCCTTTGCATAGGCATGACCTTCACGCCAAATGCGTTGCAGTAGGCTTTGGCCAAGGGTGACAAAATCCCGCGTATCATTGCTGGGCCGAACTAAACTGCCCGACAGCGATTTGCTGTACTGGGGAGTTGCATCGCTAAAAGGGCTAGTACGCACAAATACTGACATCGCTTTAGCGTACTGGCGCTCGGAGCGCAGTTTTTCACAGGCCCTAAAAGTGTATTCATTGATTGCCTGTTGCATCGCTTCTAAATTATCAATACGGCTGCCAAAGGATCGGGAGCTGATAATTTGTTGCTTAGCGGCGGCGACCTCTTGTATGTCATCACAGGCAATGCCGTTAAGTTCGCGTACCGTGCGCTCAACGGTGACAGAAAAGGTTTCGCGGATAAGCTTTGGATGCGCATCCGCCAATTGCAACGCGGTATTTATGCCCATGATGTTCAAGCGTTTTGTAAGCCTACGGCCTATTCCCCAGACTTCGTCGACAGGGATAAGCGCCATCAGCCGTCGTTGGCGTTCACGGTCGCGCAAGTCAACCACGCCCCGCGTCGCGGGATAACGTTTCGCGGCATGGTTTGCCAGTTTAGCGAGGGTTTTTGTCGGTCCAATGCCGACGCAAACACTGATCCCAATCCACTGTGGTATTCGTTGATAAATATCAAGTGCAAGCTGATGAATATCAATGCATTTATCGAGACGAGAAAGATCTAAAAACGCTTCATCAATACTATACACTTCTACTTTTGGCACCATTTGCTCTAAGGTGGTCATCACTCTGTTTGACATGTCGGCATAGAGTGCATAGTTGGAGGAGAATACCGCAACCTGATGCTGGCGGAGTTGGTTTGCTATTTGATATACAGGCACCGCCATCTTGATGCCAAGTTGTTTGGCTTCTACGGAGCGGGCGACGACGCAGCCATCATTGTTGGATAACACCACAATCGGCTTGCCAACCAAATCCGGCCTAAACATCCGCTCACAGGAGGCATAAAAATTATTGCAATCGACGAGGGCGAATAGTGAGGGCGTCATTTGAGCTTTTTCACCACGTTGGTCACTACCCCAAAGATGTTTAACTCAGACTCATCATTGATGGCGATCGGGGAGAATAAGGCATTACGTGGTAGCAATTGCACCACAGGGCGTAGCTGTAATTGCTTTACGGTAAACTCACCGTTCACCGCTGCGACAACGGTATCACCGTGGGCTGGCTGTAGTGAGCGATCTACCACCAAAATATCACCGGAGAAAATCCCCGCTTCGATCATCGAATCCCCTTGGACTTTGACAAAAAACGTGGCGGCAGGGTGTTTGATGCATAACTCATTGAGATCTAATGTTTGTTCTACATAGTCTTGGGCAGGTGACGGAAATCCTGCGGTAATCAAGGAGCTAAATAACGAGAGCTGATATTGGGTATGTTTGGCGAAGCGGCCTAGAAGCATCATAATAAATCACAATATACTGTACATATAAACAGTATAGTCTAACTATGAAGCTTATCGAAAGAATTTATGTGGGGAGAGTTATGTTATCGACCCAAGCGCTGTCGAGTGCTGAGCAATTGATGATGGCTGCTCTAAAGCACCCTTGGCGGCGTCAATACCGCCAAGGGTGAGTGTTTCGTCAATTTAATTTAGTTAACGCACTTTAGTTAACCCGCTTTAGTTAACGCAATTTAGTTAATCCAACCGAGCCATAGCCACCACAGATAATCCAGTGGAATAAGTGCAACTAGAGTTATTGCCGCTAGAGGTAAGGTGATGCGAAGTAGTTTAGTTAATGGCTCTTGGGATAATTGCATCGCCAAAATCAAAGGAGCCACCTGATAAGGAAAAATCACGGTTGAGAAACCGATCACCTGCGTCATTAATACCGCAGGGGTGGAGAAGCCAGTTGCATTGGCAAAGTCTGCCGCCATGGGGGATAACACAGTCGGCACGCCTGGAACCGTTGCCACTAATCCTGTTAGCGTCGCGATTAACGATAACGACATAAAATTCAGGAACGATGCCCCTTGCTGCAATGGTAACCATTCACTGAACAGTTGACCTAGCGCAGTGCCGAGCCCGGAATGATTGACCAATGCTCCCAGACCTAAGGCTGCCGCGACAAAAATGACGGTCGACAAATCCACTGAACTATTAAAACTCTTAGGCTCAAGCACTCCCCATTTGGGGAGCAATAACAAGATAGCCGTTGTTAATCCTACCCAAGCGGGATTAATGCCGTGCAGCGAGTCAGTCACCCAAAAGAGCAAAGTAATAGCCAGTAACAGTGCAACTTTCTTTTGCATACCAAGGTTATAAGCTTCTTTTTCAATAACGCGTTCAGGCTGGTTGTTATCAATTTTTGCAGGAAATAGGAAAACGACTAGCGCCACAATCAATATTGATTTGAGTAAGCCAAGGATTGGAAAATGCAATAAGAGATACTCGGTATAACCAAAATGGATATTGAATAGATTCTCACTGGAACCCGCTAATATCATGTTGGGAATATTCGCGGGCAATACGGCAAAACTGGGCATGTTACACGCCAGTGCCAAGGCGGTCGCAATGCCTATCCGTCCATGGCTACCACGAGCAAAACCGACTTGCTCAGCTAACGCCATACCAATTGGCACCATGACCACAGCACGGCCAACGGATGAGGGCATCACAAAGCCAAGCAGCATGGCACTAAAGACTAAACCCGCAATCAAGCGTGGATAACTTGAGGTCAGTATGGGGGCAATCAAACTGGCCATTCTGCGACTTAAGCCAGACTGAGTGATGGCACTGCCGATCACAAACCCTGAAATGATTAACCACACCGCAGTTGAGCCGAATCCGGAGAAAAGTATACTCGGCTCAATGAGTTTAAAAATGGTGGCAAGGGCAAAAAAGATTAACCCCGCCATAAAGGGCGGGAAGAAACCTGTGCTCCAAAACATCAAGGTCACTAACACTACGCCTGCGCTGTAGGAAAACACCGCGGGATGCTGACTTAGCGGAAAAAGCGCAAGTAAAGTAGCGATCAACAGTGCACTGAAAAACGCTAGCTGTTTAACGCCAATAAAACGTTTCATGTTTACCGACCTATTGGGTTGAATACGTAAAAGATGCCTACTAAGATAGCTGACTTAGTTTGGCGTTTTAAGAGGGTAATATGTCAAAATATGTTCCTAAAGCGACATTGTTAACACCCAGTGATGCGGCGTTTATCATAGATGCCAATCGGCCCGTACTGACCCATACTCGCAATATGGCGGCGGAAGCGGGTATCGAGCCTCACTCGCACCCGCGGGGTCAGCTACTTTGGGCCGCCAAAGGTTTGTTACGTGTTCGCAGTGAAAATGCCGTCTGGGTGGTACCCTCAACCCATGCCGTTTGGATCCCTTGCAATTTGCCCCATCAAGTGAACAGTGAAACCCACGCACATACTCGCAATATTTATATTGACCCTAGCTATGGCGTTAGGCCACAGGATACGCAAGTGGTGATGGTGACTATGACAGCGCTGATGCGCGAATTAGTGCTTAAACTTTGTGAAAGTTCACATCTTATGGACAGTGGACAACTGCATCAGCTGGGTTTGGTTGCCATCGATGAGCTCCAAACTCTGGACAGTCTGGATGCCCATTTACCCGCAGGCTCAGATCCAAGACTCAGCCGCTTGATCCAAACACTGATCCGACACCCAAAAGTGAGTTACTCACTGACCGAGTTAGCCGAAATGGGCGGCGCGAGTGTGAGAACGATTGAGCGACTATTCAAAGCTGAAACTGGGCTCACTTATCGACAATGGCGGCAAAGATTTCGTTTGTTAAATTCGCTTGAGAGCTTAAGCCAAGGGGAGAGCACGACTATGGTGGCCCATAGTCTAGGTTATCTGAGCGTCAGCAGTTTCAGTGCCGCCTTTAAAATGCAATTTGGTTGCACGCCGCAAGATTACCCGCAGCATAAGCCTATGAAAAGCGCGAGCTAAATCAGGCATGATAAAACCGTCTATAAAAAAGCTAGAACAATATCTAGGATGCTGTTCTAGCCTGCAATTTATCAAAGTATCGTTAAGCTAATGCGCTATTTTAATCGGCTATTTCAACTTGTCATTTCAATGCCGCTGGGACGATAGGGTAATAATCCCAGACTTGGCCATCGGTCATTGAGCGCACCAGTTTGATGTATTCGGCATGGGTCCAGGCAAGCGGTGTGGCAGAGTTGGTGCCTTGTCCGAGTTGGTAATGATAACGGGTGGTGTCGCCGACACCGTCCCACGCTTGCTCGGGTAACATCATGCCCGCATTCGCAAAGGTTTCCATGCCTTGCACATAGGTGTTGATCAAGAGCTGCTTGGTTTGCTTGGCATTATTGCCAGTTAGCTCGCCTTTTGCTTGGGCGAGTGCTAATTCAAAATGACCGCGCTCGCCGGTGAAGAAGGGCCAGATTCGGCCGCGTTGATCGGCGCTGTTGCTGCCCGATTCCGCATAGTTCTTGCCAGAAACCGTATCCTCACCGTAGCCGTCGTTGCCATAACGTCTAAAGCCTGGGATAGTGCTGCCATCTTTGGCGGTAAACTCGTATTTTATGCGTAGGTTGTGCTCAAGCTCTGTATTATCAATCAGTTGAAGGCTTTGATTGATGAGCTTGTCGGTTGCACCGCGCACGCCATAACGCACTAGTTCTAAAAATCCGCCATCGAGGATTTGACGCTGATCTAAACCTTGCTTACCGTTATTTGCCGCCAGTGTATCGCTAGTGTTTGGCTCGCCATTCGGGCTTAAACGTAAATAGTAAGGCGCGCTGACATCTGCGCTGTTTTTCAATAGCCCTTGGGTGGTGACTAAGTGTTTTTCTAAACTATTACTTAAGTCTTTGGCGGCGGTAAGATAACGGGCGCTTGAAGTAATATCTTTAGCTTCTTTGGCAATTTCACTCGCGGCAACAAGACCGGCGATCACGGCAGCCGTTGTTGAGGGGGAGTAACCCGCTTGTTCTTCCCAACGTTCTTGCTGAGTTTTAGGTGGGGTGATTTGAGTGTGATTCCAATCCAGATTGACGTCACCGCCGCTGATCAAAAAGTCCGCTGCACCTTTGAGCATCTCTTGATACCAGTGACTGATCTCATCAGGGGTGAGTACGCCCGCTTGCCAGAGTTTCCAGCCGAGCATGATAGGCATGGCGGTTTGATCGAGCTGCACGCCGACCCATTCAATTTGGCCATCCACATGGGTCTTTTGCAGGAACCAACCGGGCGTACCCGTAAAGCCGGGCGTCTTTTCGGTCACTTGCACTTTTTTCAGGTATTCGAAGGCCACTTTGGGCGTTTGCGTGTCACCCATGGCGAGGAATGCCATGGCGCATTGGTAAAAGTCGCGCGGCCATACCGCTTTATAGCCAGTGCTCGGCACGGCTGCCGAAACCGTATCGCCCCAAGGATTAGATAACGAGGCGATAAGTGCGCCCGCATAGGTTTTATCTTCCTGCGCTTTCAAGACCATAGCGCTGGTATACAGCAGCTTGCCGCTATCTGTGGTGTTGTTAGCCATGTTAGCAATGGCGGACAGTGAGTTTAAGTAATCGTGCCAGCCGGTGTTGTATTTGCTGAGCACAGCATCATAACCTGCGGCTAAGCTGGCATCGGCATTGGCTAAACTCTGTGTTTCATCTTTACCAAAACCGATGGCGAGATTAAAAGTGACGGGTTTGGCTTTGATAAGCGTAGGGTAACTCGCGGTAAAGGCGATATTGCCAACGGTCGATTTATCTTGCGCACTGGTCGTTTGATAGGGCGTATCGAGTTTGCCGTTATCGGCCAAATCGGCTAGGCCATCGGAGACACCGACAAAGCCAGTCGTAGCCTGCACAAAATTCAGATCGGATTTTACCGTCATTACGCTACTGTCTTTGGCGGCGGTATAGGCCACCAGCGCCTGATTATTAGCATGAGTGTTGGCATGACTGTCAGTATGAGTGTCGATGCGGCCGATATCATTGGCGCCCGCATTGTCGATATGCGGATTGACATACAAATGCGGTGTAATGCCATCTTCAAAGGCGGTAAAGGTGACACGCATCATCAAAGTGTCGCGGTCGGGATCGGTAAAGATATGCTTTTCAATCTGATACTTACCTTCAACATCTTTATTGATAATTTTATAGGCAAGAGATTGTGGGCGACCGTTAGCATCTGTATCTAAATATTCTATGCTGCTGATGGTGTTCTCTTTTTCGGTATCGACAAAGCCATTCCCCGTGATCACAAATTGCAGTTCTTTGAGCTGCGCATTGTGAATAAGACCATACATGGTTTCGGTTAAAATACCTTGGGCGAGGGAGAACCAAACGCGGCTAATGGGATTTTGCTTGGCATCTTGATATTGACCTTGGGTATAAGGCTCGTAAGACGTCCCAATACCAGTTTTACCCGAAAATGCCCAAGTCGGTGCTTTACCCGGTGCGCCGGGCGCAACCCGCTGCACACTTGGCGCGGCATTCACACTTGTGGCAGTTGTTGCTGAATTCGACGTGGGTGAACAGGCCGCTAACCCTATTATCCCCAATAGGCTTGCGGCGACGGCAAGCGCTAGGCGGCTGCGTCTTGTTAACGCTTGTGTGTGACGGTTTTGGTTGGTGTGCAGATCCTGCTGCGGCGTAGGACTCGATTCCATCTCGTTCTCCCCAAATAATGGTTTTATTTTTATAGTGATTGAAATTGATAAAGATATTTTATGCTGCTGTGATTAGCCAAATGACCGAATTCACCGCGCTTAACATGCATTGCTGCATGTCGCCTAATGTGTATCGCTGTTATAAAGAGCTAACTTTTATGTGTTAATTTGCTTGTGGCTTTCGTGATTAAGTGGGTCTTGCGGTTCATCGCTTCACTTTGATTATTTGAGTTATTTTGTTCGACAATGTCTTGGTCGACAAATAATACGGCAATGCCTGCACACATCATCAAGACGCCACCTGTGATCAGTGCATAAATAGGTTGACCATCGAACAGACCATTGAGCACTAAACCCAGCACACTGGCGGCAAGAAGCTGCGGGATCACGATGAAGAAGTTAAAAATCCCCATGTAAACGCCCATTTTTTGCGGGGGTAACATGCCCGACAACATGGCGTAGGGCACAGATAAAATTGACGCCCACGCGATACCGACACCTATCATAGGCAGCCATAACAGGCTTGGGTCTTTAATAAAAAAGAAACTAATCAAACCTATACCACCACAGAACATATTGACTGTGTGGGTCAGCTTGATGCCAATACGCTTAGCCAGCATAGGAATAAAAATCGCGGCAATGGCGGCAAAACCATTGTAGGAGGCGAACAGTACGCCGACCCAATCTGCGCCGTCGTTATAAGCTTGGGACAACACATCGCTGCTGCCAAAATGGTAAGAAGTCACGGCGGCAGTGGTGTAAATCCACATGGCAAACAGTGCGAACCAAGAGAAAAACTGCACGATCGCCAGTTGATGCATGGCTTTGGGCATATGGAACAAGTCATCGACCACGCTAAATACCATGCCGAGCTTATTGCGTTCAGCGGGTTGTGAATTGCCCAAACGCAGCGCGCAATATAGTTGTAATGGGCCAAAGGCGAAAATCCCTAAGCTTAAGATATACAGTTGTTTATCTAAATCCTGCGCCCAAATAGTGAAGGTGAGCAGGGCGCCGAGACCCATCCACACGAAGGAGGCAAATTGATAATCCTTGCGGGTACGAGTGCGGGCTAAGGTTTGATCTTCAGCATTGACTTGTTTTGCGTTAAAGCTGGCTAATTCTTCAGGGGAATATTCTCTTGACGATACGACAGTCCAAGTGACCGCGAGCAATAATACTGTGCCGCCAAAATAGAAGGCATAACGTACTGAATCGGCAATTTCACCTGCTGGTGCAGTATTCGCAACATCAAAAAAGTGAGTCAAAATATAGGGTAAGGCCGAAGCCACCACAGCGCCAATACCGATGAAAAAGCTTTGCATGGCATAGCCTTGAGTACGTTGGCTTTTCGGTAAATTGTCACCGACGAAGGCGCGAAACGGCTCCATGGCGATGTTGATCGAGGCATCCATGATCCATAACATGCCGGCGGCAATCCACAGGGTAGGCGAGTGCGGCATGATAAAAATGGCAAGGGTAGTAAAAATCGCGCCAATCAAAAAATAGGGGCGACGACGGCCGAGGCGTCCCCAAGTGTTATCACTCAAATAACCAATAATAGGTTGAACCAATAAACCCGTCAGTGGTGCGGCAATCCACAGTATGGGAATTTCATCGATAGAAGCCCCCAAGGTTTGAAAAATGCGGCTGACGTTGGCATTTTGCAGGGCAAACCCAAATTGAATGCCTAAAAAACCGAAACACATATTAAAAATTTGCCAGAAACTCAACTCAGGTTGTTGCTTGAATGCATGCGGCAACTGAGGCGCTGCGGCTTGATGGGGATCTTGCTGGTAATTCGCAGACATTGAACTTCCTTTCTGTTGCCGGCAGTCGTTCTGCCTTGAGTGCTTATTGTTTTAATTGTTTTGCCTAGCAATGGATTGGCACTGTACTTTGCTTTTATGTGGTGAGCTATTTCATCACAGCCAAGAGCATACAATAAAAGCTAAGAGTCAGATTCATGGCTTATTCATGGTAGTTTCGCGCATGCCATGAATGAGTGTACTCTGTGAAAAAATGGCGAATATACTCCTCCCTCAGAAGCATATTCGCCGATAAATTCATTTCAAATTTGGGCTAACACCTTAATTCAAAGGGGTTAGCCCAAGTGAGTGGCCTAAAGCCAGTCAGCAGAAAGAACTTAAGCCTGATAGCAATCCTTGTATATAACCCTATCAGAAACGACCTCACAGATTTCAAACCCCACAAGCAGAGGGTGAAACGAGCGGATTTATAGTAGCCTCGGCGTAGATTTTTGCACAACTGCTTACATACGTATTCATCATGGCTTAGTAACTGGATGGAAACATAGGTGTAACGCATCTAGACGGTTTATCAATAGTCATAGGCTTGCTGGAATGCTCAAATAACTCTCTAATCTTGTTGGAATACTTGATGATCAGTCATTGCATTATTTTTTAGAAAAAAGGGTATTGTTATTGCGGATGTTAACTGAGTGATAAAATCAACCGCAGCATAACTGACGGCGAGTTCAATGCACTTAATCAGAGTCAGCATGCAATCAATATCCAGTACGGATGCCGATAGCTTGACTCGAAAGTCGCGCACTCTGCACTATGATAATAGCCAGCCTAGATATGGTGGGATCAGATAGGTACTTAGCTTATGATGATCGCCAGATTAAGTGTTTTTCGTTCGATTATTTTAAATTTTTTCAGTTGATTAAAGGATCCCTATGTTTGTTGTCTCGCTTACCTATAAAAAGCCAATTGCAGAAGTGGAGTTACATTTAGCCGCCCATATTGCTTATCTTGATGAGTATTATGCCGCAGGGACTTTTGTCGCCTCGGGTCGTAAGGTGCCACGTACCGGTGGCGTCATCCTCGCCAAGGCTGAAAGTCGCGCGGCGCTAGAGGCTATTTTGCAGCAAGATCCTTTCTGCATTGCCGATGTCGCTGAGTTTGAGGTGATAGAGTTTGTGCCGACTAAAACGGCGCCAGGGTTAGAGCCGTTGCTTGAAGTGATTTAACCTACATCTTTGTTTGAAAATTATTCCGTGCACTTGGTTATAACAGGCTTGGCGGGTTGGGGGACATAGAGTTCCCCCCATTTGGGTGTTAGTCGGTGTTTATGCTGTTTTCGGGGCGAACTTTTCCGATATTCTGCGACCTAGTTTGGTATTATGCCGTTTTCCCTCTTGAAACCTTACGCAGGTTTCCGCTGCGCGAGTCCCGCTTTTTATGTCTATTCAAACGCTGTTATCGACGGCTCTGGCGAAACGCCATGATTTTTTACAACAAGCAGAACAGGATCAAACCGATTGTTTTCGGGTGTTCCATGGCACAGTCGAAGGCGTCAGTGGCTTGAATATCGACCGTTATGGCGATACTTGGCTAGTGCAGAGTTTTCATCAGACCTTAACCGACGAAGAGTTGGTTGATGTCGGCACTGTTTTGTTGCAACAGGCCGATTTGCCGATAGTGTATAACGATCGTTCATTAGGCCATTCCCGTGTATTGAATGCCTTATCTCCCGCACTGACAGAGATTGCGAGTTCTGAGCGAGTAATGCAGGAAAATGGCATCAAGTTCAGCACTAAACTGCGCCACGAAGGACAAGATCCGCTGTTATTCCTCGATATGCGTATTGGCCGCGAATATGTGCGGGCACACAGCCAAGATAAAACTGTGCTGAATTTGTTTTCCTACACCTGCGGCATTGGTACTGCGGCAGCTATCGGCGGCGCGACTCAGGTGATGAATGTTGATTTTTCTTCTTTTGCTTTAGCGACGGGCAAAGCGAATGCGGCGTTAAATCAGGTGTCGAATGTATGTGAGTTTGTGCAGAGTGATGCGTTTCCGGCATTGCGCCAATTGGCAGGCTTGAGTGTGGGAGGGCGTCGCAATCAAAAATTACCGAGTTATCCCAAATTGGCGCAAACCCAGTTTGATCTGGTGTTCCTCGATCCGCCGCGTTATGCCAAGAGTGCTTTTGGTATTGTCGATTTGGTTAATGATTATCAAGGTTTGTTTAAGCCCGCATTAATGGCGACCAAAGTCGGTGGCACTAT
Source organism: Shewanella sp. SW1 (assembly GCF_025653545.1). Taxonomy (NCBI): domain Bacteria; kingdom Pseudomonadati; phylum Pseudomonadota; class Gammaproteobacteria; order Alteromonadales; family Shewanellaceae; genus Shewanella; species Shewanella sp. SW1. Next base: position 137,748 of record NZ_JAKKSG010000010.1, on the reverse strand, counting down.
CGTTTGCTGTAACAATGTGGCGAAAGTCGAGCGCCAAGCATGGTTCGACAGTTTAGTGCGCTGCGTTGAAAAACAAGGCCGTACAGTCACTACGTACACTTGGCTCGATCCCCATGAGGATTTCCCTTCGTTCGATGACAATCATCCACTTAAAATAGTGGCGCTGACGTTAAACTAATCGTGTCACAGTAAACATAAAGGGCGCTTTTTAGTGCCCTTTCTTTATGGTGTGACTTTTGTTTATAGCGGCTTTGTTGCTCGCAACAAAGCCGTTAAAGCACTAAACCTAAAGCACTTTGAACCTTATTGCTGTACCGCCACTGCTGGCGAGTGCGAGGTTTAGGCTATCTTTAGCGCTCACCTCTTTTGTTTCAATCACATAATCATAGGGATTTGTTTTCCAATCGGCTTTTGCGCCATCGCGGTAAATTTGTGCTTGATAACGTTTATTCGGGGAGAGGAAATCCAGTTTGACCGTGACCTTGCGTGCGGTTTCATCCGTGAGTGCGCCTAAGTACCAATCATTTTGATCCTTCGCTTGGCGAGCAAAGACCACATAGTCACCGACTTCACCGGCCAGCGCGACACTTTGATACCAATCTGTGGGCACATCACGGATAAATTGGAAGGCATCTAAGTGCTTTTCATAATTGCGCGGCAGATCCGCTGCCATTTGGATTGGGCTATAGAGCACAACGTACAAGGCGAGCTGTTTGGTCAATGTGGTTTGCACACGATTTTCTGCATCCAACCCTTTGGGCGCTAAGTCAAAAATCCCTGGGGTAAAGTCCATTGGACCCGCAAGCATGCGGGTAAAGGGTAACATGGCCGTATGTTCAGGGCTGTTTGGTGGGCTACCCCAAGCATTGTACTCTTGGCCGCGGGCACCTTCGCGGGAGATCCAGTTCGGATAGGTTCGGCGCAGGCCTGTGTCTTTGATCGGCTCGTGGGTATTGATGCTGATGTGGTGTTTCGCTGCTTCAGTGACATTGTGCAAATACTCACCGACCATAAACTGGCCGTCGTGCCACTCGTGACGGGTAATGCCTTTGTCATCGATGCGCTTGATTTGGCCACCATCGGCGACATAGCCCGTCTTGACTTGAGTAACACCATGCTGCTCATACAGGGCGAAGGCATCAGCCATTTGATCGCGATAATGCGTGACTGAACCTGCGGTTTCATGGTGGCCGATTAAACGTACATTTTGTTTTGCTCCGTAGGCTGTGATGGCGGGCAGATCGAAATCAGCATAGGCCTTGGTAAAGCTAAATTGATCGCCATTGTGGAACCAGTCGCCGTCCCAACCTTCATTCCAACCTTCTACCAGTACACCATCAAACTGATATTTAGCGGCGAAATCCATATAACGCTTTGTTTCACTGGTGGTTGCGCCATGGGTTGGGCCCGAGCCCCAGGTATTTTCGTTTAAGTGCATTCCCCACCAAATACCGATGTATTTCCCTGGTTTTACCCAAGTAACATCGCCGAGTTTATTGGGTTCATTGAGGTTTAGGATGAGGTGCGAATTGAGCAGCCCAGTTGCTTTGTCGGCAATTTGAATGGTGCGCCACGGCGTATAAAAACCCATTTGGGTTTTGACGCGAATACCGTCTGACCAAGGCGTGAGATCCGCCTTAAGTTTGCCATCGCGCTGTTGATCTAAGGTCATGGCGGCAAAGTCCACCAAGGCAGCTTCGTGGATACTTAAGTGCGTTCCATCTGCGAGTTTAAAGGTGAAAGGCGTGTGGACTCTATCGACTTCTTTCAGCGCTGTGGTGCGATACAAATATTCGTAGCGATTCCAACCGCGGGCAGGGATCCACCAAGCGGTGGCTTTATCGGCTTGGCCGACATTGAACTCGGTTAACTCGTCTGTGATTGAGAGCGGCGAATTCGCGGGAAGGGCGGCTTGTTGGGCTAAGTGATAGCGAAAGCCAATACCATCGTCAAAGGCTTTAAACTCGACTTCGAGTTGCACCTTGCCGTTGCTTAATACTGCGGTCAGTTGATTGTGCTGATCGCGGATCCATTCCTGCTCGCCCCAAGGTTGTTGCCACTTGTCATCGGCACTTTTTTTCTCGCTGCTGTTAATCTGCAATCCTTGACCGAGTTCACCAAGGGATTGAAAAACTAAGCCTAAGCGGCTCGGTTCTATGACTGTCTTGCCGCGAAAATCGATTTTATATTCGGGGCGACCAGTATCGTCACTCAAGCTGATTTGAATTTGTTGGTTGGGTGAGCTGACGGTAACGGTTTTAGCAAATACGTTGGCACTAAAAAGACTCGTGACAGCAAGGGCGATGGCTGTAGGGCTTAATAGCGCTTGTGATAGTTTTTGTCGCGATGAGCTCTGGCGAGTGTGGCTGTTTGTTAAGTGGCAGTCTGTTACGTGACGGGCAGTTAAGTCGCTGCGAGTGAACTGAATAGGGTTGGTCTTGATGAACATTCCTTGATCCTTGTTTTTATAATGAATGTGACTCACAGCATACTAGTGGCGATGGCTTTTTAATCGCAACGGCCTGCATACGTATTCACCATATTAAGGCGTGGCGTAACAGACGTGACGTGAAGCACTGCGAGAGCACGAACAAAAGATGTGGTTTGCTTTTGACTCGGGTAAACTGCGCGCTTTCTTTTTGCTTAAAAATGCAATTTAGCGTGGGATTTACAGTGGGATTTACAGTATTTGGAGCCGCAGTAGTAAGGTCAAACCGTGAAAATTAGCCAACGTTTACAACAGATAAACAGCATGATCAGTGGTCATTACGACCATATTTGGGATTGCTGCTGCGATCATGGTTTGCTCGGTATGCTGTTGCTAGAAAGGAGCGCTGCCCGCCATGTACACTTTGTCGATTGTGTCCCTTCGCTGATGCAGGCGCTTGAAGTGCGTTTGCAGCGTTTCTTCCCCGCTGACATATCAGGCCTAAATTCACACTTAGATCCAAACTTAGATCCACACTTAAACCCGGACATAGACCCAAATTTAAGTCGTGATACTCAGTGGCAAGTGCATTGCCTTGATGTTGCGGCTTTACCGCTCGTGCAAACCAGTGACAAGGATAAACAGTTGATCATCATCGCTGGTGTGGGTGGTGAACTGCTGGTGGACTTAGTGCGGGCAATTCTAGCCCTGCACCCACAGCGGTACCTCGAATTTATTTTGTGTCCCGTGCATCATAATTATTATGTCAGGCAATCACTTTCGGCCTTAGGGCTAGGGCTCAAGTCGGAACTCTTATTGGAAGAGAATCAACGTTTCTACGAAATCCTCCATGTCAGTACAATCGCGGCTCCAAATGCTCTGCCTATCAGTGCTACGGGTTCGTTAATGTGGCAGATGCTAGATGAAGCAAGTTTGCCGCGAGCGCAGCGTTATTTGTCGCAGGTGATTGGTCATTACCAACGCATGCCCACGCATAAGCAAACACCAGCGATTATTGATGCCTATCAGCAGCAATTGGCCCAGCTCTTAAGTGAGCATAGTGAGTTTGAATGCGCTTGAGCATTTTTGCCGCTTGGGGATTACGCTGAGAACTAAGATGAGAACCAAAGATGAGCAGTTACGATGAGGATCAGGCGAAAGAGCTGATGCATCGCGATCTTAACATCATGGGCAAAACGATTTTAGCTTAAGCCTTTAATAATCAAGAGTCTAATCGCTAAAACCTATCAATCACTCGGACTGGACTGAGTGTGATTATTGCCTCTGCTACAGTTTTTGATCTGCATTTGGCACATTTTCGTTTATGCTGCGACTCCTTTTCGGCAAATGGCTACGACTATGCGTTTATTGAGAACCACCCAAGATCCAGCGGTTAACCTACAGACGGCACGCGTTTTTTATCGCAGAGCTGCCCGCGCGATAGTGTTATCGGGTGAAGACATTTTGCTACTTTATACCCAAAAATACCGCGACTACAGCTTACCCGGAGGCGGAATTGATGATGGCGAGAGTCTCGAAGATGGACTGATCCGCGAGCTACAGGAAGAAACCGGTGCCTTAGACATTCAAGTGTTAGCCCCTTTTGGTCGCTATGAAGAGTTTCGACCTTGGTACCGTGAAGGAGCGAATGTAGTGCACATGGAGTCATTCTGTTATGTGTGCCGTATTGACATCACATTGGGCGAGCGTGGTTTAGGTGAGACTCGATTAGAAGCCCATGAGATTAAAAATGGCATGCGACCTCAATGGCTCAATATTCATCAAGCTATCGCCCATAATGAAGATATTCAGCGTAATCATCCCCATAAAGGCCAATCAATAGAACGTGAAACTTTTCTGCTAAAACAGATAGTGTTGGAATGTTTGTAAGTTTTATCATTTTTAAATCATGTGTTTAATATATGATTTTATTTCACACATAACTGAGTGAGCAGGGTTTGGTTGGCGATTAAACGTCGTTATTTTAACCTGATCTTTTAAGCTGATACTGCTTCGAGCCTGTTCCTAAAATCGCTAGATGTTTAATGTTATTTCTCATTCTTTTGCCGCAGCAAGGAAGGCAATGCAGATTATTTTATTGACCCACGAGCGCGAGTTAACCCGCAAAACGAATACTGGCCAACTCGCGTTAGCCGCATTCCCTGAAGAGGTGAAAAGCATCGTCTGGTCGAGAACGGCACCTGATAACGATTTAGTGGCTATGTTGGCATCGCAGCAAGCCAAGCTGTTGTTTCCTGCAAGTGATACTGAGTTTGCTATGCCCACTGATATTAACCCCTTAGCTGAGCCAGCGCTCTCGAACGCACAAGCCTTGTTAGTGCCTGCGCAATCCACAGTCATAGCAGCACAACGAATGCCGAGCCAAGTGGTGATTTTAGATGCGACTTGGCAGGAGGCACGTAAGATGCTGCGCCAGAGCCCCTATCTTAAAACAGCCGCACGAGTCAGTTTGCCGCCACTTATGCCAGAATCCGCCTTTATATTGCGGCGTAATCAGCAAGAAGGGGGTTTGTGTACTGCAGAATGTATTATTGCGCTTTGGCGCCAGTGTGGCAGAGAAGAACAAGCGACGCTATTAGCGTCGCTGTTTACTGAATTGAATAGCCGTACTTGATTGCAGTGTTTGAGAGAGTGTTCGAGGAAGTGCATGAATAGATAATTAACGACTTTTAGCTTTGACCCATAGATAAATCACAGTCATTTAAATCAGAGCCAGCTGAATCACCATCTGTTAAGTCACAGTCATTTAAATCAGAGCCAGTTATATTACCATCAGTTAAATCATAGTCATTTAAATAACAGTCAGATATATACACAGAAAGTGACTCATGGCACCGCCGAGCACAAACAAATGCCAAATGGCATGGTTGAATGGAATGCGTTTACCGACGTAGAACACAACTCCTAAGGTGTAAAATAACCCGCCTAAGATTAATAGATTAAAGCCTACCTCTGACATCGCCGCCGTTAAATCGCCCATCACAGTAACACATAGCCAACCCATAGCGAGATACAACACTAGGCTTAACTTTTTGAATTTGTGAATAAATAACGTCTTAAATAGGATCCCACCAATTGCAAGCGACCAAATGGCCGTTAAAATCACTATCGACTGCGTGCCTTGTAAGCTTATCAGCATCAAAGGTGTGTAAGTTCCTGCAATTAAACAGTAAATAGCGCAGTGATCGGCGATCTTCAGTTTATGTTTCCAGCCTGAATGGCTAACGCTGTGATATAACGTCGAGCATAGGAAAAGCACTATGATGCTCGCACCATAAATGGTTACGCCCGTAAGTTGAATTGGCGTTAGGTGATCTTGACCTTTAAGCAGCATGAGCACCAATGCCACAATCCCCGCAATGACACCTAGGCCATGGGATACACTGTTAGCGATCTCTTCTTTGATACTATATGGTCCAGATTTTACCAGGTTTTTAACTGTGTTTGGCTGTTCGGTAACACTTTGACTCGACATGGTAGATACACACTCGTAAACGATAATGACTGAGTCTATCAGTTAGAAAAATAAATCACCATATTTAAGCGTACACTTGTAAGCTTAAATTTATGGTTGGCTTCTATTTTTCATCTTTTAGATTTTTAATGCTGTCTTGCACTCCCATCAGTGCATCGCATTGATGATGCTACTCGCTTCAAAACGTGAGATTTAACATTCAATTTAGCGCGATTATGATCCCAATTCCCAGCCTTATTTGTCTTAACTGGCAAGTGACTTATCAAGCACTGGCGTAAAGTACTGTGCTTGTAGCAGGTTGCATTCGCATTGAACTTTGCTCTGTTTGCCTCCTCTAATCTGCGTTGAGCACTCGTAAGTAAATGCAATTATTGGGTAATTCGCTTTCAATATTCACCAACCCGATATTGGATTGATATTGATTAGAGTGTAATCGTTCCACGTTAAGCATCATTGAAATCAATGGATACTATACAAAACCTAAGGATGGATTTTGCCTTTTCAACATCAACCCAAGGCCGCGCCTTTATTGACAGCATCTCCTACAGCGATAGCGATTGGAGATGATGCTGATAGTGCTTTGCTTTTTTCGGTCACATCGCCAGAAGGTGAGTCTTTTATTGCATTTGATCATCACTTCGGTGATCTGGATACTGCTCAAACGCCTGTTTTTACCACTGATGCCGAGCCGTCAGCGTTCAATAGCGGTGCAGGCCTTTTAGTCACTGAGCATGGCACCCAATCTATAGACCAAGAGCAAGCCCAAGATTTGGTACTGCAAGAAATCCATGCTGAACATCAAGATCAACATCAAGATAAATTGGTTGCTGAATCTGAATCCAAACCTGAACTGTTTAGGACGATACAAACTAGTGCTCAGGGATTGGGGACGGGATCCGTTTTGCGTGCTCGTCAGCCGTATTTCAAAGGATTCAGTTTGTTATTTTTTGTGCTCTTAGTGCATGCGTGTTTATTTTTACTTATCTGCATTTTGTGGCGCCCGCAGTTAAATCCCTTTGGATTAACTGAAACAGAAAGCCGTGGCCCTAAAGTGACAGCGATCAAGGCTTACTTTATTTATGCTCCCGCGGTAGAGAAAGCCGAAACCTCGGAGTCCAAAACTGAGATCAAGGCCGAGGATAAGACTGAAGCGACAAGTTCTGTTACGCCTACAATTGTTCCCACACCTCAAACTCAAGTGAAGCCTCTGCCAATACTTGAAAAGGTCATGCCTGAAACAATAGCACCCGAAAAGGCCGTCTCTGAAAAAGTAGAGTCGGAAAAAGTGAACCCAGATACGGTTAAACCGAACATCACTCAATCGAGCCAATCTCAATCAAAGAAAACTCAATCAAGTGCCCAAAGTGAAGTACAGCCCGCGGAAGTGACGGCAAAAAAACCAACTAATACGCTTGATACCACAGAAATGAAGCCGCAGCTTGGCGCTAAGAGTTCGCCCGCAGCAGAAGGTGAGAGCACAATAGCGACAAGCTCAAGCATGAGTTTATTCACCCAGCAATATTTTGAACGTCAGCGCGAGCAAGCGCTCGATGCTCTCGTCATTGAACAGGCCGATAAGTTCACCCGGAAATCGAATATGAGTGAAATGAGCCCAGAGATGGAGGTGCTATTTGTCCCTAACGCCGATGATTTCGGTGGCACAACGAGTTTAGATTTACCCTTAGACCCAAATCGTATTGTGCGTAAAGGGGATACTTGTTATCGCGTGGTACAAGTCGGCACTCAAGTTAATCCTAACGCCGAAAATTTAGGTTTTCCCATTAACTGCAGTGGCAAAAAAATCAATCAAGTTATTGATGATGCCATTCAATCTCGATTAAACAAAATGATGCTCAAACCCCATAAATAGTGACTTTCTTTTATGATTTATTTTCATTCTAATTATAGCTTTTTTAGTTTAATTTTATTTAATCAATTAAAAACAATTAATTATGAATCTTTATTTTGGATTGGTGGTTAAGATTTTTAATTGCTTTTTTCCTTGTTTGTTGCTGCCGCTTCTGTCTATACTGCGCACTCATCTTGTCGGAGTGCCTCTTGGCTGAGACCGTTTATTCGGGATCCGTTGAACCTGATCAGGTTAAAACCTGCGAAGGAAACAAGCGTAATAACACACATTAAATCGCCAAAATAGACGGCTTGAACACCTGTTAACTCAGCAGTGTTTTAAGCCTTAATGTTTAGATTTAATCGTTATTGAGCAGGGTAACTCAATTTTTGAAGCCAGTGTTGGCCACAAAAATTGATTGCCATGCCCAGCTATCAACAACTCAATTCTCCAGACAAGCAACTCCATTTTTTAACGTGAGATTGCTTATGTCCAGTTCAAACCCAAACCCAGCTGTAGCTGCCAGTGCGATAGAAATCACAGCGCCAGAATCGACAATCCCTAATAAATCGACTGAGTCTAGTCAATCAATCGTGCCTCAGGCGCCGAGTCGCCGCGAAACCCGTGCGCAGGCCCAAGCCTTTATCGATACGCTAGCGCCACTGCAACATCCTAATTCACAAAAGATTTATCTCGAGGGTTCCAGTGCCGATATTCGCGTTGGCATGCGGCAAATTCTGCAGACTGACACCTTGGTCGGCGGCACAGATGATGCGCCCATCATGGAAAAAAATCCGCCAATCCGCGTGTACGATTGCGCCGGACCTTATTCCGATCCTGAGGCCGACATCAATGTGCGTCTAGGCCTTGGTAAATTAAGACAAAACTGGATTCTAGCCCGCAACGACACAGAGCAATTATCCTGCGCGACCTCAGACTTTACCCAACAAAGACTTGCCGACGACGGTTTAGATCATCTGCGTTTTGAGGCTGGCTCGAGTGCCATTGTCCGCCCATGCAGAGCGCTGCAGGGCAAACGAGTCAGTCAATTACACTATGCCCGTCAAGGGATTATCACGCCAGAAATGGAATATGTGGCGATCCGCGAGAACATGGCACTTGCGCAAGTACAGGATGAAATCCTCAATCGTAAAGCCAAGGGCGAAGCCTTTGGTGCCTTAGTCGGCGAACCGATTACCGCCGAATTTGTCCGCGCCGAAGTTGCCCGTGGCCGCGCGATTATTCCGCTGAATATTAACCATCCCGAAGCCGAACCTATGATTATCGGGCGTAATTTTCTGGTGAAAGTGAACGCCAATATCGGTAACTCGGCGGTGACGTCTTCCATCGAGGAAGAAGTGGAAAAGCTTGTCTGGTCAACCCGTTGGGGTGCAGATACTGTCATGGATTTATCCACGGGTCGTTATATTCACGAAACCCGCGAGTGGATCATCCGCAACTCACCAGTGCCCATCGGCACAGTGCCGATTTATCAAGCGCTGGAGAAAGTGAACGGCGTGGCAGAGGATTTAACCTGGGAAGTGTTTCGCGATACCTTGATTGAACAAGCTGAGCAAGGTGTTGATTACTTTACGATTCATGCTGGTGTACTGCTACGTTATGTGCCGATGACGGCTAAACGCGTTACTGGGATCGTTTCCCGCGGCGGTTCAATCATGGCCAAATGGTGCCTGAGTCATCACAAGGAAAACTTCCTCTACAGCCATTTTCGTGAGATCTGTGAGCTTTGCGTCGCCTACGATGTATCCCTGTCCTTAGGTGATGGTATGCGTCCAGGCTCGATTGCCGACGCTAATGATGCCGCCCAGTTTGCAGAGCTTGAAACCTTAGGTGAGCTAGTCAAAATCGCGTGGGAATACGACGTACAAACCATTATCGAAGGACCGGGACATATCCCGATGCAGCTCATTAAAGAGAACATGGACAAGCAGTTAGCTCACTGCGATGAAGCGCCTTTTTACACGCTTGGCCCACAAATCACCGATATCGCACCTGGGTATGATCATTTTACCTCCGGCATAGGTGCGGCCATGATCGCTTGGTACGGCTGCGCTATGTTGTGTTATGTCACGCCAAAAGAACATTTAGGATTACCGAATAAACAAGATGTTAAGCAAGGTTTGATTGCTTATAAGATTGCTGCCCACGCCGCCGATGTGGCGAAAGGTCATCCGAGTGCGCAAATTCGTGATAATGCGCTGGCAAAGGCGCGTTTCGAATTCCGCTGGGAAGATCAATATAATTTAGGACTCGATCCTGAAACCGCGCGTGCTTATCACGATGAATCTTTACCGCAGGAATCCGCTAAAGTCGCGCATTTTTGCTCTATGTGTGGCCCTAAATTTTGTTCGATGAAAATCACCCAAGATGTTCGCGCCTATGCCGCTGGCTTAGAGGCGGCACAAGCGAAGGCGGAGCAAGTTGAAGCGGCTGCCCAAGCTATGCAAGTCACAATCAAGACGCCGCAGGAGTTGGAGGCGGCAATGGCGCTAAAATCGGCACAATTTGCTGCCTCGGGCGCCGAGATCTATCAGGTGATAGACAAGCAGGTAAAAGATAAGCTTGTCGCCGAAGCTGAGGAAGCCTAATTATGCTGGGTATTCATGGGGGGAAATTGCCCATGAATACCGAGCGCCCCGCGTTTGTCTGGACTATAGCCGGTTCAGACAGCGGCGGCGGTGCCGGTATTCAGGCGGACTTGGCCACGATTCAAGATTTGGGCTGTCACAGTTGCAGCGTGATCACCACAGTGACGGCGCAAAGCTCAGTGGCGGTCACTTTAGTCGAGCCCGTATCTGCGGCGATGTTAATGGCTCAGTTGACCACTTTACTTTCAGACTTGCCACCCAAAGCGATCAAAATCGGCTTACTGGCAGATCAATCTCAAGTCGCATTGCTGGCAGATTGGATCGCGAGTTTTAAAATCCACTATCCATCAGTGCCTGTGATTGTCGATCCTGTGATGGTCGCCAGTTGTGGTGATGCATTAGCAGTAGATAACAGTCAGGATATAAAAAGTACGGCCAAATCAGCTTTAGATTTCAAGCCTTTCAGAGGCTTAATCGAACTTATCACGCCCAACGTGCTCGAACTTGGGCGGTTAACTCACAGTGATGTTTCGACCAAATCGCAGTTCGTTGCTGCAGCACAGGCTTTATCCCAAAGTTTAGATTGCAATGTGCTCGCTAAAGGGGGCGATGTGAGCTTTGGCAGCACTGATATTCTTGATGATACTCATACTAAAACTCACGATAACACTCATGCTCAAACTCAGGCTAACGTTCATGTTAGCACTCTCGATAGCAACGGCTGGGATTTTGAGCTTGCCGAGGATTATCTGGTTTGCCATCAAGTACGCGCTAGCTCTGAGCTGCATCAAAATGGGCGTTTCTGGTTGGCAAGTCAGCGTGTTAATACCCGTCATAACCATGGTAGCGGCTGTACTTTGTCATCGGCCATTGCCGCCGTGTTAGCGCAGGGTTTTGTATTGCAAGATGCGGTGGTTGTTGCAAAAGCCTATGTGAGTCAAGGCTTAAGCTCGGCGATTGGTTTAGGGCAAGGTCCAGGGCCGTTGGCCCGTACGGGGTGGCCCAATGACTTGTCCCGCTATGCCAAGATAAATCTGTGTGATGGCAATTTTATAAGTCATCACCTCAATCAACATCTTGATGTCAGAAGTGATTTAGTTGCAACAGTTTTATCTGCAACAGATCAGGCAACCGCTCAGGTAAGAATAGCCTCGACGCTGCCGCAATACATTTCAGCCCACGGTTTTAAAGTGCTCGATGCCGATCTTGGTGTTTATCCCGTGGTGAGTGATTTAACCATGCTGAAAAGTTTGTTAGTTGCGGGCGTTAAAACCGTGCAGTTACGGATAAAAACCGACATCAGCGAGTTATCTAGTGCAGTGCTAGCCGAATCTGATTTAGGCAAATGTGAGTCAGGTAAGTCTGAGTTGGTTGGCTCTGAATTAGAAGCACAAATTCAAACGGCCATTGCCTTAGGTAAGCATTTTAATGCTCAGCTTTTTATTAATGATCACTGGCAGTTAGCTATAAAGCATCATGCCTTTGGGGTACATTTAGGCCAAGAAGATCTCGCCGTTACCGACTTAGCGGCCATTCAGTCGGCTGGGCTCGCATTAGGTGTATCCAGCCACAGTTATTTTGAGTTGCTACTGGCGCATCAATACTCGCCATCCTACATAGCGCTTGGGCATATATTCCCAACCACGACGAAGCAAATGCCTTCGGCGCCCCAAGGGCTCGCAAAACTTAAACATTATGTGGCGTTACTCCAAGACCACTATCCCTTGGTCGCCATTGGCGGCATCGACTTAGCTAATCTGGCAAAGGTGAAAGCCACTGGGGTGGGCAATATTGCTGTGGTGCGCGCCATAACCGAGGCTCAGGATCCAGTCGCAGCGTTTGCAGAGTTGAGCCAAGCTTGGGAGCAATGTAGCTTGTCTGAAGAACTGGCTGTAAAGCATGAGTTGGTTGCTAAGCATGAGTAAAAACCAACCGCTTGCTCACGCAGAGGTTCTTTGCGACGGTACACAAAGCGCTCATACACTCAGTGATTCAGATTTCATGCGTTATTCTCGGCAAGTCTTATTGCCAGAGGTCGGTGAGGCAGGGCAATTGCAATTGGTCGACGCCAGCGTTGTTATTGTAGGGCTTGGCGGCTTAGGGCAATTGGCGGCGCAGTATCTGGCTTGTGCTGGCATTGGCAACTTGACCTTAATCGACATGGATAAGGTTGAAGTTTCGAATCTACCAAGACAATTGCTATTCACCGATGCCGACATTGGACTCAATAAGGCGCGAGTTGCCAAGCAAAAGCTCAAAGGCTTAGCGCCGCAGTGCACTGTTACTGCCCATGAAACAGCATTTAGTGCTGAGACATCAGCTCATCACTTCGCTGAGGTTTTACAATTAAAACAACAGGGTAAAAGAGGGCTCGTGCTTGACTGCACTGATAACTTTGCGACCCGCCAAGCCATTAATCGCAGCAGTATCGAAGCTGCTTTACCTTTAGTCAGCGCGTCAATCGCAGCATTTAGCGGCCAATTGTTTGCAGTCGATCAAGTGCAGTTCCCCTCTGGTGGTTGTTATCACTGTATTTTCCCCGCACAGACGAGAGTGTCACAGAGCTGCAGTACCCAAGGCGTACTTGGTCCGAGCGTGGGCGTGATGGCGTCAATGCAATCTTTGGTGGCTATGCAACTTTTGTTGAATATGGATAGTTGTAATGAATCGAAAAGTGCCTTGTTGGGGCGTTTTTGGCGCTTCGACGCTAAATCACTTTCATGGACTGCGGCGATATTAACGCGGGATCCCCATTGTGACATATGTGGCCCCAAAGGGGCTTATCTATCATCAAATAAAGATAATCTTGAGGTTTGATATGATTTTAATTCACATAAATAATATCCCACAGTCGTTGACTGAACCGACTTCGCTCGCGGCTGTGATCCTCGCGCAAGATATTGCCCTCGACTCAGTTGCTATCGTGTTGAATGCAGAGGTGGTTCCGCGCAACCGCTGGCAATCTATTCTCTGCCAACATGAAGATAAATTAGAACTTTTTTCAGCAGTGGCGGGAGGCTAATATGTTAACGATTGCCGATGTGGAGTTTGAATCACGGTTATTTACCGGAACGGGAAAATTCAGCAATAGCCAAGTGATGCTTGAGGCGATAACGGCTTCAAAATCGCAGTTAGTGACAGTCGCGATGAAAAGAATTGATTTTAAAATGGGGTTTGATGATTTACTCACGCCGTTACGTCAAGCGGGTGTCCGGCTATTGCCTAACACTTCGGGGGCGAGAAACGCCAAGGAAGCGGTGTTTGCGGCAGAGCTTGCCCGTGAAATGCTGGGAACTCATTGGATTAAGCTCGAAATCCACCCCGATCCTAAGTACCTGATGCCCGATGCAATTGAAACCTTAGCAGCGGCCAAGATTCTCTGTGATAAAGGTTTTATCGTGATGCCCTATGTGCATGCCGATCCTGTGCTGTGCCGTCGTTTGGAAGAAGTGGGCTGCGCTGCTGTTATGCCACTGGCGAGTCCGATTGGCAGTAATCAAGGTTTAGTCACTGAAAGCTTTTTAAAAATCATCATAGAGCAGGCGCGGGTGCCAGTGGTGATCGATGCCGGCATTGGCGCGCCTTCACAGGCTGCGCGAGCAATGGAGCTGGGCGCCGATGCGGTGCTCGTTAACACCGCAATCGCCAGCAGCGCGTCGCCGATAGTGATGGCCGAGTGCTTTAAGGAGGCAGTGCAATGCGGTCGGCGAGCCTTTGAAGCTGGGCTTGGCCGAGTACAAACGGGCGCGGTACAGACCAGTCCTCTGACGGGATTTTTAAACCAATGAATTTTGTAGCTGAATTTGCCAACATTCCACGGGATAAACTGTTACTCGATTTGTATTCTTGCACAGCCCAAGATGTCGAGCGGGCGTTAGTGAGTCCGGCAGGGGATTTGCGCAACTTACTGGCTTTGTTATCACCTGCGGCAGAGCCTTATATCGAAACCATGGCACAACGTTCAGCGGCGCTTACGCGGCAGCGATTTGGCGCGAATCTGGGCATGTATTTACCGCTATACGTCTCGAATCTGTGCGCTAATGAGTGTGATTACTGTGGCTTTAGCATGAGTAACAAACTCAAACGCAAGACCTTGAATGAACAAGAGTTGATGGCTGAAATAGCCATTATCAAAGATAGGGGCTTCGATTCTATTTTACTGGTGTCGGGTGAGCATGAAACTAAGGTTGGTATCGATTACTTCAAGCAGATTTTGCCATTGGTAAAGCAGCAATTTAGCCATTTGGCGATGGAGGTCCAACCCATGAGTGAGGACTATTATCGCCAGTTAGTCGCGCTAGGTTTAGATGCTGTGATGATTTATCAGGAGACCTATCAGCCCGAGACTTATGCTCGTCACCATTCCCGAGGTAAAAAAATGGATTTTGCCTATCGCTTAGCAACACCGGATAGAGTTGCGGCGGCGGGGGTCGATAAAATTGGTCTTGGGGTGTTACTGGGGCTGGATGATTGGCGTTTAGATGCGTTAATGATGGGATATCATATTGACTATTTAGAGCGTCGCTATTGGCGCACTCGCTTTAGTATTTCGCTGCCAAGGTTAAGGCCTTGTACTGGCGGGATCACCCCAAAAGTTATGCTATCGGATTTAGGTTTAGTGCAAATGATTTGTGCATTTAGACTTTTTAATCATCAGCTTGATATCAGTATGTCGACAAGGGAAAGCCCTGAGCTGAGGGATAATCTTTTGCCACTTGGAATTACTCAAATCAGTGCGGGTAGTTCGACACAACCGGGCGGCTATCAAGCACCCGACAGTCAACTCGATCAATTTGAGATAAGCGATGATCGCAGCGTCGAGCAAGTCATCGAACAGATGCAACGGCAGGGTTTTAATCCCGTATTTAAGGATTGGGAAGCCAATTGGATCACAGGATAAATAAGACCGTAAATAAATGGTGAGAATGCGGATAAAACCTGTACTTTTGCAGGTAATTGGTCAATAATTGACCCATTAATCACAGCGTGCAGGAATACCGTTATGCAAATCCAATCTGCTTATTCATCCGGTCTGCAAGGCTTGCAAAGTGCTCAATCTGGGCTCACTCAAGCAACAATAGATGTGGCTAAACCTACACCGACTCAAAGTGCGGCTCCGGCTGAATCTACAAGAGATGTTGCGCAGCCTGATAAAACCTCGGCATTACTTAACGCTAATGAGTCATTAAGACAAGGGGAAGCGTCAACAGAAGTGATTGAAACTGATTCTGAAACGATAGGTTCGATCATTAATATTAAGGTGTAAATATCATGTCGGTTGTGGCGCTATCACCTAAGGTTGGAGCGCCATCCTCTTCATTTTCGGCACATGATAAGATGCTCAGCTCGAATCTAAGCCAGAGTCAAAGCCAGAGTCACGCTAATAGCACTTATCAAGGAGCCAGCGCTCACACTGCAGGCTCCGCAAAAATTGAAGCGAGTGGTGTCCATGAACTACAGGTTACTGGAACTTCATTTGCTCCAGTTCAAGCCACGCCTATTACTTCATTAGCTGCTAACGTTTCCCAATCTCTCCACTCATCACCGAATGTGTCTTTTGCTGCTTCTAGTGCTGTTTCATCAACTGCAGCACCTGTACTTCCTGTACTGAATGGTGCAAGCCAAGCACCCAAGATCGATCCTTTTTCCGTACCAACGCCAAGGAGCAATCCTCAGGTAAATACGTTAAATGATCGAGCGAGCTTACATGCCGATGCGAGTTTTAGTTTGTTAACAGGACCAAGATCCATTTCTGGTATACGCGGGGGACAGATTACGACACCTATTTCTACTCAGATATTTTCGCCTGTCGCGGGTACGAGTAACAGCGGACTTGGGGTAAATTCCTTGGCTACAATAAGTCCAAATCTCAGTGTAACGAGCAATATTCCCGTTGATATTTTTACGCCTCTGAGTCCATCAATTGGTACGAGTGGTACTGATATTCCTGCTTTCAATCCATCAAGCACGGGTGATGTTTCTCCAATAATGCCTGATTTAGCTACTGTGTTTGGACCACAAACTGTCTTTACTGGAACTGCGTTAGTTGATCCCACTACGTCCGATTCTGCAATCAACAGTTCTGTAAATAAGAGTGCTGTAAATAAGAGTGTAGCAACGAGTGCAGGGCCTGTTGGCCAGTCAAACTCTGCGCAAGCCGTAGATCAATCCGCTAGCAGTGATGTTGCTCAACCGACTGTGTTAGAGCAATTTACTCAAGTTTTCGGTGAAGCTCAGGCTCAAGCTGGTCCTGTAGATGCTCCTGCGACAGCGTCTAACCCAGATGATAGTCAACAAGTCTTAGCTGCTGTCTTTGCCCCAAATGATAATCAGCTTGAAAAGCAAGTACAGGAAGAAGAATCGCGGAAACAGCAAATAGCAGCAGCGGAAGAGGCAAAGCAGCAATCACTGGTTCAGC
Organism: Shewanella sp. SW1; assembly: GCF_025653545.1. NCBI lineage: Bacteria > Pseudomonadati > Pseudomonadota > Gammaproteobacteria > Alteromonadales > Shewanellaceae > Shewanella > Shewanella sp. SW1. The sequence continues at coordinate 120,948 of NZ_JAKKSG010000010.1, read as the reverse complement.
AGGCTCAGGAACAAGAGATACAAGCCCAAGAAAAAGCGCAGGCTCAACAGCAACAGCAAGTCGATGAACTTAAAACTCGAGATTCAGAGGTTAAAGCCCATGAGCATGCCCACGCAACCGTCGGAGGACAATACGCTCAGAGCCCGAGTTTTAAGTATGAAAAGGGTGCTGATGGCCAACGTTACGCCACCGATGGCGAAGTGCAGATTGATGTCTCTCCAGTGGGAGGCGACCCGCTTGCAACGATAAACAAAATGAAGCAAGTTTATGCCGCAGCAATGGCTCCTGTTGACCCGTCATCAGCGGATATCCGTGTTGCCGCGGAAGCCTTGCAAAAAATGAATGAAGCTAAGGTGATGCTGGCAGAGGAGCGACAAAAACAAATTGTTGACTTGCAAACGGCTCAAACATTAATAGACGCAGATGCACAAATCAAAGAGTTGCCACCGTTAGAAAAACATACACCTGTAGTGACGGGAGACGTTGATGAGTCCGGTAATATTGCTCAGCCCCAAGAGGCTGTATTCACCCCCGCCTCTACTGCGCTTGATAAGCTAAAACAAGCGATCGAGGCGCAAACGGTCAACACGAGAGTCATTGATACTGGTTCGAAAACCTCTTCTGATATCAGTGACTCAGTCACTACATCGACCACAGTGGAAACGATTGAGCCACCGACCGCAACTTTAGCATTTGGAGAAGCTTCAACTTCAGCGGATTTAGCGACGGGTTTTATCTCAAGATCCGATAGTGCTGCAAGCCGTTATTATGTCGCGGTTGCACAAGCCAGTGCTGGACCTTCAGCTCGTGTCGATATGACGTCGCAAGCCAATATTCAGCCTTCTTATCTGGCATCTTCAAATGATCTGCTTAGCAATTTGCAATCTACGGATGTTTTGTCCGCAAACGATGTAAATGAGCAGTCTTCAAATATCAGTGCTAGCGCGAATTCGAATGTGTCTTTGCAGAGCAAGTTATATGTGGTAGATGACCTCTTGCAGGAGACAGGATTTATTCAGCCGCAATACTTGGGTTATCAACAAGCGCGCTATGTCGACTTTAGTGTGTAAGATTAGGTTTTAAGCTTTAACTTTTTCCATGATTCGCTTTTCATTATCTTTTTCGAAACAACTTCTCAGCGCCACTAAGAACTAAGCATTTAATCAGCAGTTAGCACTTATCGTTTTGCTCACTCGAATTGATAACTCTTTTTGTATCTTGCTGTTAATGACTATTCGTCGTTTCAATTCCATGCTGTTTTAAAATCAAGGAAGCAAGCAGTTTTGATGCAGGCCCTTGTTGATCCCTATTAGGGATAACTAAGCTCAACATGATGCGACGTTTTTGGCTGCCCTCAAGGTGTAAACGTACTAGATTACCCGAAGCCAATTCTTCTTGGACTAAGAAAGAGGGGATCCAACAGAAACCAATACCTTGATTTAAAATGACTTTAGCTTCATGGAAGTTAGAGACTGTCCAGCGCTGCTCAGCTTTGAGCCAGCCTATGTCGATATTGGATTGCACGCCGGTATCTTTGATCACTAACTGTAAATATTGTGCCAGTAGTTTATCGTCTTCAATTGTGCCTAAGTCAGCGAGTGGGTGATTTGGATGACAGACGAGGTAGAGTTCTTGTTCACATAAGGGTTCGGATAAATACCCTTTAGGCGGCACCCCTGCACAGATAGCAATATCGACTTTACTCTGCTGAATGAGCTCTTGAGTGCCGGTGATCACTGAGTCCAGCATGATGATTCGAGTGCCACGACTATGGGGCAGAAACGCATTGAGGGCGCACACTAAGCTTTCCATCGGATAGATAATTTCACGGGCAATCGTGAGTGTCGGCTCCCACCCTTGTTCGAGATTACTCGCAAGTTGTTCTAACTCATTGACGGCTTGGGTGACATGCCGTGAGCGGCGCAGCAGCACTTCGCCCTGCGGGGTGAGATAGGCTTTACGGCCTTTGACTTCGAGTAGCTCGATACCTAACTGATGCTGTAATTTGGCAACGGCATGGTTAAGTGACGATTGACTCTTGTTGAGTTTTTCGGCCGCTTGGGCATAGCCGCCAAAATCGACCACCGCTTGCAAAATACGCCATTGTTCTAAGGTAGATTTAGCTCGAGTCATTATAATCTCAAAAAAACGATAGATTGAGGCTTATAGTGGCCACTTCTTACGACTTTTTCAATTAAATATCATAGAGTCAGTCATTCTCACGACATATAGATAGTTATGTCGCGCTAAGTTATTAAGGTGATAGAGAGGCTAATCATGACGATTTTCAGTGTTTGCGCCCGAGCGAGTCACAAACACATCCTAAGCATTCACACTTAAAACGCACAAGAACCTGTTGCGTCGAAAGCTTGATTGTTGGAATTGTCAGCATGTTCTGAAGCGGCGCTATTTGAAATTCTTTGGATCAGTGCAGCACTATTAACGGGGGCGCCAATGACCACTTTTAATTGGTCACTGAAGCTTAAAGCGTCTTCATTGATGACTAATACATTGAATAATTTGAGTTTGTCTCGGCAGTTGAATGTGGATTGATCTATCAGCCTGGCTAGCGATGCTTGCCAGAGTGATTGGTAGTAGAGCGGTCCTTCGTTGGCGATAGCATTGAAGCTATAAGGATAATCCTGTGTTTGTGGCCAGTCTTGACCAAAGCTCGCATTAAACTCCGCACCGAGATCGGGGTAGACTTGTGCACTTGAGTTTTGGTAAAAGTTGACTGCAACCTTAGCGCGAAAGACTTTAAGCTGCTTCGAATAAGCTTTAGCCAGTGTTTCACGCTCCTGTAAATAGGTGTGCTCAAATTGCGGAAATAGTTGATGGCGTAGCACTTCAGCTAACCAGAGGCTCGCCACAAAATAGCTATCTTGACTCTGTCCCATGGCATTGTTGAGGTAGAAATGACTCGCTTTAGCAAGGGAAGTGACAGCCTCTGCGATGGATTCGGTTAATTGCTCAATGTCTTTGTAGTTACTCAGCTGTGGTTTGAGATCCAATGCTTGTTGTCCAAATTGCTGGCCGAGTACACTTTGACGCAATGTCTGCTGTTGACTACCTTGCTGTGGATTTGGGTTATACGCCACATAGATTTCACCTAACAATCTTTGCTGGTGGTAGACCCTGACGATATGTGGCCGATTGGGATCGGCAGGTATTTTATCGACCTTAGCGGTTTCTATGGTCTCAAACTGCAAACCAAACACTTGCAGATAAGTAAAGCTGCGACTCAAGACGTCAGAAGTTTGCCATGTCGGCCCCTTGGCTGATGCTTGTTGTGACAGGGTTCGTCCAATATCCCAGGGAGCCACTTGCAGATCTTGGGTTTGGCTATCAAGAAAAGCTTTGACTAATTCAGGGGACGATAACTGCTGCGAACTAAGCACTAATGCGCTGTAATCGGTAAAGCCTGCAGCAGTGGCGGCTTGTTGGCGCTGCTCAGCAATTCGCTCTAATGCCGTTTGATTGGTTTCACTGGCTCTGACTTGGTAGGCCTGCCATACATTTTGGCGACATACGGCGTTTTCCTGCGTCAGTAAGTAACTGACGATAGTGCCAGAAAAGTCGCTCTGCTTTGAATTGTCGGGCTTCGGCTCATCACTTTTATCACCTTTTTTATGCAGATGATGTTGCTGCTGAGTCGCTTCGGGTTGGCATTGGCTGTCATTGAAGGCAAGATTAAATTGCTGGCTGCCTAACCCTTGGCCTATGCTGGCTTGCGCTGTATGTAATTTCGCTTTTTCCTCGGCGCTCCAATGCTGTTGTAGTAACTGTTTAAGCTGTTGGCTCAGCAGTATTTGTTCTGCATTGCCTTGGGCTAAGGCGTAGGCGAGTTGGCTCAATTCAGTTTGGCTGAGAAGTTGCGATAGGGTGTCGGCGAGGTGTAGCTGGCATTGCAGTAGACCCTCGCGTTCCTCACTCGGTAAGTTAAACCCACGGTAATAGTTGAGCCTGTCGTTGATATTATTAAGCCCTAACATCTGTTGCTCAAAAATAAGCGCGCGCTGGGCCAAGGTTAATTCAGACGCAGTTAAACGCGCATTGGCGAACACAGTCGCGAGATCAATACTTGGCAAACGCAGGCATTGTTCAACTAAAAGGGGAACAGGGCTTGGCGCCGCATAGGCGGCATTCGTAACATAAAGGCTCAAGCCAAACAGGCTAACCAGTAAAGTGGGTTTTAACATGGGTAATGTGTTCTGCATCTGTGATGGAATGAGTTAACTTTGACTTAGTATCCAATTGAGTTAGCTTCAAGTCATTGTTATGCATGAAACCCTGTTCTGTTCTGGATGTCAACGATAAGGGTGGGAGTCGCAAATGTATTGCTATTCAAGGAAGGAGTTACACTGAGCTGCTGAACAACTACAGATTCCAGATGTACTAGAGGAATGGTGTTCTTTCTGCTTTTGATATCAGCCATCACCAACTCAAACCCTGAGGACGTAATGACTGATATTCGCTTACTTCAGACTGAAAAGGTTAGTTTAAATCCTGATTAGGCTGATTTTTCACCGCGATAATCGTGGCGCGTTTGGGCGCAGGATAACCTTCAACCGTTTTGGTGATGTCGTTAGGATCTAGGTATTCAACCAGTGATTCGTTGGGCATCCAGTCGGTACGGCGTTGCTCGGCAAGGGCAGTGACATCGGTATCGACACAACGGATATCAGTGAAATCACACTTTTTTAACCATAGCATGAGCGCGGCAACGGACGGAATGAACCATACATTATTCATTTTGCCATATCTATCTTGAGGCACGAGTACGGCATTTTCGTCGCCATCTATCACCAAGGTTTCTAGCACGAGCTCACCACCGGTGCGCAATTGATCACGCAGCTGTAACAAGTGATCGATAGGCGAACGTCTGTGATACAAAACACCCATGGAGAAAACCGTGTCAAATGCATCGAGCGGTGGCAGCTCTTCAATACCCAATGGTAACAGGTGTACAGGGTGATGTGTGCCCGCTAAACGTTTGACGGCTTCAAACTGACATAAAAACAACGGCGAAGGGTCGATACCGACGACACGTTTGGCACCTGAGCCCAACATGCGCCACATGTGATAACCACTGCCGCAACCGACATCGAGCACAGTGCGGTTTTTCAGCGGCGAAATATGTTGCTTAACGCGGTCCCATTTCCAGTCACTGCGCCATTCGGTATCGATGTGGATGCCATGAATGTGGAAGGGGCCTTTACGCCATGGCATAAACAAACGCAGCAGGTTTTCAAGCTTCTCTTTTTCGCCTGGGCTAAGTTGCTCGCCGCTACCGACGGTCACGCTATCAACAAAATCCACTTGGTCGGGTGCTTGATAGTGCAGCTTGTTGAGCACTTTTTCCCACTTTGGCAGGTTGCCGTGTTTATGTTCCCGTTGCCACTTGCCTAAAATGCTCGGCAGGGTTTCGAGCCAGTGCTGTAGATTCGAATCGGCGATTTGTTGGTAAAACGAGCTAAAGCTGATCACTTGATGGCCACCATAGAAGCAAAGTTAAAGCATTGGAACCAGAGACTAAAGTGACTAAAGCCTTGGCGGGTGAGTCGTTGTTGATGCGTGGTTAAGGTGTCGGGCTTCATGACATTTTCCAGCGCACTGCGTTTTTGGCTGATCTCAAGTTCGCTGTAACCATTAGCGCGTTTAAAGTCCAAATGTTGCTCTTCCAATAAGGTTTGGATAGGAGCATCTTCGAAGCGAATTTTTTCAGACAGCACTAAAAGTCCGCCGGGATTAAGACCCTGATAAATCTTGGCTATCAGGGTTTCTCTGTCTTCTGGCGGTAAAAACTGCAAGGTAAAGTTGAGTACCACCAATGACGCATTTTGAATATCGATATCGCGAATATCACCGCAAACCAGATCGACATCCGTATCGCTGACATAGGCATTCAGGTTCTCTTGGCAGCGTGCGACCATAGATTCACTGTTATCTACAGCAATAATGCGACATTGGCGGCCTTGGATTTGGCGACGAATACTTAAGGTCGCGGCACCGAGTGAGCAACCCAAATCGTAAATTTGAGTATTTGGCATGACGAAACGATCTGCAAAATCGCCTATGGTATTGATAATTTGCGTATATCCAGGCACTGAGCGGCGGATCATGTCACTGAAGACGCCTGCTACACGGTTATCAAACTGGAAATCGCTAATATGCTCGCTCGCTTGAGCGTAGATAGTGTCTTGAGAAACGTTCATCTGAGATTTTTCATGGGAATTCAACTGTGCATTTTAACGAATCAGAGCGATTAGCAGCAAGTCTCATGCTAGTAATTTGCGATAAATTTTTGTCTAATACTTAATAGATAACAAAATCGTTACATGTACATCAAGTACTAAGGGCTCAACTTGAAGTTTGTGATCCACTTAATTGTGATCTTGTGCAGCTGTTTTTTGAGCATAACGGGGCAGGCAAGTCCGTTGTCCTCTGAGCCATTAATCATCGTTATGGGTGAGGATAGCTTTCCCTATCAATATGTCGACAACGATGGCGAGCCGACTGGATTACTGGTTGATTTATGGAAAGAGTGGACTAAACAAAGCCATACCCAAGTCGTTTTTGTGGCGCGCCACTGGCACGAGTCCCTTGATCAACTGCGGCAAGGTAAGGCGCAAGTGCATATCGGCATGGGGAAAACCCCAGAGCGAGAGCAAGAATTTGATTTTGCAGTGCCCATTGCGGATGTGGGCACTTTTTTGTATTTGCATAAATCCTTGCAGGGCAAAAAATCCATCAAAGAACTGATCCCCTTTCAAATTGGTGTGGTAGCGGCTTCATCCCATGAAGCGGAATTACACCGTATCGAACCGCAGCTTGTGTTTAAACGCTACGAAAGTCGTGAGAAATTATTGGCTGGGGTCGCCGCGGGCGAGATCGTAGTCTTTGCGGGGTTAGAAGGCTATTTGAAAGATCCCGACTCATCCCAAGAGATTGCCGCAAACTTTCCCAATACTGCCCGCCTTCAAATTAAGGCGATGCAGTTTGTACCCGCAGTTCAAAAGGGCAATCTTGCATTAGTCGATAAAATCAATAAAGGTTTCACTGCGCTTGATGCGCACTTTATTCAGCAAACGGAGCGACGTTGGCTTGGCTATCAACGTCAACAAGCTGGGATTGTTATTTCGATGCAACTGGGCGCCGAGCCTTTTGTGGACTTAGGGGTCGATGGTTTACCCCATGGTTTGTATGTGGACATGTGGCAACTGTGGTCTGAGAAAACGGGTATTGCCGTTGATTTTATTTCTGGTGATATGAACTCCAGCGTGGACGATGTTCGTCGTGGTCTCGCCGATGCCCATATAGGTTATCCTGAAAGTGATGATGTTAAAACGGGCCTTACTCAGGCTTGGCATTTATATACAGTGAAGAGTCGACTCTTTCTCTATCAGCAACAGTTAACCGATTTAGACTGCTTAAAAGGTAAGCGTATTGGTGTGGTGCCGACAGCGCCTTATTTGGTGGATTTGCGTAAAGCATTACCCCAAGTGTCACTGCGTTATTACGACAGTATGGATGCCATGGTGGCGGGGGCGAGGTCTGGAGAAGTTGTCGGTTTTATCGCCGCGGGTGCATGGACATCCCATTATTTATTGCTCAATAAAGGCTGGTCTGACTTTAGCCAGTATCCTGATCTCGAATTTAGCACCAACATTTATGTGCTGACCCGTAGCGATGATGCTGGCCTTACACAGAGGATAGCCAATGGGTTTAACAGTATTAGCAATCAAGAATTTGCCGAGATTGAACATAAATGGATGCTCAATCCTAAAGATCATGTTTTTACCCAAGCTGAGCGTCATGTCAGCTTAAGCCCCGCTGAGCAGGCCTATGTGGAAAGCGTAGGCGAGCTCAAAGTCGGTTATCTAAAACAATGGCCACCGATGGAGTTTATGGATGAACAGGGTGAGTTTGCGGGGATCAATAGCGATATCGTCAAATTGCTCAAGGAACAACTCAAACTTAAGCTCACGCCCGTTGCCTTTGATGATTGGCATTCGTTAATCGAGGCGTTGCAAAAGGGCGAGGTGAGTTTAGCCGGCAGTGTCGCGCAAACGGCGGAGCGCCAGCAGCGTTTAGCGTTTAGTGAAGCCTATTGGCCATCGCCGTGGGCCTTAGTGTCGCAACTGGAACAAGTCTCGGTTTTTAATATTGCTCAGCTCGCAGGTCAAAGGGTGGCTGTGGTTGAGGGATATCATTTGGTGGCGCAATTGATGAGTCTGGAGCCTTCGCTCAAGTTAGTCATGGTGCCAAATACGCAGGCCGGATTAGCGGCCGTGACGAATGGCAATGCGGATGTGTTTATCGATAAAGTGGTGACTTTAGCTTCTGAGCTTAAAACCAGCCACTATCCGACACTGAAAATGTCGCTGCTCAGTGATCTCGCCGATCAACACAGTCATATTGGTGTTTATCCTCAATTTGCGCCGCTGGTGCCGTTGATTAACAAAGCTTTGGCTTTGGTTGATGCTCAACATCAGCAAAAAATATATACGCGCTGGGTGTCATTTTCTGTGGCGACAGAGAGTGCTAAATATCTGCAATGGCTGCGTTATATCGTGTTTGGCGTGATAATCTTGTGTTTAGTGATGGTGGCTGTGCTGTTAGTGAATCGTCGTTTAAATCGTGAGATCACCCAGCGATTGGTGGCTGAAAAACGTTTGCTGCATGTGGCTAATCATGATGCTTTAACTCAGTTGCCCAATCGTGCCTTACTTGATGACAGACTAACCCAAGCTTTGCTATCTCATCGCAGAGAACAGGCACATTTCGCTTTGTTATTCATCGATCTCGATGGGTTTAAACAAATCAATGACCAACACGGTCATCCCATTGGCGATGAATTACTGGTACTGGTCGCCCAAAAGTTAACCAAGGTTATCCGTGGATCAGATACCGTTGCGCGATTTGGCGGCGATGAGTTTGTTATCCTGCTAAATCGTGTGCAAGATCTCGATGCCGTTACCCAAGTTGCTGATAATATTCTACAGGCACTGTCGAGCCCTTTGCTTATTCAAGGCGTCAGTGTCAGCATAGCCGTTAGTATCGGCGTGGTGATTTACCCCCGCGATGGTGACACAGCGATAGGTTTGTTGAAAAAAGCCGATCAGCTGATGTACCAAGCAAAAAGTAGCGGCGGGCGTTGTTATCGCTCAGCTTGATGTTTTTTTGAACGCTCATGCTCAGATAGTGCGTTCGCCTCTAGTCAAGGGCGTAAAACTGTTTGATACTTCACCGCCTAAGTGTGAAGTACTTTGGTAATCGGCATTATTTTACTATAATGCCGCTTTTATCTCGTTTTGATTATTTCCAAAGCACCGGTTTCCGGATAAAGGATAGAGTTAGATGCGCAGTCATTATTGTGGAGACGTCAATAAGTCTCACGTTGGACAAGAAGTTACCTTGGTAGGTTGGGTTAATCGTAGCCGTGATTTGGGTGGCGTTGTCTTTTTAGATTTAAGAGACAGAGAAGGTCTCATCCAAGTGGTCTATGATCCAGACTTACCTGAGGTGTTCAATGTCGCCAGCACGCTGCGCGCCGAATTTTGCGTTCAGGTCAAAGGCTTAGTTCGTGCCCGTCCTGATAGCCAAGTCAATGGTCAAATGAAGACGGGTGAGATTGAAGTCTTAGGTCAAGCCTTGACGATTATCAACGCTGCCGATCCACTGCCATTGAGCATGGATAACTACCAGAACAACAGCGAAGAGCAACGTCTTAAGTATCGTTACTTAGATTTACGTCGTCCAGAAATGGCGCAGCGATTAATTTTCCGCGCTAAAGTGACCAGTTCTGTGCGTCGTTTCCTCGACTCAAACGGTTTCTTAGACATAGAAACACCGATCCTGACCAAGGCAACCCCAGAAGGTGCCCGCGATTATTTAGTACCAAGCCGTACTTATAAAGGTCAGTTCTTTGCCTTGCCACAATCACCACAGTTGTTTAAACAGTTGCTGATGATGTCAGGCTTTGATCGTTACTATCAAATCGTAAAATGCTTCCGTGATGAAGACTTACGTGCCGACCGTCAGCCAGAATTCACCCAAATCGATATCGAAACATCTTTCATGAGCTCTGAGCAAGTGATGGCGAAAACCGAAGAGATGATGCGTGGTCTGTTCCTTGAAATGCTGAACGTCGATCTCGGCGAGTTCCCGCGCATGACCTACAACGAAGCGATGCGTCGTTTCGGTTCAGATAAGCCAGATTTACGTAACCCATTAGAGCTGGTGGACATTGCCGATTTACTCAAAGAAGTCGAATTTGCGGTATTCTCTGGTCCTGCGAACGATGAAGAAGGCCGTGTTGCTGCACTGCGTATTCCGGGCGGCGCTGCGCTGTCTCGTAAGCGAATCGATGATTACACTAAATTTGTTGGCATCTATGGTGCTAAAGGCTTAGCGTGGATGAAGATTAATGACCTAAGCCTTGGCTTAGAAGGCATTCAATCACCTGTGCTAAAATTCTTAAACGAAAGCATAGTCAATGAAATCGTGAGCCGCACTGGCGCGCAAACTGGTGACATTATCCTGTTTGGTGCTGACCAAGCGACAGTGGTTGCCGAATCTATGGGCGCACTGCGTCTTAAAGCGGGCGAAGATTTCAGCTTATTGCAAGGTGAATGGCGTCCACTTTGGGTAGTTGACTTCCCAATGTTTGAGAAAATCAACGGCAACTTCCACGCGGTTCACCATCCGTTCACCGCACCGCGCGGCGTAACGGCAGCTGAACTTGAAGCTAACCCAGCAAATCGCGTTTCTGATGCTTACGATATGGTATTAAACGGCTGCGAATTAGGCGGTGGTTCAGTGCGTATCCACAACCAAGAAATGCAGTCTGCGGTATTCCGTATTCTGGGTATTACTGACGATGAAGCTAAAGAGAAATTCGGCTTCCTGTTAGAAGCGCTGCGTTACGGCACACCGCCACATGCAGGTTTAGCGTTTGGTTTAGACCGCATCATCATGCTGATGACGGGCGCTAGCTCAATCCGCGATGTGATGGCGTTCCCGAAAACCACCACTGCAGCTTGTCCGTTAACTAACGCGCCTGGTTTTGCCAATCCGCAGCAGTTAGCTGAACTGGGTATTGCCGTGGTTGAGAAAGCCGTTAAAACGGAAGACTGATCTTTTGTAAGAGGGCTTTGTAAGGCGACTTTTGTAAATCGACCTTATTCAAATCGACATTATGTAAATCGTTTTAGTGTAACTCGTTTTAGTGTAAGTCGATTTTGGTTAACCCTTGTCAGTTATTTTTAGTCGTACCGAAAACCGAGGCATGAGCCTCGGTTTGTTTTAGTGAACCGTCATTCCACCGCTTATCAATATCTGTTAGTTCAATCCTTTAAGTAAATAGCCGTTATTTAGTCTTATTCCACCTTCGGCTCTTGATAAGCTTTGCGATGGCACCTAGATGATACCTAAGTAGAGGAGACTTCCCATGGCAGGTCACAGTAAATGGGCCAACATTAAGCACCGTAAAGCGGCTCAAGATGCTAAACGCGGTAAACTCTTTACTAAATTCATTCGCGAGTTAACCGTTGCAGCCCGTGAAGGTGGCTCAGATCCCGACTCTAATCCACGATTACGTGTCGCCATCGATAAAGCCCTCGGTGGCAATATGACCCGAGACACGGTTGAGCGTGCGATTAAACGCGGCGCCGGTGAATTAGAAGGCCAGCAACTCGAAACCATTCTCTATGAAGGTTATGGCCCAGGCGGCACCGCTGTGATGGTTGAAACCATGACGGACAATCGTAATCGTACTGTGAGTGGTGTACGTAATGCGTTTAGTAAATCGGGCGGTAACTTAGGCACGGATGGGTCGGTTTCTTATCTGTTCACTAAGCGTGGGGTGTTATCCTATGCGCCGGGAACCGATGAAGATGCATTAATGGAAGCGGCGCTTGAAGCGGGCGCGGAAGATATTGTCAGCTATGATGATGGTGCTGTGGATGTGTTTACCGATCCTGTTGATTTCTATACGGTGAAAGAGGCGCTCGATAAAGCCCATTTTGTGGCGGATAATGCCGAAATCGCGATGATAGCCTCGACGAAAGCTGAGCTTGATCTAGACACCGCCGAAAAATTTATGCGCCTTATCGACACCCTTGAAGATCACGATGATGTGCAAGAGGTGTATCATAATGCGGAAATCTCCGATGATGTGATGGCAAGCCTAGGCTAGATTGACTGTTAGCTGAATTAGGGCGTCAATTGATGCCAATTTTAGCTCGCAAACGCTAACGTAGGAACAGGGACGCAAATGTAGATCCCCTATAAGGTATTTAATGGCAATTATTTTAGGTGTTGACCCAGGTTCACGGATCACAGGCTACGGCGTGATCCAATGTCAGGGACGGCATCAGATTTACCTCGGCAGTGGTTGTATTCGCACTTCGTCTGAAGAGCTGCCTGGCAGGCTCAAGCAAATATTTGATGGGATCACTGAGATTATTCGTCAGTATCAACCGGACGAATTTGCGATTGAGCGCGTATTTATGGCAAAAAATGCCGATTCTGCGCTCAAGTTAGGCCAAGCACGCGGCGCGGCCATTGTTGCTGCCACAGTCGCCAATTTACCTGTGGCCGAATACAGTGCGACTCAAATTAAGAGCGCCGTCGTGGGTACGGGGCGAGCGCAGAAAGCCCAAGTACAACACATGATCCAACAACTACTTAAATTACCCGCAGCCCCACAAGCTGACGCCGCAGATGCACTCGGAGTTGCTGTGTGTCATTATCACACCAGCCAGAGTTTAATTGCATTGAGTGGCCGGGCAACGGCAAGAACATACGGACGGTACAGATGATAGGTCGTTTACGGGGCGTGCTCGTTGAGAAACAAGCACCAGAAATTTTGATCGATGTTAACGGTGTTGGTTACGAGTTGCAGATGCCGCTTACTAGCTTTTATGAGCTGCCTGAAGTTAATCATGAAACTATGGTCTACACCCACTTTGTGGTTCGTGAAGATGCACAACTACTCTATGGTTTTATCACTAAGCAGGAAAGGGCGTTATTTCGCTTACTGATCAAGACCAATGGTGTCGGTCCCAAGCTCGCACTGACTATTTTATCAGGCATGACTGCCGCAGAATTTGTGGGTTGCGTTGAGCGCGATGACATAGTGACTTTAGTGAAATTACCGGGTGTCGGCAAGAAGACCGCCGAGCGGTTACTGGTAGAAATGCGCGATAAGCTCAAGAGCTTGATGGAAGCCTCAGCAGGCTCAGAGCGTGAGTTCGTGCTGCAATCCAATTACTCACCCGCACCGACAGTCAATAGCGCCGAAGAAGATGCTATTTCAGCTTTAATTTCATTGGGTTATAAACCACCGCAGGCGAGCAAATCGGTTTCTGCAGCCTACAAAGAGGGCATGGATTCAGAAACCCTGATCAAAGCCGCCCTTAAATCGATGCTTTAATTGAACAATGATGATAATTAAGATGAAAGCTGCGATAAGGAATAATAATGATTGAGGCAGACAGACTCATCCAGCCGCAGATCCAAGCTCAAGATGAATCCATCGACAGGGCGATGCGCCCTAAAATGCTCGATGAATACACGGGTCAAGATGACACTCGGGCACAGCTTAAGGTGTTTATTCAAGCGGCAAAGAATCGTAATGAAGCCTTAGATCATATGTTGATTTACGGTCCGCCGGGATTGGGTAAAACCACCTTAGCCATGATTGTTGCGAACGAGATGGGGGTGAACATTAAATCCACCTCGGGGCCTGTGCTGGAAAAAGCGGGCGATCTCGCCGCGCTTTTGACCAATCTCGAATCCGGTGATGTGTTATTCATCGATGAAATCCACCGATTAAGCCCTGTGGTGGAGGAGATTTTGTATCCGGCGATGGAAGATTATCAGCTGGATATCATGATAGGTGAAGGGCCGGCAGCGCGTTCCATCAAACTCGATTTACCGCCGTTCACTCTAGTGGGGGCGACAACACGGGCAGGGGCTTTGACTTCACCACTTCGGGCGCGTTTTGGGATCCCGCTACGGCTTGAATTCTATAATATCAAAGATTTAAGCACCATAGTCACGCGTTCGGCGCATGTGATGGAACTGGATATAGATGCTGAAGGTGCATTTGAAATCGCACGCCGTTCCCGCGGCACACCGCGAATAGCTAACCGATTGCTGCGCCGCGTGCGGGATTACGCGCAGGTGAAGCATGATGGCGCTGTCACTAAGTTTGTTGCCGACCATGCACTAGACATGCTGGATGTCGATAATGAAGGTTTCGATTACATGGACCGCAAGTTACTACTCGCCATTATCGATAAGTTTATGGGTGGCCCAGTTGGACTCGATAACTTAGCAGCAGCCATAGGCGAAGAACGCGAAACTATTGAAGATGTGCTAGAGCCCTTTTTGATCCAGCAAGGCTTTATCCAACGCACGCCCCGCGGCCGTATTGCAACCGCACGGGCATATCAACATTTTGAGTTGATCAAACCCGAGTAATCATCATTTTGATGATACAGACTCTAAGAGGCGACCTAAGTGGTCGCTTTTTTTATGGAGAAAATTTGCCCTTGAATGTGGTCGTATGAGGTGTAAGCCATTTATTTAAGAATAAGAAATAGGGAGTGTTTAGAGGGATTGGAAGCTAATACTTATATTCAAAATTAATAAGCTAGATCAGTAACAAATAGTCATTTCAAAGGCGTGCAGAATCATTTGCACCTTAATTGTTAAACCATAAATTTAGGTGTTGTTAAAATGCATAATTAGCACAATTGATACATAGTGTATCTCTGTTTTAATGCAATTTATCTATGTTTATCGGTATTTTAGCGCTTTGGCTATCGGTGGATATTGCTAGATATGCAGATTTAACAATAGTTAATCAATACGATGTTCTTTTAGGTTGCTTTGGTAAATATCTAAAAGTGTGATATTGGTCACATTTTTAAATGTGCAAAATGTTGCATTTATGTTTCTTATTAACAGTCTTAAAATCTGCTTAATATCAGACTGTTGGTGATTAACTCTGCATTGGTGTGATTAATAAGGGTATTGAAAAATAATGGCCAAATTAATTAACTAAATAAATCAAAATAATTAACAATATGTTTTTATTGGTTAAAATTTTGAGCATTGACGGAGTTAAAGTGAATCCTCAGTATCAGGTGCAACACTAGTACAGCAATAGCTGTACAAGCTGTAAGCATAAAAATAATAGTAAGATCTAGGGAGCATTCATACATGATCAAAAGAACTAAAGTAGCGTCAGCTATTAACTTAGCTATCGTTGCATCTATCACTACTGGTGCATTTGTTACGTCAAGCGCATTTGCTGCTGAAGAAAAAGCAAAAGTTGAACGTATTGAAGTGACAGGTTCACGCATTCAACGCCAAGATATGGAAACAGCATCTCCTGTGACCGTTATTGATGCTGCTGCGATTAAAGCGGAAGGTTTTACTTCTGTTGACCAAATGCTGCAAGTACAGACTTCGATGGCGGGTGCGGCAATTGGTTCAACAACAAACAACGGGGCTGACGGTGTTGCCCAAGTTGACTTACGTGGTATGGGTTCACAACGTACGCTTGTGTTATTGAATGGTCGCCGCATGGTTAACTCAGGTTCTGGCGCTGATAGTGCAGTGGATCTGAACTCGATTCCAGTCGCTATGATTGCGCGTGTTGAAATTCTGAAAGACGGCGCATCAGCGGTTTACGGTTCTGATGCGATTGCTGGTGTAGTGAATATTATCACTAAGAAAGACTTTGAAGGTTTCCAGCTCGATTTTAACGGTAGTGGCACTGACAAGGGTGACGGTAAAAATGGCGACGTAAGTGCACTATACGGTTTCAATACCGATGGTGGTAATTACACCTTTGGTGCTGCTTTTTCTGACCGTCGTGGCGTGATCCAAGGTGACCGTGATTGGACTGAACCTGGTGCAAGTTCATTTATCCCTGAAGGTACTTTAGGCGGCAAGATTAAAGATGCCAATGGCAACTGGGTAGACCGTTCATACGGTTATGATTTTACCCAAGATAGTTACTATCAAACACCAAGTGAACGTCGTAGTTTATTTGCAAACATGACTCAAGAGCTAGGTAACGATGTTGTATTAACAGCAGATGCTATTTATACCAACCGTCGATCTAACCAGCAAATGGCTGCTCAACCTGCTGACATTATGCTAAATGTTTGTGGCGCGGCGGGCGTTCCAGCCGGAGCTCCATGTGTAACGCTTGATAGCGGCATGATCGCAGCAGGTATTAAAGCCGATGATAAGGGTTTAGTTAACTATCGTCGCCGGACTAACGATGTAGGTCCTCGTATTTATACTCAGGATACTGATACTTGGCGTTTATCAGGTGGTTTAGCGGGCACCTTAGATGTTCATACTGGTATGAACTGGGATGTAACCTACACCTATGGTAAAAACCAAGCTAAAACTGCAGTAGATAATTCTATTAATGCATCAGATATGCTTGATTCGATCTATGCAAATCCTAATGCATGGTTTAGTGGCACCCCATTAACACAGCAAATGATTAACGAAATCGGTTATTCAGAGCAAGCAAATGGTGGTAATGAGCAACAAACACTTTCTGCTGGTTTAAATGGCGAATTGTTTGATTTAAAAGCAGGTGCCGTTGGTTTTGCGATTGGTGCAGAATACCGTCGTGAAAGTGGTTTTTATAATCCTGATCCTGTAGTTGTTGCTGGTGAAAGTACTGCTGCTCAACAAGACCCTACAGATGGTAATTATAACGTTATTTCTATTTTCCAAGAAGTAAGTGTGCCTTTCACTGAGAAATTAACGGGTGAATTTGCGCTACGTTTAGATGATTACTCTACTTTTGGTAAAGCAACCACTTGGAAGATTGGCTTAACTTATGCAGCAACGGATGAGTTA
Organism: Shewanella sp. SW1; assembly: GCF_025653545.1. Taxonomy (NCBI): domain Bacteria; kingdom Pseudomonadati; phylum Pseudomonadota; class Gammaproteobacteria; order Alteromonadales; family Shewanellaceae; genus Shewanella; species Shewanella sp. SW1. The sequence continues at coordinate 104,046 of NZ_JAKKSG010000010.1, read as the reverse complement.
ATGGTTCGTGGTGTAGCGGCTACTGGTTTCCGTGCTCCAAGTGTTGCTGAATTGTATGGTGGTAACTCAGGTTCGTTTGATTATTTAGATGATCCATGGGGCAATGCTCAAGATCCACAAATTTTAGTAAATCGTACATCAGATCCAGATTTAAAGCCTGAAGAATCAGAGTCTTATACGGCTGGTTTAGTGTATTCGCCAAGCTATCTTGATGGTATGTCTGTGACTTTGGATTACTGGAGTTTCAAAGTTGATAACGCGATTGCGCGTATGGACACTCAAGCAGGTCTAGATGCATGTCATAGATTCCAAGTAGATGGCGATGCAACAGGTGCAGCATCTTGTGAAATTTTCAATATCGGCGCTAATGGCGATTTAGATAATTTAACGAATGCTTTAACTAACGTGGGTACACAAGACACGAGTGGTGTAGATTTCAACTTAGCCTACAGCTTTGAGCTTATTGGTTTAGATTGGAAACTAAACAATGACACAACTTACTTAGTTAACTTCGAGCAGGATGGTGAAAGCTATACTGGTACTATTGATGGTAACTTTGGTGCTTATGCTCGAGTTCGTAACAACTTTAGCTTGTCAGCAGGTCAAGATGATTGGAGTGTTATGTACTTCAATCGTTATATCGGCGGAATGACAGATCTAGCTCAAGGTACTGATGTAGACTCAATTTTGTACCATAACATTTCTGGTACTTATCATATTAATGATATGACGACTGTCAGTTTAGGCGTTAAGAATTTCACTGATGAAAAACCAGTTACTGTTTCTAACGGTAGCGATGGTGGTACAGTTCCACAAGTATATGACACAGTCGGCCGCGTGATTTACGGTGGTGTAACTGTTAAATTCTAAGCTAAGTTCAGACTCTTAGTTTCTAAAAAGCGCCTTAGGGCGCTTTTTTATTGGGAGTTTACGAGATGAATTTAGAGTCGCTAATCATCCGTTGATTGGTTGTTAATATCGTATTTTGTTCACAGTTTTCAACATCACACTTCTTAACTAATGTAATAGCGCTAGAGTCATCCCGATTCGCATGGTAATATAAATGATATAGATTCTCGTTTGGGCTTTAAGGATGAGTAAAATACTCTTGGTCGATGATGATCCATTGTTTAGCGTTTGGTTAGCTGATGCCCTATGTACGCAAGGGCATGAGGTTAAGTGTGCGATTAATGGCATAGAGGGTCTGGCATGCATTGAAAGTTTTGCTCCAGACATCATAGTGCTTGATTTAGTGATGCCACAGATGAATGGATTTGAGTTGCTAAAAGCGCGTGAATGTTCAACGCCGGTACTGATGATCTCAGCACGTGATAATGAAGATGATCGCATCACTGGTTATGAATTGGGAGCAGATGATTTTCTGAGTAAGCCGTTTAGCATAAAAGAGATTTTTGTCCGCTTACGAGCTTTAGAGCGGCGTCTCTGTGCCGGTCACTCTCACTCGCCGCAAATGGCGACTGTGGCGGCTAAAGTGATTAACTTCGATGAAATGAGTTATAGGATCACTATTGGCACCCGCTATGTCGATTTGACCCAAACCGAGTTTAAATTATTTAAATATCTTTTTGAAAGAAAAGGCCAAGTCATCACTAAGCAAGAGTTGCAGCGCTCAGTGCTACAGAAAGATTTGGGCCGATTTGACCGTAATCTGGACATGCACATTAGTAACACTCGCCGTAAGCTAGCCAATATCAGCTTGCCGCGTAATTTGATAAATACGGTACGAGGCCAAGGTTATAGTTTTATGGTCTAATATCTTCATGAATTTATAGCGAAAGGCTCATTTCTTGTGGATTTTAGGCGTGTTAACTGGTTAATTAAAGGTCGATTGCAAGTGTCTTGACTGAATTTAATGGCTTTCGTTTTCCCCTTGGGATGTTTTGGTTTATTCTATCGGCCATATAATAAAATGTGCCGTGTGATATCTATCGCACGCCATTAAATTGCCCTTAGTTTTAACAACCTATTAGGAATCATTATGCGGATCAGTGCCAACTTTGATGGCGGAAATATCCAAGTCGTCAATCTTGATAATAAAGACGATATTCAACTTGCTATCCGCCCTGATGCGGGTGGTGAGTTTTATCAATGGTTCAATTTTCGATTTGAAGGTGAAGTGGGTAACCATTACACCTTGAATATTATCAATGCGGGAACCGCTTCTTATACCAAGGGATGGGAAGATTATCAGGCGGTGGCCAGTTATGATCGCCAGCATTGGTTCCGTATTCCGACTCAATATCAAGACGGTAAACTGAGCATTAGCATAGAGTTAGATTGCGATGCCATTCAAATCGCTTACTTTGCACCCTACAGCTATGAGCGTCATTTAGATTTACTCAGCGGCGCCCAGTTACACCCAGATGTCAATTTAGAGCATTTAGGTCTGACCTTAGATGGCCGCGATATTACTCTGATGAAAGTAGGGAATGGCGATCCTTCTAAACGCAATATTTGGATCACCGCCAGACAACATCCGGGTGAAACGATGGCTGAATGGTTAGTTGAAGGTCTAGTGAATCGTTTACTCGATAATGACTGTCCCACGGCAAAAGCACTGCTTGATAAGGCCAATTTTTATATAGTGCCCAACATGAATCCCGATGGCAGTGTCAGAGGTCATCTGCGCACTAACGCGATTGGGATTAATCTAAACCGCGAGTGGCAAACACCGAGTTTAGAAAAAAGCCCTGAGGTATATCACGTCGTCAACAAGATGCAGCAAACGGGTGTTGACCTGTTTTATGATGTGCATGGTGATGAAGGCTTACCTTATGTGTTTCTAGCGGGTTGTGAAGGCGTCCCCGCTTACAATGATAAACTGGCGCAGCTGCAAGCGGACTTTAGTCAAGCATTGACCTTAGCCAGTGCCGATTTTCAAACTCAGTATGGGTATGATAAAGATGAGCCCGGCCAAGCGAATTTGACCGTAGCGTCTAATTGGGTTGCCCAGACCTTCAAGTGTTTATCAAATACCCTTGAGATGCCATTTAAAGACAATAACAATCTGGCCGATCCTTTTGTGGGTTGGTCACCAGAACGCAGTATTTATTTAGGTGAAGCATCGCTGATTGCCATGCTCGCCGTTGTTGATAAGTTACGTTAGGGCGAGGCTGATATGGCATTAATTGAATGTCCGGTGTGTCGTAAACGTATGTCGAGCAAAGCGCCTTCATGCCCCCATTGCCAAGCAAAAACCGATGGCGACAATGAGTCCTTATCGCGCATTAGCCATATTCAAAAGTCCAGCAGCTTAATGAATCAGAGTTTCGTTGCTATGACCTTGTTCATTGCTGGTGTGGTGATTTGGTTTTGGGGTGGGGAACCCGCTGAAGGTATGCGTGCGAATATCGCCGGAATATGCTTTGTGTTTGGTTTTGTAGGTTATCTCGTAACACGAGTCAGAATCGTGTTACATAAGCGGAAAAGTGTATGACGGATATCAATCAAGTGATCGACCAAATGCCCGTTGAAGTCTATGAAAGGCTTCGCAGTGCTGCAGAGCTGGGTAAGTGGGAGGATGGTACTGTGTTGAGTGAGACTCAGCGTGAATCGACTCTGCAGGTGGTGATGTTGTATCAAGCACGTAAGCTTGAGCAAACAGAGCATTTCACTATTGCATCTGACGGTAAAATTAATGAGCTGTCTAAGGCCGAGCTGAAAAAGCAATTCCGTGGTGAGCCAATTGCCGGCTTTAAAGCGCAGGATTTATAATTTCTGACTGGCCGCACTGATTGGCATGTAAGGGGTGTTTTATTATAGGTATTAGGCGTAAGTCTGAGGTTGGCAAGGGGATTGGCATTTTATCTTTTGTTAGTGATATCAAGACTAACATTGATTTGATATCAAATAACTTCAATGCAAATCTTGGTCCGCAAAAGTCTTAAAATAAATATTCATTTAGTGCTGTTTAGTCTGAGCTGAAATCTAGTCTGAGTTTAAATCAAAAAAGCCCATCAAATATGGGCTTTTTTTGTTGCTAGCGTTTGAGGGCAACAAACAGATTAAAAGACACTATCTTTAATCTATGCTCAGTTCACCGACTAGATTTTGTAACATGGCCGCTTTTATCTCAGCTGGTTGCAAATTTTTAGATAGCAAATAATGCAGTTTTGCTAAGGCTGCTTCTATAGTCATATCGGCGCCACTGATCACGCCTGCTTTGGCTAATGCATTGCCTGTGGCGTAGCCGCCCATATTCACCTTACCTTGGAAACATTGGGTTAGATTCACCAGCACTATGCCACGTTCATCTGCTTGCCTTAAGGTTTTGAGTAAGGCGGCATCCTGCGGCGCGTTACCCACACCAAATGTCAGTAGTATGAGGGCTTTAACTGGCTGCTGCAGAATGTTCTCAAAAATCTGTGTTGAGATCCCTGGATACAAGGTCACCACACCCACAGGCTGCGGACTGATATGCGCCACTTCCAATGGGGTATCGTTGGCGACGGTGATCTTGCCTGCGCGCAGATTGATTTTGATCCCAGCCTCAAGCAGTAGCGGGAAGTTGGGTGAGGCGAAAGCATCGAAGCCGTCGGCGTGGGCCTTAGTCGAGCGATTACCTCTAAAGAGTTTGTTATTGAAGAATAAACACACTTCAGCGACTGGATAATTCGCCGCAATATAGAGTGAGTTCAATAAATTAGTTTGGCCGTCTGAGCGCAACTGTGCGAGGGGAATTTGCGAGCCCGTCACTATCACAGGTTTTGATAAGCCTTGCAGCATAAACGACAGTGCCGAAGCCGTGTACGCCATGGTATCTGTGCCGTGAAGGATTACAAAGCCATCGTACTTATCGTAATTGGCTTGTATATCGTCGGCGATCATCTGCCAATCGGTTGGCGCCATATTGGAAGAGTCGATAAGCGGGCAGTATTCGTGGATCACAAATGTCGGCATTTCTTCATGGTAAAACTCAGGCATAGATTGCACGCACTGAGTCAGGAATCCCGCGACGGGGACAAAGCCGTTATCGGTCTTTTGCATACCGATGGTGCCGCCAGTATAGGCAACATAAATGGAGCGTTTAGTCATTCTTGTCGTTTTCTTTAGCTTCAAGTGGCCGAATTATACGATTTTACTGACATAAACCCAATAAAAAAGCCCGGAGATCCGGGCTTTGTCTTTGTCATCATCTTGAAGTTGCGAGCTGCAACCTAGACGCTAGCAGATTTAGTTCATCATATTGCAAGTATCACAGTAGATGTAGACGTTATTTGGATCATCAAAAGAGGTTAACGTTTTCAAACTGCTAGTCCACTGTTGTAGCATTTGCTCTAACATCGATGACTGACTTAGTGAGGCGGGCAGGTAGCTCGATACTGAGGCAAACATCTGCTGCATGAATTTTTGTTCGGGTGTCAGCTCTTGCTCGATGACGCGGGTATCAAATAGCGTCATATCCGCGAGTTTAGCGGCTTTAGCAATCGCCTCATCTAAATCACCCAGTTCATCGACTAAGCCAAGCTCAAGAGCCTTTTTACCGCTCCACACACGGCCTTGAGCAATCTTATCGACTTCTTCTATGGTCATCTTACGTTCTTTGGCGACCAGGGAGATAAAGTCTGAATAGCCGCGTTCAATATGACGTTGGATAATCGCTTCAATCTGAGGGGAAAGTGTGCGGGTAATAGATAATCCTGCCCATTCTGAGGTCGATACGCCATCGGTATGCACGCCTATACTGGCCAATGAATCTTCAAAGGTAGTGATCATGCCAAAGATCCCAATCGAACCCGTGAGCGTCGTTGGCGTTGCGAAGATATAGTCGGCACTGGCTGAAATCCAGTAACCACCGGATGCGGCTAAACTGCCCATGCTCACAACCACGGGCTTACCCGCTGCTTTAAGTGCCAGTAATTCTTGACGAATTTGCTCAGAGGCAAAGGCGCTACCGCCAGGGCTATCAACACGTAATACTAAGGCTTTAATGTGCTTATCAAAACGTGCCTTACGTAGCAGTTCGGCGGTGCTTTCGCCGCCAATTTGGCCCGCAGGTTGAGTGCCGTTCAAAATTGTGCCACTTGCCACAATAATACCAACACTGTCTTGCTCTACAAAGCTGGGTAATGGCGTCACTAAGGTTAAGTAATCATAAAAACTGACTTGCTTGAAACTGTCACCACTGCTGGCTTTTCCTACGGTTTCTAGCATGGTTTTACGAAAATCTTCTGTGGTCGCTAGGTTATCAACCCATTTCATGTTGATTGCCATTGTGGCTGAATCGCCATTGGCTTTATCGAGCTCTGCCAAATAAGTGGTTGCGTCGGGCACCAGAGAATTCGGTTCGATATTACGATTGCCTGCAACCGTTTGTGTGTAGCTTTGCCATACATCGGCTAACAGTGCACTACTGGCTTCCCGCGCAGCATCTGACATATTGTCACGTATGTAGGGTTCAACCGCAGATTTAAAGGTCCCCACGCGGAAAATATGCGCTTTGACTTTGAGTTTTTCTAAGGCCGATTTGAAATATTGGTTGTACATACCCAGGCCATCAAGCGAGACACCGCCTTGGGGATTGAGGTAAATGGTGTCGGCAAAACTGGCGAGGAAATATTGATTTTGCTCGTAGTAGTTGCCGATGGCGATGACTTTTTTACCGCTCTCTTTAAAGCGATTGAGTGCATTTCCGATAGATTGTAGTTTGCTGATCCCAGCACGTTTAAGATCGACCAGATCGAGCACTAGTACGCTAATACGTTGATCTTGCGCTGCACTGTCAATGACATAAAGCACATCGGCGAGTAGGATTTCACCATCGGCGTTGGCATTTTGGCCTTGTTTGAATGCGGCTTCTAAGGGATCGACTTGTTGTTTCTGATCGACAATAGAGCCTGCTAAATTAAGCACCAGTGCCGAATTATCTTCAACTTGGATATCTTCGCTACTGCCAATGGAGATAATGATCGCGGCTAAGAGTCCAAAAAAGATTAGATTGAGGATGAGTTTACGCGTCCCGTTCAGGGTGTGCCAAATAAACAAACATATTCTCTTGAAAAACGATGGGTTAGCGGACATCTGCCACTCCTTTATAAGTCCAATCTGCCAATGCTAACTGAAAATGGCGCTACAGGCTAAACACAATTGTAAAGGATTTTGACTGATGGCCTCGATCCAACGGTTGAGCTTAGATTTGACACAAGGTATGCTGATTTAAATCACTTGTTTTAAAAGGATGTTTGAATGTCGTTTCCCCATTTATTAGAACCCTTAGATCTGGGATTCACCCAGCTCAAAAACCGTGTGCTTATGGGCTCAATGCATACAGGTTTGGAAGAAGAAAAGGGCGGATTTGAGAAACTGGCAGCGTTTTATAAAGAACGCGCTCTGGGCGGTGTAGGTTTGATTGTGACGGGTGGTATTTCCCCCAATCTTCGTGGTCGCCTTACGCCCCATGCCTGTCAGCTGAGTTTTCCTTGGCAAGTGGGTAAGCATCGCGTAGTAACGCAGGCGGTGCATGAGGCTGGCGGTAAGATCTGTATGCAAATTTTGCATGCGGGACGTTATGGCTATCATCCTTTTTCCCAAGCACCGAGCAAGATTAAATCACCCATTACACCTTTTACGCCGTCTGCTATGTCTAGTCGCCAAGTGCGCTCGACCATTAAGGATTACGCCAGTTCAGCCGCCCTTGCCAAGAAAGCGGGTTACGATGGTGTTGAGGTGATGGGCTCTGAAGGATATTTGATCAATCAGTTTGTCAGTGCGCGCACCAACACTCGCACCGATGAATGGGGTGGTGCGTTTGAAAAACGGGCGCAATTCCCGATTGAGATTGTTAACGCGATACGGGCAAAAGTTGGTAAAGATTTCATCATTATCTTCCGTTTATCCATGCTCGATCTGGTGGATAACGGTTCGACTTGGGATGAAGTAGTGCAACTGGCCCAGTGGTTAGAGCAAGCTGGTGTGTCCATTCTAAATACGGGCATTGGCTGGCATGAAGCGCGAGTACCGACCATTGCGACAAGCGTGCCCCGTGGCGCCTTTGCGTGGGTGACAGAAAAGCTCAAACAATCTGTTTCCGTTCCCTTAATTGCGACTAACCGCATTAATACCCCTGAGATTGGTGAGCAGATTATCGCCTCAGGTCAAGCTGACATGGTGTCGATGGCGCGGCCATTCCTCGCTGATCCTGAGTTTGTGAATAAGGCTGCGGCGAACACGCCGGAGCTTATCAACACCTGCATTGGCTGTAACCAAGCTTGTCTTGATCATACTTTTTCCCTCAAGCGCGCAACTTGCTTAGTGAATCCTCGCGCCTGTTATGAGACTGAAATCAACTTCTTACCCACAGCCAATAAAAAGCGTATTGCGGTGATGGGTGCAGGTCCTGCGGGCATGGCGTTTTCTGTCTATGCAGCTATGCGAGGCCATCACGTTGTCTTGTTTGAAGCGAAATCAGAGGTGGGTGGTCAGTTTAATCTCGCCCGTAAAATCCCTGGGAAAGAAGAGTTTAACGAGACTATTCGTTATTTCATTAACCAAATTAAGCTGCATAAGGTGGAGCTGAGATTAAATACTCGCCTCGATGCCAGTGTGCTGGCGACCGAAAAGTTTGATGAAGTGGTAATCGCCTCAGGCGTTGTGCCGCGTGATTTAGTCTTACCCGGCTTTGATGACCCACGGGTGGTCGATTATCAAAAAGTGCTCTCGGGTGAAGTGACTGTCGGTAATACGGTGGCCTTGATTGGCGCCGGTGGTATAGGGTTCGATATGGCGCACTTTTTGTGTGAGCGCCAGTCGAGCACCTTGAACCCCGATAAATGGCTACAACAGTGGGGCATAGATAAAACTTACCAGCATGCGGGCGGCCTAACTGAACCCCATTCCGACAATACTGATCATCGTAAGGTGTTTTTACTGCAACGTAAAACGTCGAAGATGGGCAAAGGCTTAGGCAAAACAACAGGCTGGATCCACCGTCTTGTGCTTAAGCAACATGATGTGAAGATGAAAACGGGCGTGAGTTACGACAAGTTTGATGATGCAGGACTGCATATTCGCATGGGTGAAACCGCTGAAGTACTGGCCGTTGATAATGTCGTTTTGTGTGCTGGGCAAGAATCGAATCGCACGTTAGTAGATGAGATGAAAGCAACGGGCCTGCCTGTGCATCTGATTGGTGGCGTAGATGTCGCGGCAGAGCTTGATGCTAAGCGTGCAATCCGCCAAGGCGCTGAACTGGCAATGCGTTTATAGAAAGTCGATAAGCCTTACGTTTTAAGCGTTAAGTATTCAATTTTAGATCCTGAAAGCCTGAACCTGTGTTCAGGCTTTTTTGTTTTAGGTTTTTTAGTGTGAATGCATTGAAAATAGAGGGAAGGGAAAATAGTGGGTTTTAAAACGTTTGGTATCTAATGGCGCGGATTGAATAAGGCTGTATTGAAAGGGGCTGTTTGTCTTAAAGCTACTCTTTGTTTAAAAGCTCATTTTTGTTTTAAAGCGATTTTGGGTTTTAACGCCACATCTTGTTTAAAGCAGCTTATTGAACAATCGAGTCTTGCCGTTATGAGTCTTCAAACACTGCCTGTTTCTGCGTGCGTGTGTCACTTGCTACATTTTGTGTTTGCTTTGACTTTGCCAAACTGGCTTTATTCTGATTCGATTGACACGAATAGGTGACCACAGCTGCACCTTCAGGTGATAGATCCAGCTCTAAATCTTCGGTTGGTACACAGCAGCAGGGCAAACATTCATCATGTTTGAGTTCGGCTAAGGGTTCGTTTAAGTAGCTGACTTTTCCGCTGATGACGCGTGTTTTGCAGGCACCGCAGAAACCGTTGCGACATTCTGAGAAGATTTTGACTTTTTTGGCTTCGAGCGCTTGCAGCAAAGTGCCTTGTTGCTCGGTAAAGAGCAACACAGGTTGACCTTGAAGGCGCACGATTGGCGCCTTCGCAAACAGATTTTGTGGCCGTTTTTTTGATGTCACTGTTTTAATGCCATTTTGTAACGTCACTTTTAAGTGTTTTATAGATCGAAGTCGAGGAACTCATCACCATCAACCGCGGAGTCGATTTGGCCGACAAGGTATGAAGAGACTTCAACTTCCTGTGGTGCAACTTGCACTGCATCGCTTTCTAACCAGTTTTTCATCCAAGGTAATGGATTGGTTATTTCTGGGTATGGTTGCGGTAGATTCACCGACTTCATGCGTTGATTAGTAATAAACTCAACGTATTGGCAAAGGATCTGTTCATTCAAACCTATCATAGAGCCGTCTTTGAACAGGTATTTTGCCCATTCTTTTTCTTGCTCTGCGGCTTTGAAGAATAAATCGAAAGCTTCCTGTTGGCATTCTGCAGCAATCTCACCCATTTCTGGATCGTCTTTACCGCCTTGCATGATGCTTAAAATATGCTGAGTGCTGTTTAAGTGTAAGGCTTCATCACGGGCGATTAAGCGAATGATTTTCGCGTTACCTTCCATGAGCTTACGTTCAGCAAAGGCAAATGAGCAGGCAAAGCTAACATAGAAACGAATAGCTTCTAGGGCGTTGACTGACATCATGCACAGGTACAAGGCTTTTTTCAGGGTGCGGGTGTTGACTATGACTTCTTTGCCATCGATAACATGGGTTCCTGCACCGAGTAAATGGAATATCTGAGTCAGTTGGATCAAGTGATCGTAATAAGCGGCGATATCGGTCGCACGGCTTAAGATTTCTTTGTTCACAACGATATCGTCGAAGATCACTGAAGGATCGTTAACGATATTACGAATGATGTGGGTGTATGAGCGCGAGTGAATCGTCTCAGAGAAAGACCAAGTCTCAATCCAGGTTTCTAATTCAGGCAGTGACACCAGCGGCAAAAAGGCCACATTGGGCGAGCGGCCTTGAATCGAGTCGAGTAGGGTTTGGTATTTCAGATTCGAAATAAAGATGTGTTTTTCATGATCAGGCAATGCACCGTAGTCAATCTTATCGCGACTGACGTCTACTTCTTCCGGGCGCCAAAAGAAAGATAACTGCTTTTCTATCAGTTTTTCGAACACTTCATATTTTTGTTGATCGTAACGAGCCACGTTGACCGATTGACCTAAAAACATAGGTTCACGGGTGGCATCGTTGGGTGTTTGACAGAAGGTAGAGTAGGCCATGGTGCTATTTTTCCAATGGATAGGGATCCACTAAATAGGGATCCCTATAAAACCGTTAACGTTAAAGTTAAAGACTAGATTTTACATGCGCCGCCGGCGCAACCGTCATCTTCTTTCTCTAAATTGGTGATGTCATCGTGTGAATCCGACGCACCATCGCGAGTGTTATGGTAGTAAAGCGTTTTAACACCTAACTTGTAAGCATTGAGCAAATCTTTCAGTAGGGTTTGCATTGGCACTTTACGGCCTTCAAAACGTGAAGGATCGTAGTTAGTGTTAGCCGAAATCGCTTGGTCAACGAATTTCTGCATAATACCCACTAGCTGTAAGTAACCGTCGTTGCTTGGCATTTTCCACAGCAATTCATAGCTATCTTTCAGTGTATCGAAATCGGGTACCACTTGTTTTAGCTGACCGTCTTTGCTCGATTTCACGCTGATAAGACCACGTGGTGGCTCAATACCATTGGTCGCATTGGAGATTTGCGACGAGGTTTCTGATGGCATTAATGCCGACAGCGTCGAGTTACGCAGGCCATATTGCTTGATATCGCTACGCAGTGATTCCCAGTCTAAGTGCAATGGTTCAGCACAAATTTTATCTAGGTCACGTTTGTAGGTATCGATTGGCAAAATACCTTGAGAGTAAGTGGTCTCGTGGAATAACGGACATGCCCCTTGCTCTTTGGCTAAGTTCATTGAGGCTTTCAGTAAATAGTACTGAATCGCTTCGAAGGTTCTGTGGGTTAAAGCGTTCGCGCTACCATCAGAATACTTCATGCCATTTTTCGCTAAATAGTTAGCGAAGTTGATCACACCTATGCCTAAAGTACGGCGATTCATCGAGGCGATTTGCGCGGCCTTGATAGGATAATCTTGATAATCCAATAAATTATCCAGTGCGCGTACGGCGAGGTCGGCTAATGGCTCAATATCAGATAACTCTTTGATAGAACCTAAGTTAAGTGCTGACAGCGTACAAAGCGCGATTTCACCTTCTGGATCATCGATGTTGTTTAATGGTTTAGTCGGCAGGGCGATTTCAAGACACAGGTTAGACTGTCTGATCGGCGCGACTTTTGAATCAAACGGGCTGTGAGTGTTGCAGTGATCCACGTTCTGAATGTAGATACGGCCCGTTGAGGCACGCTCTTGCATCATCAGTGAAAACAGTTCAACGGCTTTTATCGTTTTCTTACGAATGTTGCTGTCTTGCTCATATTGCACATATAAACGTTCGAATTCGTTTTGATCTTCAAAGAAAGCATCGTACAAGCCAGGTACGTCAGATGGGCTAAATAAACTGATGTTCTCGCCTTTGATCAGACGTTGATACATGACTTTGTTCAACTGCACACCGTAGTCTAAATGACGGATACGGTTGTCTTCGACGCCGCGGTTATTTTTCAATACCAGCAGAGATTCGACTTCTAAGTGCCAAATAGGGTAGAACAGGGTCGCAGCACCGCCACGCACGCCGCCTTGAGAGCACGACTTCACTGCGGTTTGGAAATACTTATAGAAAGGTAAACAACCTGTGTGGAAGGCTTCACCACCACGGATTGGGCTACCTAAGGCACGAATACGACCGGCGTTAATACCGATACCCGCACGTTGGCTGACATATTTCACGATAGACGAAGCGGTCGCGTTGATGGAATCTAAGCTGTCACCACATTCGATCAGTACGCAAGAGCTGAACTGACGCGTTGGGGTGCGCACACCGGCCATAATTGGCGTTGGCAGCGACAGTTTAAAAGTTGATACCGCGTCATAGAAATCTTTAACGTATTTCAGGCGCGTCTCTTTTGGATAACGGGCAAACAAGCAAGCCGCAACCAAAATGTAAAGGAACTGCGCACTCTCATAGATTTCGTGGGTCACACGGTTTTGAACTAAATATTTGCCTTCAAGCTGTTTTACCGCAGCGTAGGAAAAATCCATATCGCGCCAATGGTCGATATAGGTATCCATCACATCCAGCTCTTCGCGGGTGTAATCTCTTAAAATGTGTTGATCGTATTTACCCAGCTCAACCAATTTAGTCACGTGAGCATACAATGCGGGCGGCTCGAACTGACCGAAGGCCTTCTTACGCAAATGAAACACCGCTAAACGGGCAGCAAGAAACTGATAGTCCGGTGATTCTGGAGAAATTAAATCCGCCGCAGCCTTGATAATGGTTTCATGGATAGCTTCGGTTGGGATGCCATCGAAAAACTGTAGGTGTGAGCGAAGTTCAACTTCCGAAACAGAAACGTTTTTTAATCCCTTGGCTGCCCAAGTAATTACGCGGTGTATTTTTTCGAGATCGATATTCTCACGATCGCCACAGCGTTTTGTGACTGTCATAGTGCTATTCATTTGGAGATAGGCCTTGGTTCTTATATGTATTTAGGTGAGCAAAATCACCGTACGTATCCTTGTAAAACAATCAACAATCGTCCCTTAAATACAGCTGACTGGTTACAAACGAGTCAATTAAGCGGCGAGCTTCTAGTGTGTCTGATTGTTACCTATACACAAGATATGGTGTTTTAAATTATATGGGATACAAGATAGTGAGGTTTGCCCCTATTTGCAAGTCTGAATTCAGGGGACATCTTGTGGATAACGTGAGGATAAACTTTTCCGTTAGTAACGACTAACCTTGAAGCTCAATTTCAGGTTAGCGTGTCACACTCATGGGGGATTTTTAGGCGATCTTTTCTTTAGATCGCGATCGCTCACGAGTGCCGATCTTTTATCCGCCTGACTTTTTCCGTGGGTCATAAATAGTATGCTGACACACTGATGTTCGTCAGTGAAGTTACGTATTGGATGCCTTATTCGTGAGCATTGTAGGCGCTGTTTTTGGTTGATGTTGTTAAGCCAATGCTTCGATTAGTGCTTGATGTAGCTCAGTTGGGCTCGCAAAATGCGCGTGCGCAGGCCATTGCAACGGCTTGTCGTTCACGCCCAGATAACCCCATAGGGCCACGCCGCCTAACATGCCAGCAGCCTTGGCCGCGAGCAAATCTCGCTCGGCATCCCCAAGATACAAAATGTGCTCTGGAGCACAGTTCAGCTGTTGTGCGCCTAACAGCATAGGTGCTGTGTGGGGTTTAGCGTGTTTGGTCGAATCGCCACTGATGATAACGGGCATACGCAAGTGTAAATTCAGTTTTCGCAATAAGGGACGGGTAAAGCGCGCAGGCTTGTTGGTGATCACCCCAAACGGCAGCTGAGTTAACTCGAGCCAGTCGAGTAATGCTGTTATGCCTGTAAATAGCGCACAGTGATCGCCATTAATGCGCTGATAGTGGGCGAGTAGCCCTTGCTGAACTTGAGATCGAAGATCTTCTGCCGCATCAGGGATCGCGGCATCGACTAAGGCAAAACTGCCGTGGGATGCGGCGTAGCGCATGGTCGCTAACGGCTGCGCGGCGATGCCGACGTCTTGAAGACTTAAATTGAGGGCTTGCACCAGATCCGGCGCGGTATCGGCTAAGGTGCCGTCGAGATCGAACAGTACGCCTTTGATCTGTGCCAGACTCATATTAATCAACCTTACGCGTCGCTATCATGTAATTCACATCAACCTTAGGCGTGTACTTAAAAATGCCCGTCAATGGGTTGTAGCTTACCCCTAATGCATCGGTACAGATAAGATCGGTATTATCTACTAGTTCAATCAGCTCCGAAGGCTTAATGAATTTTTTATGCTCGTGGGTGCCAACCGGCAGCATTTTTAGCAAATATTCCGCGCCTAAAATGGTGTGCACGTAGGATTTAATGTTGCGGTTGATGGTGGAGAAAAACACATGACCACCGGGTTTGACCATGTCACAGCAAGCCTTGATCACAGATTGTGGATCGGGTACATGTTCGAGCATTTCCATGCAGGTCACCACATCGTAATAGGCTTGATGATCTTGGCTGTGGGCCTCGGCGGTATTTTTTACATAATTAATGCTCACGCCCGTTTCGAGAGCATGTAGGCGGGCGACTTCTAAGGGCTCATCACCCATATCTAAGCCATCAACCTCGGCGCCGATGCGGGCCATGCTTTCAGACAAAATGCCGCCACCACAGCCGACATCGAGCACTTTCTTCCCGAAAATACCGCCTGCGGTTTGATCGATATAGTTTAAGCGCAGCGGGTTTAATAGATGCAGCGGCTTAAATTCGCCGTTGAGATCCCACCAAGTTTCGGCCATACGTTCAAACTTTGCGATTTCCTGTGGGTCTACATTGGTATTCTGATGCATGCTATTACCTGAAGAAGCTGTATTGTGCGGCTATTATAACGACTATGTTTGATAAACAAAGTGCTCGACTGAGCTAAGCCCTTGTGGTTGAGTGAATTTTCAGCAGTTATCTGCTTTTATGTTAATTGTTGTGCTCCGTATCGACCTTTTACTTTATCCCTTTGACGATTTTTCCTCATCGTAAGCCGTGAATTTCAACGCTTGTTTATCGCATAAATGACCAAATTGACAGTGTTTTCATCTATTAAGCCACCAGACTCTCAATTCGAGAATGATAGGTCTGGCGACATTAAATAACTGTGTTAGAATGCCAAATCACGTTTTTGGGCTAGGCAATGATACGGATTATACGTTGTCGGCTATTTTTCAGGGGAACGAGCAGTTTATGACTGATCTGGCATCATCTATTTCGCCAATTAATATCGAAGACGAACTAAAGAATTCGTACCTTGATTACGCCATGAGCGTTATCGTGGGACGTGCATTACCAGACGTGCGCGACGGCTTAAAGCCGGTTCATCGCCGCGTTCTGTTTGCCATGAGTGAATTGAAGAACGATTGGAACAAGCCTTACAAAAAATCTGCCCGTGTGGTTGGTGACGTCATCGGTAAATATCACCCCCATGGTGACTCTGCTGTTTATGACACTATCGTCCGTATGGCCCAGCCATTCTCACTGCGTTACACCTTAGTAGACGGCCAAGGTAACTTCGGTTCGGTCGACGGTGACTCAGCGGCGGCAATGCGTTATACCGAAATCCGTATGGATAAGTTAGCGCACCAATTACTGGCTGATCTTGAAAAAGAGACAGTGGATTTCGTCCCTAACTACGACGGCACAGAACAGATCCCAGCTGTATTACCTACAC
The DNA here is from genome assembly GCF_025653545.1 of Shewanella sp. SW1. Lineage (NCBI taxonomy): Bacteria > Pseudomonadati > Pseudomonadota > Gammaproteobacteria > Alteromonadales > Shewanellaceae > Shewanella > Shewanella sp. SW1. The sequence goes on along the minus strand of NZ_JAKKSG010000010.1, from coordinate 87,801 downwards.
GCGTACCTAACCTGTTAATTAACGGTTCATCGGGTATTGCGGTAGGTATGGCAACCAACATTCCACCACACAACCTAACGGAAGTCGTGAAAGGCTGTTTGGCATTGATTGAAGAACCTTCACTGTCGATTGAACAGTTGATGGAATACATTCCAGGTCCGGATTTCCCCACTGCAGCGATTATCAACGGCCGTAAAGGCATTATTGATGCCTATAAAACTGGCCGTGGCCGCGCGATCATGCGTGCTCTGGCAGATGTGGAAACCGAAGATAATGGCCGTGAGCGTATAATCGTCACTGAAATCCCATATCAAGTGAACAAAGCCCGTTTAATCGAGAAGATTGCCGAGCTGGTTAAAGATAAAAAGCTTGAAGGGATCAGCGGTCTACGCGACGAGTCTGATAAAGACGGTATGCGTATCGTTATCGAAATTAAGCGCGGTGAAGTGGGCGAGGTTGTACTCAATAACCTTTATGCTCAAACGCAAATGCAGTGTTCTTTCGGGATTAACATGGTGGCCCTGACCAATGGTCAGCCTAAACTGTTTAACCTTAAAGAAATGCTCGAATGTTTTATTCTGCATCGCCGTGAAGTGGTGACGCGTCGTACCGTATTCGAACTGCGTAAAGCCCGTGAGCGTGCCCATATTTTGGAAGCGCTGGCGGTTGCACTGGCTAACATTGACCCGATTATTGCACTGATCAAAGCCTCACCAACGCCTGCGGATGCCAAAGTGAAATTGGTTGAGCAAGGTTGGGAGTTAGGTCACGTTCAAGGTATGTTGGAAAAAGCGGGCGATGACGCCGCGCGTCCTGAGTGGTTAGAGCCACAATACGGTATTCGTGACGGTCAATACTTCCTGACTGAGCAACAAGCTCAGGCCATTCTGGAACTGCGTTTACACCGTTTAACCGGTCTTGAGCACGATAAGATCATCGCCGAATACGAAGAATTACTCGAATTTATCGCGGGTCTGCTGTTTATTCTGCGCAGTCCTGAGCGTTTGATGGAAGTGATCAAGGAAGAATTAGTTCAAATCCTTGAAGAATACGGCGATGCTCGCCGTACAGTGATCAATGCTAACGAAGTCGATATGAGTCTTGAAGACTTGATCAACGAAGAAGACGTTGTGGTAACACTGTCGCACTTAGGTTATGCCAAGTATCAACCGTTGACCGATTACCAAGCCCAGCGCCGTGGTGGTAAAGGTAAAGCCGCGACGAAAGTGAAAGACGAAGATTTCGTTGAGAAGCTGTTAGTTGCCAATACCCATGACACCATTTTGTGCTTCTCTGATTTTGGTAAGATGTACTGGCTCAAAGTGTATCAACTGCCATTAGCGAGCCGTACGGCCCGTGGTCGTCCAATTGTTAACTTGCTGCCGTTATCCGATGGCGAGCGCATTACTGCGATTCTGCCAGTACGTGAATACGCGGCGGACAAGTACATCATCATGGCGACCTCACATGGTACTGTGAAGAAAACCGCACTAACTGCTTATAGCAACCCACGTGCAAACGGCATTATCGCCGTTAACCTCAAAGACGGTGACCAACTGATCGGTGTCGATATCACTAACGGTGATGACGAAATCATGTTGTTCTCGAATGAAGGGAAAGTGGTTCGCTTTGGTGAGAAAGTTCGTGATTCTGAAACAGGCGAAGTGAAAACCGATCCTGAAACCGGTGAAGAAGTCTTGTCCTTACGTCCTATGGGCCGTACTGCAACAGGCGTTCGTGGTATTCGTTTAGAAGAAGGTCAAAAAGTCGTGTCGCTTATCGTACCCAAAGGCGATGGCGCGATTCTGACGGTGACTGAAAACGGTTACGGTAAACGGACGCAACTGTCTGAATATCCTGCGAAGAGCCGTGCGACTAAAGGTGTGGTTTCAATCAAGGTGAGCGAACGTAACGGCGCTGTTGTTGGGGCTGTTCAAGTCGGTCTTAACGACGAACTGATGCTCATCAGTGATAAAGGTACCTTAGTGCGTACACCTGCGAGCGGCGTGTCTATCATTGGCCGTAACACTCAAGGTGTAACGATTATCCGTACTGCGGGCGACGAGAAAGTGGTCGGCCTACAACGTATCGACGAAATCCAAACTGAAGAAGATGAAGTCGAGCTGGATGAAAACGGTTTACCGATTGTTCCTGTCATTGTCGAAGGCGAATTAGCCGATGAGGCGCTTGAAGAAGCGCTGGATGACGAAGAAGAGTTGGACGAAGATGAAGACGAGCTTACTGATGATGAGCAAGACGAAGAGTAATTAAGTGTCATATTAACGAGCGTCCAATAGGACGCTCGTTTTTTTAATGGCATTGATGTTGATAGCATTGTTCGTTTTAGAATGGTTTCGTTTTATCAATACCTACATCATGGTTGGGATTAAGGAGAGTGTCAGTGAGCGCGATTTATAATTTCTGTGCTGGACCTGCAATGTTACCCGCAGCGGTAATGAAAAAAGCACAACAGGAATTACTTGATTGGAATGGCCAAGGCGTTTCCGTGATGGAAATCAGCCACCGAAGTAAAGAGTTCATCGCGCTTACACAACAAGCCGAGTCCGATTTACGTGAACTGATGCAGATCCCCACAAATTACCATGTGCTATTTATGCACGGCGGTGGTCGTGGACAGTTCTCCGCTGTTGTGAATAATTTTTTAGGTAATCATGGCCGATCCCTGTATTTAGTCAGTGGCCAATGGTCATCTGCCGCGTTAGCCGAAGCACAAAAGCTCGTAGGTGAAGCGCAGATTGATAGCTTGAATATTGTTGAAAAACACAATGGACTCAATGCGGTTGTCTTACCTGATTTACATAAAATCGATGCCGATTATCGCTATGTTCACTATTGCCCTAATGAGACAGTAGATGGTATCGAAATTTTTGATGAATTAGACTCACCTTGGCCAATTGTTGCCGATTTATCGTCAACCATTATGTCACGTGAAATCGACGTCAGCCGCTACGGTTTGATTTACGCTGGCGCACAAAAGAACATAGGTCCATCGGGTCTGTCGATAGTGATAGTGCGCGATGACATGTTAAAACTGCCGAGTTTACCGCAGTCGTCCATCATGGACTATCGTTTAGCCGTTGAGCATGACTCTATGTTCAACACACCGCCAACCTTTGCTTGGTATCTCGCCGCTGAAGTCTTTGCTTGGCTTAAGTCCATTGGCGGCATTGCGAGTATTGCAAAAATTAATCAACAAAAAGCGCAGATGTTATATCAATGCATTGATGGTAATGCTTTCTACCGTAATGGGGTTGTTGCAGCGAACCGCTCACAAATGAACGTGACTTTTCAATTAGTCAACGAAGCGCTCGATAGTGAGTTCTTAAAGCAAGCGCAAATTGCTGGACTCGTTGCCTTAAAGGGCCATCGTATCGTAGGTGGTATGCGTGCTAGCCTCTATAATGCAATGCCACTCGATGGCGTAGTTGCCTTGGTCAAGTTTATGAATGAGTTTGCAAACAAACATAGCTAGGCTTAGCTGTATTGAGTCACTCATTAGCTTGCGACGCTTAGCGTCTAGGCTTTGCTGCCTGAACATCAACGTTATGCTTATTGAATGTTGATCATCAGTTAGCCATCCCAAGTTAGACATCCCAAAAGCGAATGCTCAAATGCATTCGCTTTTTTGTTAGCTTTAATTTATCGACAATGGCGTTAAGCAAGATGACGTTGAGACCAGATGCCTTCAAGAACACTCGCGGTGAGAAAGCCTGTGAGCTGACGCGCATTACTGAATAAGATGCTGGGTTAGTTGTATGTTATTGTTTATCATAATTAAAAGAACGTATTTCTGGATGCGTATACACGATAAATCAATAGGATGTCACCGATGGATTTGGCCAAGCTTTCGCGGATTAGTATGAAGCATTTGATCACTTTGCATGTGATGCTCGATACCCTGAGTGTAACCGCCAGCGCCGAACGTTTATGTTTAAGTCCCTCATCCGTCAGTAAAACCTTAAGCCAGCTCAGGGACAGCTTGAACGATGAACTGTTCTATCGTAACGGCAACTCACTGGTAGCAACCCCATTGGCAAGACGATTAGGGCCAAGTGTGCAGCAGATGATCAATGATATGAATCAGATCATGAGTCAGGATGCGTTTAACCCTGCACATTTTGAGGGGCGTTTCTCGCTTGCGATGCGCGAAAGCACCTTTGAACTGCTGACCGCCAAGCTAAGCGCCCATATTCTGAGCTTGGCTCCTAATATCCGCCTCGATATTTACAGCAAAGACAATATTGGTTTTGATGGATTGCTTAAAGGTACATTAGATTTTGTGCTGTTACCCCATGATCTGAGTCAACCTAATCCTCTTCAAGACGATCTGGTGTGGGAAACCTTGTTTAGCGATGAAATGGTCTGCCTGATGAATTCATCCCATCCCTTGGCTAAACAGCCGCATATCAGCTTCGATGATTACCTGAGTTTTAGCCATATTGGCATTACAGACACAGATTTGAGCACGCCTTTTTTTGATATTTTGCTCGCCCAGCAATCTAAAAAACGTGCCGTTCCCATTTCGGTCCCAGACTTTGGCAGTGCGGCGTTAATGTGCCATCACAGTGAGTTGCTCTTTACCTGCTCGCGCCGCTGGGCATCCATCGCTAGCCAAGCTCAAGGCTTAACGATTAAATCTTTGCCTATAGAATATGGTAAAGTGGCTTACAGCCTAGTTTGGCATAGTCAAAGCATGAAAGATCCCGCACTGCGCTGGCTTTATGAGCAAATTTTGCTTTGCAGTCGTTAAAGGTATATAGAAGGTAACACGAGATTGGTTACGCCTCGCTTTGCAAGGGTTGCGGCTAAGCGTTCAATATCGGCTTGTTTACAGCTTGGCCAATTGAGTGCTGCATCGACAACACCATGATGGTGAAAGGCATTTAACTTAACTCGCGTATCTGGGCCTAGCAGAAGTAAATAGTTCGCTAGTGCGTCTATTTCTTCCTCATAATCCGTGATGCTCGGAATGTGCAGCAATCTCACCTCATACAGTTTTTGCTGTTTAGCCAATAACTGGATTGATTTGAACACGGCATGGTTATCACGACCAGTAATGTATCTATGGGTATCTTGCTGCCACGCTTTGAGATCCACCATAGCGCCATCTAAAAACGGCAGCAGTTTATGCCATCCCGTTAGACTTAAACTGCCATTGGTGTCGAGCATGCAAGTTAAGTGTGATAACGACTCTGTCGCCTTAATTCCTTTAAACAAGGCAAGAATAAATGGCAGTTGTAGGCTCGCTTCGCCGCCGCTCACGGTAATACCATTAATAAAGTGACGCTGACTATGGAGAATCGTCAGTATCTCCTCAACGGTGTAACGACTGACCTTAGGGCTCGCTTGTTTCGGGCATACGGCAATACAAGTATCGCATTGGCTACAACGCTCACTATCCCAGTGAATGCGAGGCTTATCATTGAGGTTTATTAATGTCAGCGCATTGTCAGGGCAGGTGGCGACACAATCGCCACAGGCATCGCATAAACCTATGGTATGTGGGTTATGGCAGTTTTTGCATTGATAGTTGCAGCCCTGCAAGAATAACACGAGCCTGCTGCCAGGCCCGTCGACACAGGAAAAGGGCAATAGCTGACTGACTATTGCCTGTTTATTTATGGCCGGTTCATTTAACAACACAGGGGGAGTGCTCATGGGCGATAACTCGTGCTTGGCGTTGCAATATTCCCGTATTAACCGCCGCTTCTGCGGCTAAGCCTGTGGTATTGAGACGTGAGCCGCATTGTTTAAACGCTTCAATATCTGAGCGTTTTACCATATAGCCAGTCACGCGCATTAAATCGTTAGAGGCGACATTGGCGGTAAACTCCCTAAAACCTAACTCAAGCGCGGCTTTACACAGTTGGAACATGGCTTGAGGATTGGATTTCACGGTTTCATCGATAGTCAAAATATCGCTAATCCCCGCCGTATAATACTGATGATGCTGCGCTAGGGCTTGAATATGGGCGATGGGATTCGGTTCAGTGCCATAGGGGATGCGAACGCCAGGAGTCACATTGTTGTCGATACTAATACCGCCCTGTGAATGCAGTAGTGCCCGCCCATGGTAACCATGTGCGACGGGTGTGGATTTCACTATGGCATCGAGCGCAGCAGAAATACGATAGCCCAGCTGATTTGCATCTGTCTGATGACCATAGCCAGTGTGTTGATCTCGTTGAGATAACTTCGTTGCATCAGTAGCCGTGAATGTCCGCAGAATATTCACGGCTTCTGCCATGCCGTAAATACCAAACATGGGTGCAAAGCGCGATTCATCAATCAATTGCTCTTTAACTAAAAAACTGTCAAAGAAGTGTGATTCTTGATGCAAAAATGCCGAGCGCGCGTCAATGAGCTCGAAGGTGAGTGAGCAGTAATTTGGCAATACAGTATCAAAAAAATCGTTTATAGAATTGGCCTTTAACGCCACTTCTTTAAGGTTAAGTCGAACTAAGGTATTGGCGCCGCCCGCTAATGGCAACGCGTTGTAGCAACTGACAATACCAAAACCGCGCTCATCAAACGCACAGGCATGCAGAGGGTAATTCGCGATATGTGGCTTACTGCACTGACAAATATTGGTGGTCGCAAGCAACAACAATTCATCTGGCGTGACGGCGGGGTCGTACATAAAAGTCAAATTGGGGGCAACTTGTTTTAACTCGGCATCAATGCGCAGTAGGGTGCGGCAAACGATGTTATCTGTAGGACCAATATTCACGTGCATAAAGGCATCGGGCAGGGTTCTGTCGAGCATGATCCAGAACAGTTTAAGTTTACGATAAAGGACTTCCGCATCCATTCCTTCAACGAAAGGCATCAAAATGTCATCCAGCTGACCTAAATACACGGGGATATTGGTCACCGATGGCACGTGATGATACAGAATCGTTAAGGCATTGATGGCTTCGTCCAAGTTTTTTGCCGCTGATAACTCTAAGTATTCAGAGCCTTGTTGAAGGTAGCGGGCATAATCTGGCAACACATAGCGTGGTTTAAACGGCGCATGGCCTTCAAACATGTCGCAAATAATACCGTCATTCATCGCCGCTTTTACCTCGGGCGATATCGACATATAGGGCAAACTGGCTTCCGCTTCTAATGCTAAATAGTTGGATTTTTGCTTGGGTGAAAGCAGCGGGTTGGTGACGATTTGCACTAATTTATCTTGTAATAACATGGCTGAACATCCACAAGTTCTATGATGACCACTAATCTACTCAGTGGCGTTGGCTTTAAAAAGTGAAAATAGCCGCAGTCCTGATTAATGAAATGGAAATCCGCCGACCGAGTTCACAATGTGTGGCTTATTGCGATAAAGCCGCGATGTCAAAATCACTAGAATGTGGTTTTACGATTAAAAATAAATGCTTGAACAGTGAGACGTGACCTTGCTTGTCATATTCGGGGATATGCAACAGAGGATAATAAACTGTCAAAACTGATCGGGTGGGATGATTGAAAAATTTAACACTTGAGGCGGTAAATGAACTCTGCTGTATTCCTTTATTGCGGGAATACAGCAGAGTGAGCGGTGCAGATAAACTCAGCGGCTTAAAGCACTTTAGCAATCGATTGAGCTAAGTAATCAACGTTATCTTCACTGATCCCAGCAATACTGATGCGGCTTGAACCTACCATATAGATGCTGAATTCTTTTTGTAGGCGCGCCACTTGCTCTGGAGCCACCCCAAGGAAAGAGAACATACCTTTTTGGCGGGCGATAAAGCTAAAGTCACGGTTTACGCCGTTGGCTTTAAGTTTATCCACTAAAATGGCGCGGTTGCCGTTGATGCGATCGCGCATCACTTTCAGCTCATCAAGCCATTCTTGGGTTAATTCTTTTGATCCTAAAATCGTCTCAACAATCGCTGCGCCATGGGCAGGTGGCATAGAGTAGAGGCAGCGAACCACATAAAGCAGTACAGATTGCGCGATATTGGCGGTATTGGCATCTTTGGCAATCACAGAGCAGGAACCAATACGCTCACGGTACAAACCGAAGTTTTTCGAGCATGAGCTGCACAGGATCATATTATCGACCGCTGCCGCCATTTGACGCACGCCGTAGGCATCAATATCAACGCCATCACCAAAGCCTTGGTAGGCCATGTCAATCAGTGGGGTAAAGCCTTGCTCTTTAGTCAGGGCAATCACTTTATCCCATTCTTCTGTGGTTAAATCCATTCCGCTTGGGTTATGGCAACAGGCGTGGAATAACACCACATCATCAGGACTCACTTGCGATAATGCAGCAAGCATCTCATCAAATTTCAATGATTTGCTATCGTAGTCATAATAAGGATAGGTTTTAACGGTAATGCCAGCCGCTTCGAACAAACCGATGTGGTTTGCCCAAGTTGGGTCGCTTACCCATAACACAGCATTCGGGTTGCAGCGTTTGATAAAGTCACCCGCCACGCGCAGCGCGCCTGTACCGCCGGGTGTTGAAACGGTGCGGATACGGTTAGCGATAATGGCACTGTGGCCAGCACCAAAGGCTAATTCCGTCATCAAGGTGTTGAATTGTGGTGAGCCTGTTGGGCCGATATACACTTTGGTGGTTTCGGTATCGAGACGGAATTTTTCCGCTTTTTTCACGCAGCTTAGAATAGGGGTAACGCCGGTAGGATCTTTATAAACGCCCACACCTAAATCCACTTTTTGTGGGTGAGAGTCTTCGCGGTACTGAGTTAACAAGCCAAGGATGGGGTCCGCTGGCATTGCGATGAGTGAGTTAAACATAGCTCCATCTACCTTTCTGGTTATAGTGCAAACGTGATTGTTCGTATCAGATATGCGTTATTTATCGTTTGGAGGTTAGAATAGCGCGGAAAGGTAAAGTAATTAAAGTGAAAACTGTGATTACACGCCAGTTATCTTGGCAAAAAAGCCTGCCAAAAATACGGTTAAATCATAAATTAACCGCTTAAATTTTGCGTTTTTGTTATTTTTACACTGATCTCAGCAAATAATCTGACCAAAATGCCATTTTTCTCGAAAAAACGGTTGAATCCTTAGCGACAATCGGTAATTTTATAACGACGAAGCACCAACAAGGCCCCAATCTCCTTTTATTTGTAATCTTAACTTGACGCACTGTAGCGTGAAGTTGCCATTTTGCGTATTCAGTCCGCGTGATCGTGATGATGACGCCCTATAGAGAAAGAAGATTTATTCATGAAGCAATTACGTCTTGAACCTGTTGTGCAAGTCCGCGGTGAGATCAATATTCCGGGCTCAAAAAGTATTTCAAATCGTGCCTTATTATTGGCCACCATAGCCCAAGGCACGACCACGCTTACCAATCTGCTCGACTCAGATGATATTCGCCACATGCTGGCCTCCCTCAAGCAGTTAGGGGTGAACTATCGTTTATCGCAAAATAATACTGTGTGTGAACTTGATGGCTTAGGCGGTGTGATTTCCTCAGAATCTGCGCAGGAATTGTTTTTAGGCAATGCGGGCACAGCAATGCGCCCATTGTGCGCCGCCTTAACCTTAGGCCAAGGCGAATTTACCCTCATGGGCGAACCGCGCATGGAAGAGCGCCCGATTGGCGACTTAGTCGATGCCTTAAGGCAACTCGGTGCCAATGTAGTTTATCTTAAAAATGACGGTTTTCCCCCGCTGACGATTAATGCAACGGGTCTTAATGGCGGCGATGTTGAGATTGCGGGTGACTTATCAAGCCAATTTTTAACCGCCCTATTGATGGTGGCGCCGCTTGCAAAGAGCAGTGTGAATATCCATGTCAAAGGCGAGTTAGTTTCTAAGCCGTATATTGATATTACACTGGCCCTGATGGCTCAATTTGGCGTAACAGTCATCAACCATGACTATGCCCGTTTTGAGATTGTTGCAGGCCAGCGTTATGTATCACCAGGTAAAGTGCTGGTCGAAGGTGATGCGTCATCGGCATCGTATTTCCTCGCCGCTGGAGCGATTAAGGGCGGTGAAGTCAAAGTCACCGGTGTGGGCCGTTTGAGTATTCAAGGCGATGTGAAATTTGCCGATGTGCTTGAAAAAATGGGCGCAGATATCGAGTGGGGCGATGACTATATTATTGCGCGTGGCTCTCAGTTAACGGCCGTTGATTTAGACATGAACCACATTCCCGATGCGGCTATGACCATTGCAACCGCCGCCTTATTTGCTAAAGGCACGACGGTTATTCGTAATATCTATAACTGGCGTATTAAAGAGACCGACCGCTTAGCGGCCATGGCGACGGAATTACGTAAAGTCGGCGCCGAGGTTGAAGAGGGCAACGATTACATTAAAATCACCCCGCCTGTGGTAATTAATACCGCAGAAATCGATACCTACAATGATCACCGTATGGCCATGTGTTTTTCTATGCTGGCATTTGCCGATTGCGGTATTACCATCAATGATCCTGATTGCACTTCTAAAACATTCCCAGACTACTTTAAGCAGTTTGCGAGTCTGCAAGGCTAAGCCAATCTGCTTCGTCATTGTTACAACTATCGATGTCAAGAATAGTCAGCCGTATTTGCGCGGCTGCTAATCTTCATAAAAAATCCACGGATTTTGTTTGTCTTTTGTTGTACAATGCTGCGCGCTCATTTTCGGGGGCTCACTTGATGAACTCACGGATGATGGTTATTTTTTGCGGAGGAATGTATGTCTGAACGGGCTCCTGTAGTCACAATCGACGGCCCAAGTGGTGCTGGCAAAGGTACAATTAGTCAATTATTGGCTCAGCATCTAGGTTGGCAACTACTTGATAGTGGTGCTATTTACCGAGTTCTTGCGCTCGCAGCAATTCATCATAACGTTGAACTGGAAAATGAAGAATCGATCACGCTGTTAGCGGCACATCTCGATGTGAAGTTTTTAACAGGCAATGATACCGATCCGGTTCAAGTGATATTGGAAGGTGAAGACGTCACCACCGACATTCGCACTCAAGAGTGCTCGAATGCCGCTTCAAAAGTCGCCGCGTTTCCACGGGTGAGAGAAGCATTATTACGTCGTCAACGGGCCTTTAAAACGGCGCCAGGATTAATTGCCGATGGTCGCGACATGGGAACTGTGGTTTTCCCAAGTGCGCCGGCAAAATTATATTTAACCGCCTCAGCTGAAGAGCGTGCCCAAAGACGCTATAATCAGTTGCAGGACAAGGGCTTCGATGTTAATATCGAGCGCCTTTTAAGTGAAATTATCGAACGTGATGACCGCGATATGAATCGTCCGGTGGCTCCTTTAGTCCCCGCCGAGGACGCGCTCATTATCGATACAAGCGGAAAGGGTATTGATGAAGTGTTAGCGCTTGCGCTTAACTTTATCAACCAAAAATTATCCGACACTAACTAAGTTAGCCCACCGGATAGGTATTCGTATTAAGGATGATACGGATAATTTGACTGACTCCACGTCTAGGACGGACAGTGGTTTAATAAAGAAAGTAACCTAAACATGACTGAATCTTTTGCTGATCTATTTGAACAATCCCTTCAAACTCTGGAATTCCGTCCAGGCTCTATCGTTCGTGGTACTGTTGTATCAATCAAAAACGGTATGGTACTGGTTGACGCGGGTCTGAAGTCTGAAAGCCCAATCCCAGCTGAACAATTCAAAAACGCTCAAGGCGTTTTAGAAATTCAAGTTGGCGATGAAGTTGACGTAGCTCTTGACTCTGTTGAAGACGGCTTCGGTGAGACTCAACTGTCTCGCGAAAAAGCGAAACGTCATGAAGCTTGGATCGTTCTGGAAAAAGCTTATGAAGATGCTGAAACTGTAATCGGTATCATCAATGGTAAAGTTAAAGGCGGTTTCACTGTTGAATTAAACGGTATCCGTGCCTTCTTACCAGGTTCTCTAGTTGACGTGCGCCCAGTTCGCGACACCGCTCACTTAGAGTACAAAGAATTAGAATTCAAAGTTATCAAGCTAGACCAGAAGCGTAACAACGTTGTTGTTTCTCGTCGTGCAGTTATCGAATCAGAAAGCAGCGCTGAGCGTGATGCACTGTTAGAAAACCTGCAAGAAGGTCAAGCAGTTAAGGGTATCGTTAAGAACCTGACTGACTACGGTGCATTCGTAGATTTAGGTGGTGTTGACGGTCTGCTACATATCACAGATATGGCGTGGAAACGTGTTAAACATCCATCAGAAATCGTCAATGTTGGCGATGAAATCAACGTTAAAGTACTGAAGTACGATCGTGAGCGCACTCGTGTGTCTCTAGGTCTGAAACAACTTGGCGAAGATCCATGGTTAGAAATCAGCAAACGCTACCCAGAAAACACACGTTTAACTGGTCGCGTTACTAACCTAACTGACTACGGTTGCTTCGTAGAAATCGAAGAAGGCGTTGAAGGTCTGGTTCACGTTTCTGAAATGGATTGGACTAACAAGAACATTCACCCATCTAAAGTGGTTAACTTAGGTGATGAAGTTGAAGTTCTGGTTCTGGACATCGATGAAGAGCGTCGTCGTATTTCTCTAGGTCTGAAACAATGTAAGACCAATCCATGGGATGACTTCGCAACTCGTTACAACAAAGGCGACAAGGTTTCTGGTAAGATCAAGTCAATCACTGACTTCGGTATCTTTATCGGTCTTGACGGCGGTATCGATGGTCTAGTTCACCTGTCTGACATTTCTTGGAACGGTACTGGCGAAGACGCAGTTTCTGAATACAAGAAAGGCGATGAAATCCATGCAGTGGTTCTGTCTGTAGATCCAGAGCGTGAGCGCATCAGCTTAGGTGTTAAGCAAACTGAAGATGATCCATTCAACGCATACTTGGCTGACAAGAAGAAAGGTACTATCGTAAACGGTACTGTTTCTGCTGTTGATGCTAAAGGTGTGACTGTTGAACTGGCTGACACTGTTGAAGGTTACATCCGTGTAGCTGACATTTCACGTGAGCGTATCGAAGATGCATCTACTGTCTATAATGTAGGTGATGCAATCGAAGCTAAGTTCATGGGTGTTGACCGTAAGAACCGCTCTATCAGCCTGTCAATCAAAGCGAAAGACGAAGCTGAAGAGAAAGAAGTAATGGCGACTCTGAACAAACAAGATGACGCTGTTATTAGCAATGCAATGGCTGAAGCGTTTAAAGCAGCTCGTAAATAATCGCCTGTTGTTTGGGGAGACATCTCTCCCCATTAGGCGACTGTGTTTGGCTTGATAATAGGGGATAGCTAGGATGACGAAATCTGAACTTATCGAAAAACTCGCCACCAGGCAGTCGCAGCTGTCGGCGAAAGAGGTTGAAGGCGCAATCAAAGAAATGTTGGAGCAAATGGCAACAACATTAGAAAGCGGTGATCGTATTGAGATCCGTGGCTTTGGTAGTTTCTCGCTTCACTATCGTGCACCGCGGACTGGCCGTAATCCAAAGACTGGTTCATCAGTCGATTTGGAAGGTAAATACGTCCCGCACTTTAAGCCAGGCAAAGAACTGCGCGAGCGTGTTGACGCCGTTAATGTGTGATTGACCGCATAGTAAAAAGCCTCCGTTAGGAGGCTTTTTTGTATCTATTGCAAGGCAATGCTGGTCAGCTTAGTAAATTTCTTGGATAATCATTAAATTGAAACGCGTTTAGGGAGTGCAGCGTGAAATCATTTGTAGCAACTGTGCTTGTGGCACTGTTATTTATTCTGGCGTTGATTTTTGGCGCGCGCAACGAACAAGTGGTGACCATCAGCTATTTTGTCGCACAGGGTGAATATCGTTTACCTGTTGTCTTAGCGATTGTCTTTTTTGCTGGTTTTATTTTGAGTTGGTTATTTGCTAGCTACTATATTGTTCGCTTGAAATTAAGTTTAGCGGCAACTAAAAAGAAACTAAATCAAGTGATCGCTAAAATCCCTCAGGATGTAGACGCCTAATATGCTTGAGATCCTCTTTCTGTTGCTTCCCATTGCTGCCGCCTATGGTTGGTATATGGGGCGACGGAGCATAAGGCAGAATCAAAGTAATCAACGTAAACAATTGAGCCGGGATTATTTTACTGGCCTCAATTTCTTACTGTCGAACGAATCGGATAAAGCCGTCGATTTGTTTATCAGTATGCTAGATGTTGACGATGAAACCATCGATACCCATCTGTCACTCGGTTCGCTGTTCCGTAAGCGAGGCGAGGTCGACCGCTCTATTCGTATCCATCAAAATTTAATCGCGCGGCCTACATTAACCAATGAGCAGCGTGACATCGCTATGATGGAGCTGGGTAAAGATTATCTAGCAGCAGGTTTTTACGACAGAGCTGAAGAAATCTTTATTAACTTGGTCAGCCAAGACGATCACAGTGAAGAATCTGAAACACAGCTTATTGCTATTTATCAGGTGATTAAAGAGTGGCAGAAAGCCATTGATATCACTAAGCGTTTGAGTCGTAAGCGTCAGCAAGTTTTAAAGCCGTTAACAGCACATTTCTATTGCCAATTAGCCGATGAAGCCAGTGATGATGCGCAGAAAATTAAACTGCTACAGCAAGCGCTGAAGCAAGATCCTCAATGCGGTCGTGCATTATTGACCCTAGCGAAAAAATTCCTCGATATTCAAGATTATGCCCAGTGTAAGCAAATGCTGCTGCAACTAAAAAAAGCCGATATCGAGCTTTTTGCCGATGCAATCCCCACAGCTAAACAAGTTTATCGCGACACGCAAGATAAAGAAGGCTTCCAAGAGTTACTCGCAGGGGCCATGGCCGATGGTGCGGGTGCATCAGTGGTTGTCGCCTTAGCGCAGCACATGATAAGTCTTGATGAGATTAAAGCGGCAGAGACCATTGTGCTCGATGCGTTATATCGCCATCCGACCATGAAAGGTTTTCAGCACTTGATGCAGATGCATTTGCGCCAAGCCGAAGAAGGGCAAGCTAAGCAAAGTTTAACTATGCTGGAGCAGCTCGTTGAACAACAAATTAAATTCCGTCCGAGTTACCGTTGTAAGGAGTGTGGTTTTCCTTCCCATGCGCTTTACTGGCATTGTCCTTCTTGTAAAAACTGGGGCAGTATCAAGCGGATCCGAGGCTTAGACGGCGAGTAATCTATTAGAAGAATACACAGTTTGTGTAACCCCGTTGGAGAGATGATGACGACTAAACCTATCCTCGTAGCGCTTGATTACGATAATAAAAACCATGCTTTACAACTGATAGAAAAACTCGACCCCAACATGTGCCGCCTTAAAGTCGGCAAAGAAATGTTTACCTTGTTTGGCCCGCAACTGGTGAAAGATATCCATGATCGTGGTTTTGATTTATTCCTTGATTTGAAATTTCACGATATTCCCAATACTGTCGCCAAAGCCGTGGCCGCAGCCGCAGAGCTGGGCGTATGGATGACGAACGTACATGCCAGCGGTGGCTTAGCCATGATGGAAGCGGCTAAAAAAGCCTTACTGCCATACGGCGATAAAGCGCCTATGCTGATCGCGGTCACGGTATTAACCTCGATGAGTGATGACGATCTTAAATTACTCGGCCTCAATGTGCCTGCGTTTGAGCATGTGCAACGTTTGGCGAAGCTCACGCAGCAAGCGGGACTCGATGGCGTGGTGTGTTCCGCCCAAGAAGCGACAGCCTTGAAATCACTGTTAGGTCATGATTTCAAGCTCGTGACTCCGGGGATCCGCCCAGTTGGCAGTGATGCTGGCGATCAACATCGGGTGATGACGCCACCTCAAGCGATAGCAGCGGGTTCTGATTACTTAGTGATTGGCCGCCCGATCACCAAAGCTGCCGACCCGTTAGCAGCATTGCAAGCGATTCACCAATCATTGGTATAGACGCCACACTAGCCGTCTAAAGCGCGGTTTGAAAGTCGTTTGACCGTTGTTTAAATAAAAAAGCTTGAAATCGCTCGTTGGTATCCTTGAGATGATGGATAAAAATTGAAATAGTATGTTGAATGACAACATAAAATACTTAATCACGCCCTGAGTGCATATCTCACTGTTCACGGAGAACGCCCATGTTTAATGCTACGATGTTTAACTATCAAGGTAAAAATGTTGTCGTTGTCGGAGGAACCAGTGGGATAAATCTCGCGATTGCCATTGCGTTCGCACAGGCTGGCGCAAATGTGGCCGTTGCGAGCCGCAGTCAAGATAAAATCGATGCCGCGGTATTGCAGTTGCAACAGGCCAATCCTGACGGTATTCATTTGGGTGTGAGTTTTGATGTGCGCGATCTTAGCGCCCTTGAAGTCGGTTTTGATAAAATCGCTTCTGAGTTTGGTTTTATCGATGTGTTGGTCAGCGGCGCGGCGGGGAATTTCCCCGCCAGCGCCGCAAAACTTTCGGCTAATGGTTTTAAGTCGGTGATGGACATTGATTTGCTCGGCAGTTTTCAAGTGTTAAAACAGGCTTATCCTTTGCTGCGTCGCCCCAATGGCAATATTATCCAGATTTCGGCGCCACAGGCTTCGATCGCTATGCCAATGCAAGTGCATGTGTGTGCGGCTAAAGCGGGTGTGGATATGCTGACGCGAACTTTAGCGTTAGAGTGGGGCTGTGAAGGGCTGAGAATTAATTCGATTATGCCTGGCCCAATCGCCAATACTGAAGGTTTTAATCGCCTTGCACCCAGCGCCGCATTACAGCAAAAGGTTGCTCAATCCGTTCCGCTAAAACGCAATGGCGCAGGTCAGGATATCGCCAATGTCGCGCTATTCTTAGGCTCTGAATTAGCTTCCTATATTACGGGAGTTGTGCTGCCGGTTGATGGCGGTTGGTCACTTGGCGGCGCCAGTATAGCGATGACAGAGCTTGGCGAACTGGCCGCAAAAATGTAGTTTGGTTTTAGATTATTGATATTCAAAATCGAGAACTTTGATTTTATAGAAATTAAGTAGGTAATGATCCATGGCTAATGCATTACAAGAGCAGCTACTCAAAGCAGGGCTTGCCAGTAAACAAAAGGTTCGCGACGTTAAGACTCAAAAACGCCGTGACAAAAAATCACGAGTTGATGATGGCTCAAGTGCTTTTAAGCAAGAAGTGGCCGAGCAAAAACGGTTGCAGGCGCAAAAAGATAAAGTGCTAAATGAGCAACGTTTTGCAGAGGCATCAGAGCGTGGACAGGTGCGCGGTTTAATCACTGAGTTCACTAAGTCTGCGATTAAGATCCCAGCTTATGCTGAAGTGAAATTTAACTATACTCTTGATAATAAAATCTATTCTTTATACATAGATGAAAAACTGCAGGCAGAATTGCTTAAAGGGCAGTTAGGCATAGTGCGTTACGAAGATAAGAGTTACTTAGTACCACATAAGTTAGCCGAGCGAGTTAAACTGCTGGTGCCGCAGTGGTGTGGTTATCTGTGGCAACAGGATGAATCTAAAGCTGTGGTCGTTGAAGATGATCCCTATGCAGATTACGCAATTCCTGATGATTTAATGTGGTAATTGCCACAAGCCTGTGAGCTAACGCTAAGACAATCCTGTGGTAAAGCTTATAAAATAGAGACCCTTAAGTTCAAGCTTAAGGGTTTTTTTAGGGGTTAAATTTATATTTAGCTCGCACACTCGCATACTTTTATATTATTCACAGCTGTATTTGTAATGAGATTGTTTTCTACAGTGAACTGGTATAAATTAAAACAACTGTTTTAATCCTACGTTTAAGAGTCTACCAATGAACCCTTATCAAGCCCCGTTGACGGATATGCGTTTCCTACTGGAACAGGTATTTGATGCCCCAAACACTTGGGCACAATTGCCTGAGATTGCTGAAATGGTCGATATCGACACGGCCAATGCCATTCTTGAAGAAGCAGCCAAGATCAGCAGTGAGTTGATCCATCCACTGAACCGGACGGGCGATGAGCAGGGCGTGTTACATCAAGACAATCAAGTGATTACCCCTGATGGCTACAAAGCCGTTTATGAGCAGTATTCCCAGGGCGGTTGGATTGGTTTGTGTGGCGATCCTGAATTTGGTGGCATGGGGATGCCGAAGATGCTGGGGATCTTAGTCGACGAAATGGCTTACAGTGCTTGTAATGCGTTTACGCTTTATGGCTCGTTAACCGCGGGGGCAGCTTTATGTATCAATGCCCACGGCAGCGAAGAATTGAAACAAGCTTATTTGCCTAAGTTATATTCCGGCGAATGGGCGGGTGCTATGGATATGACGGAGCCGCAAGCGGGTTCTGATCTGCGTAATATTCGCACTCGAGCTTTACCGCAGGATGATGGTAGTTATGCCATCACGGGCAGCAAGATTTTTATCACGGGTGGCGATCATGATTTAACTGAAAACGTCATCCACTTAGTGCTTGCTAAGCTACCGGATAGTAAAGGGATTTCACTCTTCCTTGTACCTAAAATATCGGTAAATACCGATGGCAGCTTAGCCAATGCCAATGGTGTATCAGTGGGGTCTATCGAGCATAAGATGGGCCTTAAAGGTTCTGCGACTTGTGTGATGAATTTTGATGCAGCTCAAGGTTTCTTGATTGGTGAGCCCAATCGTGGCCTAGTGTGCATGTTCACTATGATGAACTATGAGCGTTTAGCGATTGGTATTCAAGGACTTGGCAGTGCGCAGGCGGCGTACCAGATGGCGGCCGATTACGCTAAAGAGCGTAATCAAGGCATCGCCGCTGGCGGCTCACCGACGGGCAGTGATTCTGATCCCATTATTGTCCACGGCGATGTGCGCCGTATGTTGTTGACCATTCGTGCGATGACAGAAGCGGGCCGTGCTTTGTCTGTGTTTACAGGACAACAGCTGGATTTAGCAAAATATGCCCAAGATGAGGTTAAGGCCAAAGCGGCGCGTTATGTGGGTTTATTAACGCCAGTTGCGAAGGCATTTTTAACCGATCGGGGTCTAGATGCGACTATCATGGCGCAACAAGTCTTTGGTGGACATGGTTATATTCGTGAAACAGGTATTGAGCAATTAGTTCGTGATACCCGTATCGCTCAGATTTATGAAGGCACCAATGGCATTCAAGCCATCGATTTCCTCGGTCGTAAAGTCACTGGCGATAATCTTGCCGCATTAAATGAATTTGTGGCTGACTTGAAGGCACAAATGCGCGCATTCACCCATGTTGATGCGGTGAAAGTGGCGGCAGTATGCGCACGTTTAGATGCATTAGTTATAGTCGCCGAGTCAGTTAATGATCGCAAAGTGGCTCAGCCTGCACTTATTAATGCCTGCGCGGTCGACTTTTTAGATGCCTTTGGTTACACCCTGTATGGTTTCTACTGGTTGGCTATGGTCGATAAGGTCGCGGATCATGAAGATAAAGCTTTCGCCGAGCAGAAAGTCTATTTAGCTAAGTTCTATTTTGATAAGTTATTGCCAAAAGCGGACTACCATATCGCCCAAGTCAGAGCTGGTGATGCGACGACTATGGCGATGCCTGCGGAGTTGTTTTAACAAGGCTTCGGTATATTCGTTAAGATAAAAACTGAAAAAGCACTGATGACTCAGTGCTTTTTTATGCAAGTTTTTTACTCTGTAGCGATTAATTAATGACTCTAGTGAGCCGCAGTATTCACAGTCGCAGTGGTTGATGACGGTTGCAGCACTGAAATCAATTGTTTAAGAAACTCGGCATTGAATGAGGGGTTATGCTGATTTTTTAATTCAGGGCTCATGCCATTCTCAAGGACCACAAACAGGGTGTCGTTATGCTGGGGCAAACGGATAAAGCCCGCTAAGTTAGACACACCTTGCATCGAACCTGTTTTAGCGAAAATTTGCTGTTTAAGCGGCGGCTTGTTGTAGCCCATGCGATATCTTAAGGTGCCGCTGATCCCCGCCTGTGGCAGACTCGTGATTAACGGACTAAAGCGGCTATCTTGGTGGATTAGCGCCAACACCGCGGCTAACTGCTTGGCATTGAGCAAGTTATAGCGTGACAATCCTGAACCATCCACAATATTGGCGTTACTCAAATCTATGCCTAAATTCGTTAAAATTCGCTGCATGGCAGCGGCACCATTGGTAAAGCTGCCTTGGGTCTTAAAATAACTTTTACCAAGTTGCTTAAAAAGGCTATCGGCAATCAAATTATCTGACTTGAGCAGCATAGTCTCGAGCAGCTCAGGTAAGGGCGCCGAGCTATGGCTGGCAATTAGTTTTGCCTTTTGGGGTAAGCTAGTGCCGAGTTGTACTTTACCCGCAAGAGACATCTCGCCTTTAAGTAGGGAGGTGAGGTTATCTTGGGCAAATTTGAACGGATCGCTTATCGCAATCGCCAGTGGTATCGCCTCACCGCCAGGGTAACAGCCGCGTAAATGGTAGTTATTTTGACCTAATCTGACCATATCAAGTTGGCAAAATTCGCGGCTCGCCTTTTGGTCAAACACCGCATCGCTGCTGATTTTAACTCCATAACTTCCTGCACGCAGACTTACCTGTGAAGGTTTGCTGGTAGAGCTGGGGCTAAACTGACCATAGACGCAGTTCTGATTGATAATATAACTCGACACTGGCGCGGCAAAACAAATGCCCAAATCATCCCAAACCCAACCCGGAGCTTGCAATTGTTCCTGCTTATCGCCGAGCAAATACAGATGTCCATCAATGCGATTAATGCCTTGTTTTACGAGATTGGCAAAAATGGCCTTGAGATCGGCTTGAGTCAGCGTGGGATCGCCACTAAAAAGCAGATAAGCACTGCCTGCGATATGGCCTTTGCGTATCGGTGCATCTGTCCATAATTGTGTGACATAACGAAAATCAGGTCCAAGCTGAGCCATAGCACTGACTGCCGTGAGCAGCTTTTGGGTACTGGCTGGAATAAACAAGGTCTCAGCTTGTTGGCTATAGATCACTTGATTGTTCGACATATCCATTGCCAGTAAGGCGATTTGTGAATGTCGAGGGCTGATCTTGCTGATTGCTTGGCTAAGCGAAGTGGTTTGAGCACTTATCGGCCTAGAATCATGTTGCTCTGCATAGGCCATATTATGACTTGCGGTTAGGAGCAGGCCGGCATATAGAGTGGTTTTCAGTAACGTTTCCATGTTAGCTATTGGCCATTTTTATCAAAACATCATTAAGATTAGGTTGGTATTGTGTGCGGTTAATCCTCACTGCTGCCGTCATCCTTTTCCATCAAGCGATATAAACGTAGGGTAACAAACAATACCAGCCCAATAAACAACGGCAGGATGAGTAACCCTAACTGGGTTTTAAAATGGAAAATACCCCAAGCAAACAGCAATGTCAGTGCTAACGTCAGCAGAATTTTTTTGTTCATAGTCTTAATCTTGTATCGTGTGGTCTAATCGCAAATAGGCGGTTTAGTTTACGCTAAATCACTGGATTCGGGGTGAATGAAATGGGTTTGAAGATTATTTTGTGATTTGGCAGACATTTTGGGTGCAGTTCAGTGAAATTTGGACTGATTTGTAGCGTTAAGAATCACCCTATTTAGGGGCAACATTATTGTGTGGACGGGCAAATAATGCCGAAAATATCCGTCGTAAAATGCGATTTCAAGCAAGGGTAAATGAAGATGATTTTTAGGTAAATTGGTGCACTGAAGTGGAATAAAATCGCGTGAGGTCAAATTACCAGCAAAACCGTTAGGTTTAACAAGACTTTTGGGAGAAAAGTCTTGCCGAGACGAGGTGAAGTCGGTAATTTCTACCCCTTACGATTTTAGGTTCTTAGGTAACAACTAAACCATGCCACATATTAGTATGCGCGGCTTACCACAAGCGGTCGTTGCAGCGTTCAGCCAAACATTACTGCAGTCATTGGCGGATATATGTAAAGGTAATGCAGAGAGTTTCACATTAGATTGGATCCCAAGCATCAGTTTTCGAAATGGAAAAATTGATCAACGCTTTGTCCAAGTTGAGTTACTCTGGTTCCCTAAGGACCCTGATATACATCTTAAAGTAGAACAAACGATCAGGTTGGCAGTGACAGAGGCCTATCCAGAGTTAACACATATTGCTGTGATGTTTTTATCACTGAACCCCAGTGCTTCCTATCGGGGTGGTCAGCATGTTTAAAGGAGGATGCCTTGCTAGATAAGCTTGGTGGAATAGCCGTTCAACCCGAGGCTTTAACGTGGTTGCTCACGCCATGCCGTTTCAAGGCAGAATTACTCGCTCGTATTGTGAGCGCCAAGCACAGTATTTATATTGCGGCGCTGTATTTAGAAGATGACGAAGCGGGTCGTGAGATATTACAAACCCTCATGGATGCCAAAGCAGCAAATCCAACGCTTGATATCAAAGTGTTAGTCGATTTTCACCGTGCGAGACGTGGCTTGATTGGCCATAAAGGTGATAGCGGTAACTATTTGATGTACCGTAGAGTTATGGCTGAAGCCGAACATCCCATCGATATCTTAGGTGTACCCGTCAAATCCCGTGAATTTATGGGTGTGTTGCACCTTAAGGGATTTATTATCGATGATGCCGTGATTTATAGCGGTGCCAGTCTCAATAATATCTATTTGCAACAACACGATAAGTACCGTTTCGATCGTTATCACTTGATTGAGTCTGCCGAATTAGCGCGTAGTATGCGCGCGATGATCCAGAAAAATATCATTTCTGATCCAGCTGTGTGTTCATTAACGCAAGATGCCGAGCAAGAAGTGCTACCACCAAAGACGGATATGCGTAGCTTTAAGCTGAGACTGTCTGATGCTGAGTATCAGTTTAAGGAGACCCGTGATGGCAATCGCATCACGCCGTTACTTGGGCTAGGACGTAAGAAAAACTTGCTCAATAAAGTGGTTGTCGCCTTGGTGGAAGAGTCAAAAGACTCGCTGTTTATTTGCACACCCTATTTCAATCCGCCGTACATTTTAGTGCGCGCTTTAGCGAAGCATTTACGCAATGGCAAACGCATCGATATCGTTGTGGGCGACAAGACGGCTAACGATTTTTATATTCCGCCTGAGCAGGATTTCTCGACCATAGGTGCCTTACCCTATATGTATGAGCAATCATTGCGTAAGTTCGCTAAACGCCAACAGTGGGCGATTGATAATGGTCAGTTGAATATCCATCTGTGGAAACACGGCATCAACAGTTATCACCTCAAGGGCATCAGTGCTGACGGTAATAAGCATTTGATCACAGGCTCTAATCTGAATCCAAGAGCTTGGGCGCTGGATCTTGAGAATGGTTTGTTGATCCAAGATGAAATTGGCTGCTGGAAAGCTCAGTTTGAAGCCGAGCAGGCACATATTCTGGAACACACACAGCGGTTATATCACTACAGCCAAGTGGATACTTTACAGAGCTATCCTGCGCCAGTGAAGAAGATCATGACTAGAATT
Organism: Shewanella sp. SW1; assembly: GCF_025653545.1. NCBI lineage: Bacteria > Pseudomonadati > Pseudomonadota > Gammaproteobacteria > Alteromonadales > Shewanellaceae > Shewanella > Shewanella sp. SW1. The sequence continues at coordinate 64,515 of NZ_JAKKSG010000010.1, read as the reverse complement.
CGTCGCCTTAAAGCTGATTTTTTACTGCGTCGCATTCTGTAACGATTAAAGCTATCGAAGCTATAAATTAATCGGTATTTTTTATTTATTACAGTGTGTTATCGATTTAAAAAGCCCACAACAATGTGGGCTTTTTATTGACTGACGGTAATAGATTTAGCTTAAACCAAGAATTGTCGCTTCAAATCGTATGCATTAAATCTGTGGCATTAAATTCTGGTGAGTATCATTTTGATCTTTGGCGTAATACAGAGACAGAATCACTAAAACTACCATTACAGCACTCAATAAACCTATGCTTAACTGGCCGCCCATAGGCACTAAAGACATAGTTAATGCGGCAAGTCCGGCACCAAAATTTTGTAATCCCCCCAGTAATGCGCCCGCAATCCCCGCCTGACGTGGAAATGGTTCTAACGCAGCAGATGTTAGGGTAGGGAACAGCATGCCTGCGCCACTGAAGAATAAAATCGATCCAATAAGTAAACTCCAGCCAACCACTAAATTAAAAAGACCTGGGATCAACATAAATAATGCGCCAGCACCGAGTAACGCAACACCTTGGTAAACAACCCTTTGTGGCTTATTTTGTCGGCCAGCGATGAGTGCCCCCAGTAAGTAGCCAGGAATTGGCGCAACAAAATAACAACTGACCATAAAAGGTGTCAGTCCGAGATATTGGCCATAGAGTACGCCAGCAATGGCTTCAAAAGCGGCAATACCGGCAAAGGTTGCGATCAATGAAAATAAATAAGCGCGAAACGCTCTATGGCGTAGGACATGCTTATAGGATTTGAAAACGGCTTGATGTTCCCGTTGCGCCTTAGGTAAAGACTCTTTAAAGAGGAATATTAACAACAGCCAGACCATGACACCGAATACCGCTAATACCCAGTATACGGCTTGCCAGCCGAAATAGGCTGCACTGGCGCTGCCGATAAATGGTGCAAGCAAAGGTAAAAACACCACAGCCATAGAGACATAGCTATTAAATTTTACCAGTCGGTCGCCAAAGTAATGATCGCGGGGAATGCTCCGGCATAATGCGCCTGCGCTGGCTGTGCCTAATCCTTGGATAAGGCTCGCCATTATCAGTTGGTTAAAACTTGTGGCCTTCGCCGCGAACACAGCGCCTAGAACGAAAATTGCGATACCCACGATGAGTGGCATTTTACGGCCAACGCGATCTGACACTGGGCCATACACAAATTGAAACATCCCGTAGGAGAGTAAGTAACAGGCCATCACGGCTTGTAGTTGGCTGGCGTCCACATGGAGCCCGAGTGCGATTTGTGGAAGGGCAGGTACAAAAATCGTCTGCGCCATTTGGCCACAGGCGACCATAAAGACAATCATTAACAGTAAGCTAGACTGACTCGCCGCTGGAGCGACATTGTGATGAATAGGAGAATGTGGCGTGCCTGACATGATATTTAAGAAAAAGGTCACTTAAGGTATTTGCGCGCATCTTACTCCCTAAAAGTGTAACTTCAAGTGTCAATCATATTGATTTGATGAAATAATTTTTAATGCGACGCATAAGTTTTTCTCTTCATTTTTAGCTGTAAAGCTAAACTTACGTAGGGTTATTTGTCTGTTAACTAGGTCGATGAGTTGCAAATGAATTAACGCAAGGATTAACCCTGTGGTGCATCTTTTCTTACAAGCCGCCATGAGAAAAGAGAGATTGCAAGGAAACTGTGAGTTAGCAGCAAGGTGTCAGCCATAAATCAGTAGCGACAAGAATATTGTTAAGAAAAAGGAGATAGCACCAATATACTTATCTCCTCCATTCTAGCGCATGGCTATTTTTGCAATTTTTCGATCCCAGTTAAAATCTGGTAGCCCACAGTGACTCGTGGCGGAACGGGTGTGTTTTTATTACTCAGCAGCACAATGCCAAGCTTTTGCGCGGGAATAAAGGCTGCATAAGCGGCAAAACCGCCAGTTGAGCCTGTTTTATTAATCCACACATTTTGCTGCGGCGCGAGGGGCGGCACTATGGGTTTAACTGGCGTACTGCCAAATACGACTTCCTGAGTATGGCCCATAAGTATTTTATCAAGATCAATAGGATATGAGTAATGCTCCCAAATCATATCTTGGGTCATCATGCCCACATCAAAGTATCCCGTGTGGGTCTCATCGAGTGCCGTTTGCAGTGGTTTGGCAATCGGGTGCATTTGCATATTGGCCTCAACAAATTGCAGTAAATCCTTTGCAGAGGTTTTAACGCCGTAGGCTTCATCGGCTAATACCCCAGGATTGACCCGCACTGGCATGTCTTGCTTATCGTAGCCTTGGGCATAATCGGCCATTTTACTGCTCGGAACGTTAATGTAGCTGCTTGTCATACCCAATTGTGGAAATAGTGTTTGCTCAAGGGCTTGTGGAAAAGTTTTCCCTAAACTCTGCGCGGCAATCATACCGAGCAGCCCAATACTCGGATTGGCGTAATTTCTGTGGGTCCCCGCGGCAAATGACGGTTGCCAATGCTTAAGGTAATCCATTAACTCTGCGTTATTAGTGACCTTATCAGGAACTTGCATCGGCAAATCACCCGCTGTGTGGGTGGCTAAATTGATAAGACTAATCTTATCAAAATGGCTGCCTTGTAATGCTGGAACATAATCACTGGCCATATCTGTGAGTGTTAATTTACCTTCGCCCTGTGCATAGTTAGCCAGTGTTGCGGTAAAGGTTTTACTGATAGAGCCAATCTCGAACAGGGTATCTTCAGTCACACTTTGCCCAGAGGTTTTAGAACTGACGCCATACTGATAAAAAAACTGCTTACCTTCTATGGTGACGCCAATCACTGCGCCGGGAATAGCGTACTCAGCCATCAAAGGTTTCACCGCCGAATCTACAAGAGTCTGTATTTCTTTGGTATTAAGTGTTTTGGCTGCAGTGGCATGAGAGAATAGGGCCGCAGAGATTAGGATGCCGTTTAATAACGGTATTAAAGCGATCGGGGCTTTTGGGTGCATAATTGACCTTTCATTGAGACTGTATTTGTAGAGTAGATTTTCGCATGATATTAGGGCGATTCCACACTAAGTTAAGTCATTACTGATATTTAGCTTAAATACTCCCCCAATAAGTAATTTAAACGTTAATTTAGTCGGTTTAGTGTTGCACACTATTGCATGCTAAGTGGTAACACAGATTAATACATTACAGCTTTTTTAAGAGATAATTGCTCGGTGCTCTAAAATTATCTCGCTGACGTTAGGCTGCAGATGAAACCATCAACCACTGACACCGGCCTTTTATCACGATAATGTATTGTGCGATTGCACCATTGATGGCCAAGGGATAAACTGCGCCACCGCGATTAAAAGTGCTAACTGATGTGGTCGCGATCCTTAATAAGTTTGATAGAGAATTGGTTTTTATGGCTTTAGCCCCCCATGCAGTGCACCATTTATATCAGTACCGTAAGTCTATTTCGACTAAACCCTTTGGTGCCCGCGGTAAAAAACTGATCCGCTGTCCATTATGTCTCTTAGGTGAGCAGTTCTGTACCTGTGCACTGCGCCGTCAGTTAGATACTCACGCCAGTTTCCTGCTGATTATGTATAACGATGAGGTGTTAAAGCCGACTAATAGTGGACGACTCATTGCGGATCTTATTCCTGATACCCACGCCTATATTTGGTCACGTACAGAACCTGAAGCTGAGTTGCTTGCTTTGCTGAATTCGCCGCAATATCAACCCTATTTAGTGTTTCCTGCCCAATATGCAGAGCAAGGGCAAACCGTACTGAACCAAGTGCCGATGTCGACATTGGCCGAAGGTAAACGGCCGCTGCTAATCATGCTCGATGGCAGTTGGCGTGAAGCGATTAAAATGTTCCGTAAGAGTCCTTACTTACACTCACTGCCGTTGCTTTCCTTCGATCCCGACACGCTCGCGACCTATGCATTGCGTAAAGGTAGTCATGATTTTCAACTTGGCACCGCCGAGGTGGCATCATTGGCTTTAGGAGCGATTGGCGAAGCGGCTAATGGCAAAGCCTTAAGTACTTGGTTTGATTTGTTTGTTGAATCTTCCTTACTTGGCCGTAATCGCCGTTGCCGTGAGGACCTTCTGCCAATTACAGATTTTACCGATGCCTTTGAACTGGCCTTTGAACAAGCAAGTCGTAGTAAGAGTTAATCGATGTTGGATTTAATCAATTTTGAAAAAGGCTAGTTAACTATCTTCTTAAAAAACAAATCCCCTACAGTGAGGGGATTTGTTATGTGTAGCAATTAACTTATAGGAACTTCATATTAAGAAGATACCTCGCACAAGCATAATTGTTTATACCGCGACTTCTTTACCATCTAACTTACGGATAACGACCGTAGCGGCGCGAGGGCGTAATGTCGTGCCCGCAGGCGTTTTTTCAGCGGCATTGGACGAATAAGGCCAATTACCGGGATGCTGAATGTTAGCAAAAACAGATGTGTAATCAGGGCTAATAGCAAAACCCGTAACCTCACAGTCGTTTGGTCCAACGAAGAAACGCTTTAATTCCATTTGGTTATCAGCCGTTACGCCGAGCTGTTTCTCTTGGCCATCAACAAGTGTTGAAGGCACTATCGCTAGCATCTGATCGTTGGTTTCTTCTGCGACCTCCTTGGCTCCATTGTCGGTTTGAACCCACAAAATACCGCGTTGATCGAAGGCTAAACCGTCTGGGCTGGCAAATTGGTTAAGATCCGTTAAGCCTGATAAGTTTGTCTCTGCGTTACCATCACTTGGTGATCCGAATACGAAGATATCCCATGTAAATTCAGTATCTTTTTCACTTTCATCCCAACGAATAATATGGCCAAAGTGGTTTTTCAATCTTGGGTTCGCTGGATTGGTTTCAGTTCGTTTTGAGTTGTTGGTCAAGGTCAAATAAATTGAACCTGTGAAAGGATCGACAGCACACCATTCAGGGCGATCCATAGGTGTTGCACCAACAAGATCCGCTGCGCCTGCTGTGTTCAAAATAATCTCGGCTAAGCTAGCGAAAGTATTGCCTAGGGTTTTTCCGTCCGTAGTCTGGCTATCTAAGGTTAAAGGCAACCAAACACCACCACCATTTGCATTAAACTTAGCTGCATATAAAGTACCTTCATTCATATACTTATCGCCAGTTTGTATGCGATTGCTGCTGTCAGCATCTTTTGCATCCCATGCCGCGGCCGAGACAAATTTATAGAGATATTCGAATTGTGAATCGTGGCCAGAATAGAACACTACCGGCTTACCTTCAGTTAATTTGCCAAAGGTACTGCCTTCATGGCGGAAACGACCAAGCGCGGTACGTTTTACTGCGCGCGATGTTGGATTGAAAGGGTCAATTTCAACAATATAACCGTGACCATTCGCTTCATTACGATAGTCATCTTGAGCACTTGCACCTTTTGGCGTGACATCAAAACGCGCGAATTCATCGAGACGTTCTTCATCATGACCTGCAAGATCATCCCAGCCATAACGTGTGCTGGTTTTGCTGATCCCAATGCGATTTTGCTCGGCAGTTAACGTACCACGGTTAGCGAAGTAGCCTGGCCAGTTTTCTTCACAGGTTAAATAAGTGCCCCAAGGCGTGTAACCATTGCCGCAGTTATTTAATGTACCGCGAGCCTGACTACCGTCGGGAGAATAGCGGGTTTCGAGTAGAGAAGAGTAAGCGAGAGGACCGCTAATATCCATCACAGTTGCACCGGTAAATCGGCGGTTATGGCTATCATTACTCACGACTTCCCATTGATTATTAATCAGTTTTATACGTACAACCGATACGCCATGGGCGTTGATTTCTTTACGGACCTCATCGATAATCGTGCGCAAACCTGAAGTAGGATCAAAAGTTTGTCCTGCAGGATGTAATGCAACTTCATCAATATATTCATGGTTAATGCAAAGTAAACCGTCATTACCCGAATCATTTAATGGAAAGAAATGCATGCCATCATGGTGCATACCGACTGAGTTCGCTTGGTCATCGGCAGTGTTACTACCATCACTTTTCCATGGTGCTGCTTTTGCATTTAATGGCGTGCCCCATGGTGCAAGTACCTGCGCTGTATAGCCTTCTGGCACAACGACGGCATCTAAACGAGAACCCGCAACTGACGTAAAGTTTAGCTTGGCGGTACTTTTTGTCGGTGGCAAAGGTGTCACTGGATCAACAGGTTTTGTAACAGGGGCGTCATCTGATCCGCAAGCAGTTAAGCCTACACTGGCAAAAGCTGTCATAGCACTGAGGCCTAAACCACTTTTGACGAAGTTACGGCGAGATAAATGTTTATCCAACACTTGGTTAAATGGCTCGTTATTACTTTTATTATAAAGTGTAGGATCAAAGGTGGCCTTACTCATATATTACTCCGGCTAGTACGATGGATTAAATTTCGTGACTAAGGCTAAAGTATCAATATGACAATAAAGATGATTTTATATTACAATAATACTGCAGTGAGCAATAAACCCGCTATGCTATGAAAATGTTAACCAGCAGTTTGCTATGGTCTAAGCTGCTGAGGCCGAAGTATCTCAATTAGGATTTTTATTCTGCTATAATGTAAAATCTTGTATCCAAGATAAAAAATATAATGTGAAATTATTGCTTTAATTATTTTTAAATATAAAACTTAGAAATAATTTAAATATAAATTACTGAATATCATTTTTATTCATAAACATGATAGAGATATTTTTAACGTTAAAATTGCAATTTTATTTTAATTAAAAGACTAACTGATTCTTACCGAGTCATGATCTAGTTTAGTCTTTTGGGTTTTAGTCTCTTGGTTTTAAATAATGGCGAAGTGAGCGCGGATCTGTATGGCCAGTTCTGGCCATAATGTATAAATGATCTTTATCATTTTCATGGAGTTGAGTGACACAACCACTACGCAAACTGTGGGCACCATAAAACTTTGCAGGTAGGCCCGCTTTTGTACAATATTTTTTAATGATGCGATAAATATCGTCTCCCGTGAGAAAACCACTATTTTTATGTAAACTTGAATTAGCTTCAGAGTGATGTTCTACTATTTGATAAGGGCGTAAATATTTCCCATCACGGGAAAGCGATCTAAATAAATGTCCATCCTCTATATTGGCGAGTGATAACCAATTTTTTACCGCGTTGAGTGCTGCAAAAGGTTCATGATCCGGCAGGTCTTTCCATTCCCGTTGACCTTGCTGATTACTCTTCGAATAAGGTAGGCGCACTTTTAGCTTATTGCGTAAAAAACTGACATATTGAACTTTTATATCTGCAAGTTCAGAACGGCGAAACCCACCTTGTAATCCTAACTGAATAATGGCTTTGTCTCTTGCTCGGGTTAATGGCTGCACTTGTTCATCGATAGCTTGAATGAGCATTTCCACTTCATCATACATAATCGGTTGTTGATCATAATCACTCACATGGCGAGATTGATTTCTGCTTAAACCGCGCATCACTCTGATCACCAGTGGGTGCTCGGTAGGTGAGTGGAATCCCGCTTGAATATGGTGGTAGCGTATCGCCGCGAGTCGAGTCATTAATGTCTGTTTAGAAAGTTGTACTCCAGTACTCTCTTGGATCAATTCTTTCTGATGACCAATAAATGAAATCACGCTACGGGGATCTGCGGGAAGGGCCTGTAGTTGGTGTTCGGCACAATAACGGCTAAATAGACTAAAGCTCGTATTATAAACACGGCGGGTGTTGGCTGAAATTTCATATTCAGTTTCTTCGGCAGCACTTAAATAATCACTTCGAACAGATTGTGGCAGGAAAGTCTCTTCAAAAAAACGTGGCTGTTCAGCATGGTTATTATTGTGATGTTCTGATCCTGTCACTCTTTCATTCGTTACATTGGTGTTATTTTGAGCGTTACTATTTGTCCGGATCATTTTAGACATGCCGTTGAAGTCACCTGATATCGAATTAAGAAGGCGTAATTATACGCAAATCACGCCTACATCTACCAGTGATAATCGTCATTATCACTGGTAGAGTGCTTATTTGTTCAAATAAACTTCTGTTATCGGAATAGGGCGCATTAAATAGCATTTAGTTGGTTTTTTTAGTTTAAAAAATAGCCAAGATAAAGCCGTTTGAACAATGGCGATTAATTATGCAGATATAGAATTGAAAGCAAAAATAGTATGAAATACGTACTTCATATATGCGTTGGTTTCGAACTTGGTTAGCCAAATAATCACAATTTTAAAGAATGGTTTAACCATTTTATTGATTTTTGTGGAATGGAATGCCCCTAAACTAGGCTTATCTATTGGCTGAAATTTAAGCTAATAAGTACAAGAGCTTATTAGGTATTTGACCTGATACGAGTTGAGTTATTCTTCCTAAAGTAAAAGGGAAGCACAAGGAATCGATATCACACACAAAAAATGGTTGAACCATATATTAATACTTATCGATTTGTACTAGCATAATTCATCTGCATTAGACGCATGCTTAGCTAAAGAAACGTATTTATGGAACCGCAAGCCTGGATATATCAACAAGACAAACCAACAGCAGGGAGAAAATTATTATTGCTTGAGGAAGCAGAATTAATTTTTGCCTTACCCTTAATTTATCGCCTTATCAATCCTGAAGCTGTGGCATCTAAACCGGATTGGTTTTGTGACGCTGAGTTACAAACGGTTTCCTATACTAAGTTGGTAACACAACTAAATGAATTGGTCCGATTACGCAAAAAGGCACAGCGGATCGACAACGAGCTTATTAATGTAAACAAAATGCTCAATCAGTATTTTACTGATTTTGGCTGGCGTATGGTTCGCAAAGAATTATCTCAAATAAAAAAACGGCAAAAAAAGTCTCATATTGAGCTGAGCAGGGATATTATTTTGAGGTTAAAACGTTATATGGAAACTCAAAAGTTAGACAGTTTTGACCAAGCCATTGATACCCTATTGTCAGAGCATAATGAAAATATTTCGCTTAATGTTTTACAACATACTGATGAGGATGTTGTAGACGACATTGTTGATGAATAGAACAAAATAACCGCGGATCTATGTTTTGAAGAATATGATTTTAAAGTTGTTCTATTGCCTAAAATGGATTATCTAATAAGGGTAAGTTAGCCGTGACTTATCTGTGCAGACACGTAAAATTACTGTTAAGATCTTATGTTTACGACTAGATAACGCGAGGCATTAGAGATGAGTTTAAGTATTGCAAACGATAGGAAAATTGCGGTTTTATGCCGAATTGAACCTGGCTGTCTCGGACCTGATGGCGTAGATCATATTGAGGCTTTTTGTGCTTTAGCCCAGAAAGCGATGCAACATTTTGACGTCGATGTCGGCACTTGGGTGTTGATCCCAAGATATGATAAAACCTTAGAAGAGATGCAATATAGTCTTGCAAATAAGTTGCTTTCGCGTGAGCAGGCAACTAAATATTTAGTTTCTATAGGGCGTGACATTGATGGTTTTGAAGAAAGATTTCAGGACAAACTGACGTCGCTGATCAACCTATATCTTGCTAGAAAACCTTAAATGCTCTATTTATCGGAGATGTATTTTTTGCTGAGATTCATCTGACTTCTTGTTTTTTTATAGGAGATATCGGATTTGTATTTTTACAAATCGGTTTTATTTTCATATTTAATTTCTGACTAAAAAAGTAAATTAATCCTATATTAATCATTGTTTTGTAACCAAATTCGAACCTATAATTACGCTCCTGATGAGCAGTTAAGTTGGCTTGAAAACTCAGTTGTTGCTAATTAACTCCGTAAAGTACGTCAAAATTTGCTAGACTAGTCGACTCACTTAATGCTGAATCTTTTTCTTGCGGTATGCCCGAATTTTGTGGGTGGTAAGGATAAGTGTAAAGGACGGTTGATGTTCAATCCCATTCCGGAAACCAATCCATACGTTAGTTTATTGCAGCAGGATTTCGGGTTTTCTGAATTTCGCCCTGGTCAAGCGCAAACGATAACACAACTGTTAGCTGGGAAGTCGAGTTTAGCGATTTTTCCGACGGGTTCTGGTAAATCCCTTTGCTATCAATTTACAGCATTGCAGTTACCCCATTTGAGTTTAGTGATTTCGCCTTTACTCGCCTTGATGAAAGATCAACTGGAATTTTTACAGTCTAAGGGAATTCATGCGGCCAGCATAGATTCAACCTTAAGCGCCGAGCAGAGTCAGCAAGTGATGACAGATGCGCGCTCTGGCAAACTGAAAATTTTAATGGTGTCGGTGGAACGTTTCAAAAATGAACGCTTTAGGCAGTTTATTCAATCGGTTCCGCTGTCTATGTTGGTCGTCGATGAGGCGCATTGTATTTCAGAATGGGGCCACAATTTTCGGCCTGATTATCTTAAATTACCCGATTATCGGCGCGAGCTTGAGATCCCGCTGGTACTGTTACTGACGGCCACCGCGACACGTAAAGTGAAACTGGATATGGCCAAGCGCTTCGATATCGCGCCCGAACACATAGTACAAACGGGATTTTATCGACCCAATTTAGATTTGACTGTTCTGCCCGTGTCGACGCAAGAGAAAAATGCCTTACTGGTTAACCAGATAACATCATTCTCAGGTGCTGGTATTGTGTATGTGACGTTACAGCAAACCGCCGAAACAGTCGCACGACTCTTGAGCCAACAAGGCATAGTCGCCAGTGCCTATCATGCTGGATTTGAAGATGAAAAACGTCAACAAATTCAAAATGATTTTATGCAGGATAAGCTGCAAGTGGTGGTTGCTACCATCGCCTTTGGTATGGGAATAGATAAGAGCAATATCCGTTTTGTGATCCACTATGATTTGCCTAAATCCATTGAAAACTACAGTCAAGAAATCGGCAGAGCAGGGCGTGATGGTGCGTTATCCCATTGTGTGACTTTAGCCAATCTTGACGGACTCAATACCGTTGAAAATTTTGTGTATGGCGATACGCCTGAGCGAGAAGGTATAGCGCAAGTCATTGAAGCAATTCGACTTGAACAAGATTCTGCTCAGTGGGAATGTCAGCTTAATGGCGTGTCGACGGCGAGTAATATTCGCCAGTTGCCGTTAAAAACGTTACTTGTGCAGCTAGAAATTCTAGGTGTGGTTAAGCCGTTATTTGCTTACTACGCCGATGTTAATTACAAATTTTTAGTGGATAAACACGCCATTCTGAGCCGCTTTAATTCCGAACGGCAGGCGTTTTTGACGCAAATTTTTAATCATACGCAGATGAAGAAAATATGGGGCGCGTTAGATTTTGATGCCTTGTACAGTGCGACGGGCCATGAACGCAGTCGCGTGTTGGCCGCGCTGGAATATTTAGCTGAACATCAGTTGATTGAATTAGAAACCAAACGAATTACCGATGTGTATCGGGTGGATGTTGCCGCATTAGCGCGTCCGGAACTCATCGATGAGCTGTACCATTATTTTATTGATAAAGAGCAGAAAGAAATTGCGCGAATAGCGCAGTTAGTCCGCTTTTTTGAACTTGAGACGTGCTTAAGCCACAATTTATCCCGTTATTTTGATGATAATGAGACGCCGGCTGTCTGCGGTCATTGCAGTGTCTGCCGCGGTCATTTCGCTAAGTTGAGTTATTCGACGGAACCTACTTGGCCGACAGAACAGCAGATATTGGCTGATTTGCGTGAGTTGAAACATCATTTAACGGCTAAAGGCATTGGTGCATTGTCAATCGATACCTATTGTCGTTGCCTCGCTGGTATGTCAGTTCCTTTGGTGAGTCGTTTTCAAGTGCGTAAGTTGAGTGGTTTCGGCCGCTGTGAAAAATTGAGATATGCTGAAATTAAACAGAAAGTTGAGTCACTGTTGTCGCAACTAGATGATAAAAGAGTTGAACATGAATAAGGCCGTAAAAAAGATGTTAGCCACCCATGAACATTTGGTTCACTCTGAAGGTGTGACTGTGGTTTCGCATATGCAAAGGGAAAAGGCGGAGTGGATACAGCATACTGTTATGATTGAAGATTGTGACGTGCCGTTTAAATTTAGACGGGTCAAAAAGTATCGTAATCTGCAAGGGCAAAAGATCAATGTCATCTATTACCCAGAGACAGAAACTGTGGCAGGTTTTGAAATAGAAATTATGCAAGTCGTTAGAATTAAACGATTCTAGTTAATGCGCTTCGAGTCTTTGCTTTTATTAATCAGCAAAGACTCGAAGCGCATTTGATTGATGATGCAAGAGTTAAATTCGGCTATTTACTTGGAATATTGATAGGTTGAATCTACTTTCCAAGTTCTGAAACGCAGTTCAGCGCCTTCTGGTAGATAAAACACCTTAGGCAAGCGACTGTCGTAGCGCATTTTTAGTTCACCCGGAATACGTACAAAAGCTTCTTTCTTCGCCAATTCGAAACAGGCCATCATAGTGCTCGGGCCTTCAGCGATTTCATCCACTTGATAGTAGTTATAACCCCAACCTTGCACTGTCAGTTCCTTCAATTCCCCGCTTAATCCATGCTTATTGCAATCAACCATTTGAGTCTGACCAATTTGGATTTCGACCATGTAGTCATCTTCGTTTTCTAATTTAGGTAAACTCAAAATGTGCTGCACCATACCTGCTGCCGGAGCAGGGAACATCTTAGTGGCTTCCTGCGCGCTGTAATCTTTTGGATCGAAACGTTGAATACTGATCATAGGCGCATTTAACCCTGTTGGATGTGGTGGGCTCACCGCCACGGCATTGAATGACAATAGTGCAAATGCAAGGGGAACAGCGCTAACGCTAAATAAGGTCTTCAATTTCATTTTATTTCTCCTAATCGAACTGAATTGATGTCGATAAATTTGTCTGTGTTCTGCTCCCTATAAACGCAGCAGAGGTAAAAAAGGGTTAAATTATTCAATAAAAAATCGATTTTTTATTCAAATAATCTTTATCAATCTGAATAATAAGGGTTGATTACACTTTCCAATGACTTATTTTGTTAAGTTCGCAGCTATTTCAATTCTTTGCTGTGGCTGTTTTATGACTCATATCATGCGAAAAATATACGAAATAGCCTAGATAAAAACCTTAAAACTTGGATTTCAACTTGCACTGAAAAGCCACAGCTGTGTCTGTCTATAACTGCATAAGGCTATAATAAAGCCAATCTAACTCAGCTATGTGAGCTGTTTTTACTCATAAATCAAGCGCTAATCCATTAAACCTTGCCTGATATCCTTTGCCTAGTCTAGCTGCCTATCTTAATTCACATATCAGTGTCTCGACTGATGGCAGGAGGGCAGATGCATTATGGGGATTCAAATACACGTTTAAAAGTTTGAAAACAGTATATCTTGATAAATAGTTAATTTGATCTTCATATATTTTGATTTTCAAACTATAATTCAAGCGACGAGTTTTTCACCATTAATAGCGATAGAAATGGAACAGGGGCCATACAATGAAATCAATGACAGCCGAGCAAGCGACAGGGCATCAAGCTACTACGGGAAGCAGCCAAGGGCACTCACTCGCCCAGTGGCAGCACGCCCATGAGTTTTCGAGTCAGAACCGCGATGGCGAGAAGAACACTCGCTATGTACTGTATTTAACCGTGATCACTATGGTGGCTGAAATTGCTGCCGGAACCATTTACGGTTCTATGGCACTGCTCGCCGACGGTTGGCACATGGGAACCCATGCCGCGGCCTTTATGATCACGTTATTCGCCTATTCGTATGCCCGTAAACACGCTAACGATCCTGCATTTGCTTTCGGTACTGGCAAAGTGAGTGTGCTTGGCGGTTATACCAGCGCAATAGCGCTAGGACTTGTGGCACTGGTGATGTTGATTGAATCGGGAATGCGACTGATTAATCCTGAGCAAATCCATTTTAACGAAGCTATATTTGTGGCTGTCATAGGTTTGAGCGTTAATGTGCTGAGTGTATTTTTACTCAAAGATCACCATACCCACGACCATGGGCATCATAACGGGCACGCTCATGGTCACGATCATGGACATCAAGATGATCATGAAGACGAGCATACTCATCACAGCTGCGAAGCACACTCCCATGACGTTCACGTCCATACGGCTCATTCACATGGTGTGGATTCACATACACATGATGACTCACATTCACACGTTGAAAGTCATCAAAATCATAGCCATTGCCATCATAAACAGGAGCACCATGCTGCTGAGCATGAGCATGAGCATGAGCATGAGAGTCAGAAGGCACACGGTGGTCATGATCACAACCTACGCGCCGCCTATTTTCACGTATTAGCAGATGCGTTAACGTCAGTGCTCGCCATTGCGGCCTTGTTGTTTGGTAAATACATGGGACTGACTTGGCTCGATCCGGTTATGGGTATCGTGGGTGCTGTGATTATTAGCCGTTGGTCATGGGGACTCATTCAGCAAACGAGCCCTATCTTACTTGACGGTGGTGTTAAAGCGTCATTGCAGCGTAAGGTCGTGGAAACTCTTGAGGCCGTACCGGATCATCAAGTGGCCGATTTACATCTTTGGCGAGTGAGTGCCGATCACCATGCTATTATGGTGTCTATCGTGTCCCATTCACCGAAAGATGTCAGTTATTTTAATCAGTTACTGTCACAATTTCCTGAATTGGCCCATATCACTATTGAACTCCATACTTGTCGTCAGCGCGAGTGTATGGCTAAGGAAGCCTAAATGACTGTTGAACATCATCATTCATCAAACCTGAATTCAACGACTGCTCATTCAACGGCCGCACATTCAACAGATCATGCATTAAATCATGTGATTATTGAATTTTACGAAAAGCTGTCGTCTTGGGAACACGCCATTGTACGTGACAAAGGTTTTAGCCTATCGCAGGTGCACACCATTGAGTTACTCGGCGTGCACGGCGCTATGAGGATGAAAGAACTGGCGGATAAAATTGGTGTCACAACAGGTACACTAACGGTTCAAATCGACAAAATGGTTGAAGCTGAGTGGGTTGTACGTCGTCCCCATGAAACCGATCGTCGTTCGATTCTAGTGGAGTTAACCGAAAAGGGCCAAACTTTGTTCCTCGAACATGATGCATTACATCTACAACTCACCACAGATCTCACCGCTAAAATGAGCAGTGAGGAACGAATCGTACTGCTCAATTTGTTGTCTCGTATGAATAACGAGTTTTAATTTACCCTATTTCATCCACTAAAAAGCGTCCCTCGTGGACGCTTTTTTATAGCATGACATCTTTAAAAACGCGATTCATTCTAGATTAATCATCAGCTATTACAGTACCTTACCTTTTGTTGCATTCTTGTTGGATTAATAGTTGAACTGGATATTAATTAAGGTAATGTAAGGGCAGATCTCAAGATGGACTTTGTTTAAAAGGAATAGAATGAATAATAAATTACTGCCTTTGTGCATTGCAGGAGTGCTCGGTATGAGCGGTCAACTTCACGCAGAAGAAGATAAATACATTTGGTTAGAAGATGTTGAAGGCGCAAAGCCGATGGAATGGGTGAAAACCCAAAATGCTGCATCTGCCGCCGAAATTAAAGCGTTTAAAGGTTTTGATACCTTAGTGGCGAACAGTCTCGCCATCCTGAACGATAAAGAACGCATTCCCTACGCGACCCACATTGGCGACAAGTTATACAACTTTTGGAAGGATGACACCCATGTGCGCGGTATTTACCGCCGCACTACCATGGAAGAATATGCTAAACCCGATCCCAAATGGGAAACCGTGCTTGATATCGATGCCCTAGGTAAAGCTGAATCCGTCAATTGGGTATTTAAGGATATTAGCTGTCAGTATCCCGAAAATGAGCGCTGTTTTGTCTCACTTTCCCGCGGCGGTGCCGATGCGGTGGAAGTGCGAGAATTTAATTTAAATACTAAATCCTTTGTTGCCACCAAAGATAAGCCATTCTTTTTGAAAGAAGCCAAATCAAGTCTGAGCTGGATAGATAAAGACCACGCCTTTGTCGGTACTGATTTTGGTGATGGTCAAAGCATGACTGACTCAGGTTATCCACGGGAAGTGAAACTCTGGCAACGTGGTACAGCACTCGAGCAAGCGAAACCGATTTTCACTGGTGACAAAACCTCAGTCGCAGTATCAGGCTGGGTTTTATTCGATGATAAAACGCCGCTGAGTTTAGTCACCGAGGCACATACTTTTTATACCGCCAGCCAATATGTCTATCAAGATGGCAAACTCATAGGGTTACCATTACCTCAAGATGCTGAGATTAAAGGTTATTTTAAAGGTAAGTTATTTATTGAGTTAAAGAGCGATTTAACCAATAAAGACGGTAACTTTAAGCAAGGTGCGGTCGTGTATGCCGATGTGGCGGATCTTATCGCCCAAAATGCCAAATTCAGTTTATTTGTGAGCCCGACTCAGACCGCATCGATAGCGCAGCTTAGTTTTAGTAAGAGTGCGATTTTCGTGAATTGGCTCGATAACGTGAAAAGCAAATTAGTGCGGTATGAGCAAGACGAAAAGGGCGCTTGGCAAAGCACCCAAGTCCCATTCGAAGCGAATGGCGCCCTGACGGTAATGGACGTTGAGCAAGACAGTGATGATTTTTTCGTGAATTACACTAGTTTTCTTGAGCCTTCAAGCCTCTATACGGTTAATGCAAAAACCTTAAATCCGAAGAAAATTAAAGGTATGCCGCAACAGTTTGCTGCGGATAAGTTTAAAACTGAGCAATACTTTGCGACGTCTAAAGATGGCACTAAAGTACCGTACTTTGTGGTGATGGCTAAGGATCTTAAGTTAGATGGCACTAATCCTACGCTACTTTATGGCTATGGTGGGTTTGAAGTCTCACTGCGTCCATCCTATTCGGCCACCATTGGTAAGAACTGGTTAGAGCAGGGCGGCGTATATGTGTTATCTAACATTCGTGGCGGTGGCGAATATGGCCCAGCTTGGCATCAAGCGGCGTTAAAGCAAAATCGACATAAAGCCTATGAGGATTTCGAGGCAATAGCGGAAGATTTGATTGCCCGTAAAATCACGTCAAGCAAACATTTAGGCATCCAAGGTGGCAGTAACGGTGGCCTGTTAATGGGGGCGGCGTTTACCCGCAGGCCTGATCTGTATAACGCTGTAGTGTGTCAAGTGCCTCTGCTTGACATGTTTAGATTCAATAAGTTACTCGCCGGTGCCAGCTGGATG
Source organism: Shewanella sp. SW1 (assembly GCF_025653545.1). NCBI lineage: Bacteria > Pseudomonadati > Pseudomonadota > Gammaproteobacteria > Alteromonadales > Shewanellaceae > Shewanella > Shewanella sp. SW1. Next base: position 47,384 of record NZ_JAKKSG010000010.1, on the reverse strand, counting down.
GGCGAATACGGTAATCCGGATATTCCTGAGGAATGGGCTTACATTAAAACTTATTCTCCGTACCATAATCTGCATAAAGACGTGCATTATCCAAAGGTCTTTTTCACCACATCGACCCGTGATGATAGGGTTCACCCAGGTCACGCCCGTAAGATGGTTGCTAAGATGAAAGACATGGGAATTGATGTCTTGTACTACGAAAATATTGAAGGTGGCCACGCCGGCGCTGCAGATAATAATCAAGCCGCGGAACTTAATTCAATGGCGTTTGCCTACTTATTACAGCAATTAAGATAATTACCGCTGGGTTAGCATGAATTGTTAACTCTTCACTGGTAAAACCGAGCAAGACCCTAATAGGTTGGGGAGCAGAAAACGGTCGAACTTATTGAGGTTCGGCCGTTTTTTTAAGTTTATTATTTAATGTTAACAATACCCACAGATAATTTGAGCCATTGCCAAGAGCTTGCTACTATTGCGAAAAATTTCACTGTCAAAGGCCTAAGACTACCTTAAGAATACTAAGTTATTCTCGACAAACAACTAATTTGAGTGAGAGCTATCAGTGTTAGCAAGATTTAAGACTCTATCGGTGAATCGATTCACTTTTATCACAGCGTTATTTTACGTCTGTATTTTCAATATCCCATTGTTTGGCATCATTAAGAAAGGCATTGAAAAACAACCTGATGTCGATCCTATCTTCATCGCTACTGTGCCGTTGTTTTTAACCTTTGCACTCAGTTTTGTATTTTCCTTATTTACGGTGAAGTATCTCGTTAAACCGTTTTTCATCTTACTCACCTTGTTATCATCGAGTGTGTTCTTCGCTGCCTACCAATACAATGTCGTCTTCGATTACGGCATGATAGAAAACACTTTTCAAACCAATCATGCCGAAGCGTTCATGTATGTGAATTTTGCTTCGATAATGAATATGTTACTGACTGGGATTTTACCCGCGTACCTTATCTATAAAGCGGATATTCAGTACAAACCTTTCCTAAAAGAACTACTGCATAAAGTGCTTTTTATGCTAGCGATGTTGGCAGGACTGGGCATTATTGCTTTCTTCTATTTTCAAGATTACGCGGCCTTTGGCCGTAACAACGACGAGCTAAAACGTTATATCGTGCCGACGTATTTTATCGGTGCGGTGTCTAAGTACATCAATGTGCAGTACTTGCAAACGCCAATCGAATATCAGCAACTTGGCCTCGATGCAAAAAATGTCAGTGCCAACTCAAATGGAAAACCGAATTTATTAGTTCTAGTCGTGGGGGAAACCGCGCGTTCAATGAGTTATCAGTATTATGGCTACGACAAGCCAACCAACGCCCATACCCAAGACCAAGGATTAATAGTCTTTAAAGATACCCGTTCATGTGGCACGGCAACGGCGGTATCTTTGCCTTGCATGTTTTCTCGCATGGGACGGGAAGATTACGATTCACGCCGTGCCTATGCTCAAGACACCGCCGTTGATGTGTTGGATCATGGTGGTATTAAAGTGCAGTGGTTTGACAATGATTCTGGCTGTAAAGGGGTGTGTGACCAAGTTGAAAACATAACCATTGATTTGAACAGTGATCCTCAGTTGTGCACTGGCCAATATTGTTTCGACCAAGTGTTACTGAACAAATTAGATGAAGCCTTAGCCAACGCAGAACGCAAAGATACTGTGATTGTATTGCATGTCATTGGTAGTCATGGCCCGACTTATTTCTTACGTTATCCAGCAGAACACCGTAAGTTCACACCGGATTGTCAGCGCAGTGATATACAAAACTGCAGTGAAGATGAGCTGATGAATACCTATGACAATAGTATTTTGTACACTGACTATATTATTAGCGAAGTGGTTAAAAAGTTAGAAAATCAACAAGATAAATTTGATCCAGCCATGTTGTATCTGAGCGATCATGGCGAGTCTTTAGGCGAAAAAGGCATGTATTTACATGGCGCGCCTTACAGTATCGCACCGATTGAGCAGACGAGCATTCCTATGCTTGCTTGGGTATCAAAAGATTTTAGCCAAGATAATCAATTGGATATGGATTGTTTGGCTGAGCATGCGGCGAAAGGTGGTTTCTCCCATGACAATTTATTCGATAGTCTATTGGGACTAATGAATATCAAAACTGAGGTATATCAGCCTGAATTAGATATCTTTGCTCGCTGCCGCGGTTAATTGTGGACTTAATTGTCGCGAGGTTTTGCTCGTTCTAGTTGGTTCGACACCATGATGAGGAAGAGGAAGAGGATGGCAACATCCTCTTTTCTTTTGCTCCCTGTCATAATAATTGATTTCTCCCATATCCAAATTGAATCAGTTGATTTAACTTAATGTATACAAAAACATAACAAATCTATGGTTCGCGATTTATGTCTTCTACTGCAGAAAATAAAGAACTTGATTCTGCCGCGCAAATTTTGCGTTTGGCCGTGCCGCAAATGTCTGCCCTCGATATTCCTGTTACTCCTGAAAATTACACTGTTTGGTATGAATATTTTGCAGGCACAAATCTCGATTTAAATCGCGCGATTGATGGTTTTTTGGCGAATTCTGTCTCTTTTACCAAGGAAGTTAATACTAGTCTTTATAAAACCTTTATCCAAGAACAGTCACCAGAAGTGATTGAAAATGTTCAGATTGAAACACAAATCTTGATCAATAGCCTGTTAAATAAAATCAGCCAGTTGAGTCAAGGAACCGCGGCATTTTCTGGCTCATTAGCCGAGTTTGGTTTGCGATTACAGACTAATCCCGATATCAATACCTTGAACGAGCTGGTTGATGGTGTGGTCGATGAGATGCAGATGCTACTTATCAACAACCGTGAGATGGAGCAAAGTCTGTGTACCATGGGTCAAGAAGTACAAAATCTTAAGTCGGAAATGGAAAATCTTAGCCTCGCGGCGATGACAGACCAATTAACGTCTCTGCATAATCGCCGCGCCTATGAGTTGAGTATTCAGGATCAAATCTACCGTTCACAAGATCACCAGACCCGCTGTAGTCTCTTACTGATTGATATCGATAATTTTAAAGCCTTTAACGACACCTATGGTCATTTAACGGGTGATAAAGTATTGGCCTATGTCGCATTAGCCTTAAAGCAATGTGTGCGTGGAGATGACTTTGTTGCGCGTTATGGCGGCGAAGAATTTGTGGTGGTGCTACCTAACACCCATTTTCACGACGCATTGCAAGTGGCTGAAAATCTGCGTGAACGTATTTCTGAGCGGCGCTTAACGGTAGGGAAAGACAAAAAGCTTTCCCTTGGCGCGATTACTGTCTCGATTGGGATGGCCTCATTGCAACAGGGGGATGATGCTGAAACGCTGTTTAGTCGCGCCGATAAAGCACTGTACCAAGCTAAGTCCGAAGGCCGTAACTGTGTTAGAGGCTGAGAATGTGATGCGGGTGTCGATGTTTCAAGGCGTTAAGTATTAGCTCGGTCGCTATTTCGTTAAATAATCATTTACTTAGGATAACAAAACGCCGCAATGATTTGCGGCGTTTTTGTTCGTCTGGGTAGGTGCTATTGATCACTGGGCGGTTTTAAATCCATGTGCATTTTGATCAAATGCTCCTCCATATCGAAGGTCACTTTAAAACCGAGACTCTTGGCAAGACTGGCCATATTGCGATTCTCAAACATGGTAAAGCCGGTGAGCACGGGCGTGTCGTTGGCCTGATAATATTTGATCAATTTTTCGAGTAACAATTTGCCTAACCCTATACCTTGATGATCGCCACGCACCGCCATGGCAAACTCGGCCTCGGTATTATCAGGGTCAATAGATGCACGCACGGCACCTAAGGTGATGTCATCGCCATCAGGTCCCTTAGCCGTGGCGATAAAGGCCATCTCACGGGCGTAATCGATTTGAGTTAATACCGCCATTTCTTCATGGGTCATTTTCGAGCGCACCCCAAAATAGCGTTTGTATCTGTCTTCATCGGATAACGAATTATCGAAGGCCAAATGTTTAGGCTCATCTTCGGGCAAAATCGGCCTTAGCATTACCTTAAGGCCATTTTTAAGCTCGGCGAATTCTTCTAATTCCTTCGGATAGGGCATGATGGCCATCCGCGATGAACTGTCGGCATTGGCATCATGCAAACGGATATTCACATCGAGCAGAGTGATGTTTTCACCCGCGGCCAGTACTGGGTTTAAATCTAACGAGGCGATTTCAGGGCAATCAATAATAATATGGGATATTTGCGTTAACATCACGCACAGGGCATTCATGTCTAGACCCAGTGGTAAATGTCTGTCCTTTAACTTATGGGTCTTTAACGCTTGGATCACCATATAACGCGCCAGTGCCATATTCAGGGGAGGCAGGGCAACGGCAGCATCATTGGTGGGGTCCCATTCTGAGCCACCTTCGCCAAGGCAAATCGCAGGACCAAAGACGGGATCGCTTATCACGGCCACGCGGATTTCCTGCGCGCCAGCGGTCAACGCCATTTTCTGCACTATCATGCCTTCAATAATGGCTTCGGGATTGGCTTGATGCACCCTCTGGGTAATCGCATTCGCGGCGTGGCGGATATCTTCAGCCGAGGTTAAATTGAGCATCACTCCGTGCACATCGGACTTATGCAAGATGTTAGGGGATTGCACTTTTAACGCTAAGGGATAGCCCGCTTCATTCGCAATGGCCACCGCTTCATCGGCATCTTTCACAAACCAAGTGTCTATAGTGTTAAGCCCATAAGCACGCAAAATAGGGCTGGCCTCATGGGTTTCCAGTACCGATTTTCCTTTAGCTTGAGCCGCTTGCAGTAATTTGCGCGCCGTAAGGCTATCTGTCGGAATATTATCGGGGATCGATTGCGGCACTTCTTGCAGCAGTTTTTGGTTACGACGGTATTCAACCATGTGCATAAAGGCACCCACAGCACCTTCGGGTGTACGGTAGGTGGATATACCGCCCTTAGTGAAGCGTTTTCGTGCCTGATAAGCCGAGTCTTCACCGCTCCAGTTCGTCAAAATATTGAGGCGATTCTTTTTGGGATGCGCGTGGATCACACTCACCAAAGCATCAGCTATCTCAACACTTTCACCGAGTGCAGAAGGGGAGTGCAAGACCAAAATAGCGTCAAGTTCATTGGAATCCATCAGGATAGTCAAAGCCTTAGCATATCGTGATGCGTTCGCATCACCAATAATATCAATGGGATTTTGCCTTGACCAAGTATTCGGTAACACAGCTTCTAATTTAGCTATTGTGTCTTCTGATAACTCCGCCAGTTTACCGCCACGCATAATGAGTTCATCCACCGCTAATACGGCAGGACCGCCACCATTACTGATAATCCCTAAGCGCTCACCTTGCAGCGGATTGGAATGCGCTAAACTTTCAACCGCGGCAAACAGTTCAATTAAATCGTTAACCCGCAACATACCTGCACGGCGAAACGCCGCTTCATACACGGCATCATTACCGCCAACACCGCCTGTATGCAATTTTGCGGCGCGGGCACCTTCGGCGCTGCGGCCCGATTTAATCACTAGAATTGGCTTATTGCGTGAAGCGGCTCGGGCAGCGGAGAGAAAATGGCGTTTCTCATTCACAGAATCGATATAAAGCATGATGGCACTGGTGCGACTGTCGCGACCAAGGTAATCGAGCAATTCGTCAAAGTTAATGTCGGTGGCATCGCCCAGAGAGATAAAGGACGAAAAGCCAATACCTTTGTTATTCGCCCAATCGAGTACCGTTGTACAAATGGCGGCGGATTGAGACACGAAGGCAATTTTACCCGGTAGGGCGCTGGCATGGGCTAAACTGGCGTTTAATCCCAACGGAGGTAATAGCATTCCTAAGCTATTTGGCCCCAGAATACGCATCCCGTAACGCTTGGCATTTTGCATGGTTAGGTCGAGCAGACTCACGCCATCTTCGTTAAATTCCTGCGCCATGCCCGACGCCATAATTATCGCCACTTTACAGCCAAATTGCGCCAGGGTTTCAACGATGGCGGGCACACGGCAAGCGCGGGTACAGATAACGGCTAAATCGGGTTTGATGGGTAACGCTTCAATATTGGGATAGGCGAGCACGCCCATCACAGCCCGATATTTAGGGGTGACTGGCATGATAGGCCCCGAAAAACCGCTGGAGAGCAGGTTTTTCATCAGCACATTACCCGCGCGTTTCTCAGTATTCGAAGCGCCGATAATGGCAACGGAAGTCGGTTTAAATAAGGAGTGTAATGTACGTTGACTCATAAGCGATTCCATCCCAATCAATGACGCTTCCAGTGTAACCTAGGGTATGAGGACTGCACAGTTAAGTTTAGGGTTCTATAAAGGTAAGTTTATTAGCAAATCATGAATTTACAGCGATTTACTGAAGATTTGCGCCCAATACTGAGGATTTCTAACGGGATAACTGCATTTTCCGCATTGCCACACGTAACAATGTGAAAAATTTCACTTTCATGTTTGAAAATTGCTCAGTACCAAACTACTTTTTAATCACTGTACAATTATTGTGAAATAGATATGACATTCAAGGATGGGGTCGTTGCAGTGAGTGCGGCAGGCATTGGATATCTGCTTAGCTTAATGACATTCTGGGCTATGGGGCCGATTATTTCCGTGTTGATTATGTTGCTGTGGCAATCTTTTCAGCACAAGCAAATACAATCAGTTCAACAGCATGATGATAAGTCCTCAAACAACCAACTTGCCGCCGATTGGCAAGCTCACGTCAGTCTATATCAAGAAACGATCACCACACTCAACAGTTGTGAATCTAACATTGGCAGCGTACTTGCGGTGCAGGGCGATGCGGTCAATCTGCTGGGAGAATCGTTTGATGGCTTAGGGCGATTAATGACCGAGCAAACAGGGTTCATTTCCGCTCTTGTTCAAAGCACTGACGATGCTGAGTTATTCCATTCAGACCAAATGAAACAATTTGCCAACAATACCTCAATGACGTTAGAGCGCTTTATTCAATCCACCATAGAAATGTCGGCATCAACTATGGAGTTGTTGGAAAAAGTGAATCTCATCTACGAGTCTATGCCTCAAGCAATGAAAGCCTTGCAAGACATAGATCAAATCTCGTCCCAGACTAATTTGCTCGCTTTAAATGCGGCAATTGAAGCGGCGCGGGCGGGTGATGCGGGTAGAGGCTTTGCCGTTGTGGCAGATGAAGTGCGCGCTTTATCCACTCGTAGCGCAGGTTTTAGTGAAAGCATACAAAAACAGCTTAAATCAATTCAAATTCAGATTGAGCAATTAACCGTACACGTGAGTAAAGTCGCCGCTCAAGATATGACTTATATTATTGATGCCAAAAAGGATATAGATACTGCACTAAGGCAGATTATCGTTAAAGCAGAGAAGGATTCTCAAGTGATTGAACGTATCGATTCATCGGCACATGAACTAGAACAAGCCATCTCGGATACTATTCGGGGATTGCAGTTCAGTGATATTACTTCCCAAAGCCTGATTTACACAAATCAGTCCCTAAACCATTTAAAAGAATCGCTCAATCGCGTCACCACTATGTCACAACAGGAGTTTGGCATTAAGGGTGATGACATCACAATACAAATGAGTCGCAGACGTCAGGATACTCATAATCCCGTTTCAAGGGATCAAATTACCTGTGGTGAAATTGAACTCTTTTAATTAGGGATAACAAAATGTCAAATATTAAAGTTATTTCATTGCCAGAGCGCTTTGACTTTTATTACCACAAGAAATTCACCAGTGATTATCAAGATATTTTAACGCTTCCAGAGGTTAACCATATTATTTTAGATTTTAGTCGAGTGCTTTACCTTGATAGTTCTGCTTTAGGCATGATGGTATTGCTGCATCGTAAGGCGCAGGAGTTACATATTTCTACGTCTGTAAAAGCTGCACATGGTCAGGCGAATGAAATCCTTAGTATTGCCAATATGCAGAAAATATACATCATAGAGTAACACTCATTATGGTATCGCTTACTCAGCCGGAACATTTTATTTTAGTTATCGATGATGACGCTATTGCGAGTCAAAGGATCAGTGACTTTATTCATAGCAAAGGTTACAACGTCATTGTCTGTAGTGATCTAGAAGAAGGTTTATTTGAAATAACGCAAAATACGGTTGATTTAATTCTGATTAACTATTGGTTAAAGGATGGTACCGCACTGGCGTTACTGGATAAGTTGAATAAGGACAAAAAAGAAACACCTGTTATAGTCATGAGCGAGACAAAAGAAAATCAATCCGTATTAGCCTGTTTTAGAATGGGGGTTTTGGATTTTGTTGTTAAACCGATAAATGTTGAAATATTTTGGTACAAGGTTGAATGTTTACTTACCCGAGTGCAACTTCAGCATAAAGTAGAACATCAAAGAATTGAACTCGAAAAAATGCTTTATGAAAAGGCCCGAGAAGAACACATGGCCCGGCATTTATTTGAGCACTTAGTCAATATTGATAATACTGACTTTGATTTTGTACATACTTACTGCCAAGCCAGTGCCAATTTTAGCGGTGATATTATCCTCAATGGCATAGCGCCTAATGGCAATTTCTTCTTAATTCTCGCCGATTCAACGGGTCATGGCCTGAGTGCAGCCATGCCCATCATGCGTGTTGCCAGTACATTTAGGGCCATGGTTTCAAAGGGATTTTCTTTAGTTACGTTTATTTATGAACTGAATGCTAAGCTCCACCGAGAAAACCCTGAAGACAGATTTGTTGCCTGTATTATTTTAGAAGCCGATTTTAATCGTAATAAATTACACATTTGGAATGGTGGTATGCCCCCCGTGTATATTCAAACGGGTGGAATTGACTGTTTAACAAACCACAATATTAAAGAAACTGACCATTCTCGTTCAGTCAGTAATCAATCCATCGATAAATTTAAATCGACAAATATGGCCCTTGGTATTTTACCTCCGCATACTTTTATAGCGGATATTGTTACGGTTGATTTACCATCCCATGGGCATGCTTGCCTTTTTAGTGATGGTTTAATAGAGCAATATACCCATGACGGCAATCCATTTGGCATTGATAAATTAAAAGATCTATTTATTCATTTGTCAGGTGGTCTAGTCAAATATTTAGAGAACAATATGCATGAGTACTGTTCTGCTGAAAATATTGCCGATGACATCACTATTTGTACCTTAGATTTTGAACGATTAAACACTTGGCATCAAGATCGTGATGTTAGTCGTATTAAAGCCATTATGGATGGAGAGTTCTGCTGGGATGTCAGTATTGCAGGGCCTATGTTACTCAGCGCTGATTATTTAAGTTCATTGAATCAGTTCCTCAGTATATTGGGATTTGCGACCAATTTCTGTCAACGGGTTTTTACTGTTGTCGCAGAGTTATTTAGCAACGCTATTGATCATGGTGTACTAAAATTAGATTCTCGACTAAAAAATGATCCAGAAGGCTTCGAACTGTACCATAGTATTAGGGACAGTTTTGCAGATAGGCTCACGGAAAATGATTGGGTAAAAGTGAGCATCATCTGGCGTTCATCGCAGGATGAATTACATATTAGCGTGGCTGACAGTGGCAAAGGCTTTGAGGGTGATGAAAATTTGATGGCGGACATTCCTCAGTTGTCTGGGCGCGGTCTCTTACTGGTGAAAACATTATCTAAGACCTACGAATTAGTACCGCCAGGGAATATAACTAAAGTCATAATGGAATAGCGCATGAGTAAAAGAATATTAATTGTTGATGATTCCGCAGCGATTCGACAAATGGTCGAAGCGACCCTTAAATCGGCTAATTATCAAGTGGTACTGGCCAAAGATGGTCGAGAAGCCCTTGATATCTGTAATGGGCAAAGATTTGACTTCATTCTGACAGACCAAAACATGCCTCGAATGGATGGGCTGACCTTAATTAAATCCTTACGTGCTATGTCGGCATTTATGCGTACGCCGATCATTATGCTCACCACGGAAGCGGGCGATGATATGAAAGCCCAAGGGAAAGCCGCGGGTGCGACGGGATGGATGGTAAAACCCTTTGATCCTCAAAAGTTGTTGGCTATTACGGCTAAAGTGCTGGGTTAACTGCAACGGGGTGCGCTATGTCCATCAATATGGCCGAGTTCCATCAGGTCTTTTTTGAAGAAAGTCATGAACATCTTGAAAATATGGAACAATTGCTATTGGCATTGGACCTTGCTTCTCCCGATCCTGAAGAACTGAACACCATTTTCCGTGCTGCACATTCTATAAAAGGCGGCAGTGGTATTTTTGGTTTTACCGCATTAACCAGTGTCACCCATGTGATGGAAAACCTGCTGGATAAAACCCGTAAGGGTAACTTCCAATTAACGTCATCCATTATCGATTTACTGCTGAGTACTGTGGACACGTTATCCCATATCTTGAGCTTGTACCGCGAAGAAGAGCAGATTGATTGGCAGGAGGTTGAATACAGTAAAAGTCAGTTGGTTGCAGCGTTAAATGGTGAGCCTTTTAGTTCATCAGTTGCGATACGTAATGGTACAGACGCCGCTACTAGCACTCCCATCATAAATGCAGCACCCACCGTACCAGTGGAGGCAGAAGATCTGGGTTTTGGATTTTTTGAAGATGAAATGGCACGTGATATTGCCATCGAAGGTGAAGATTTTGGATTTTTTGATGAGCCTTATCAAGCGGAAGACATCAGCGCTGACAGTGTGGCAAATAATAAAGAGCGTACTGCTGAGCTGTGTGATGTGACAATTGACGATGATGAGTTAGGCTTTGGTTTTTTTGAAGCATTAACGCCAGAATCCTTCGCCAATGAAATCGAGTTATTAAGTTCAAAACCGCTAGTGCAGAAGGTTTATAAGCCAGCGACCACTCGAGCACATCAAGCCAAGGAAACTGGAAGTAGCCAATCCCAAAACACCTTATTTAAAGCCAAAGCGACTGAGCCCACCGCACCCATTTCAACCGTGCCTACGAGTCCTTCTGTGAAAGCAAGCTCGCCTGCAATACTGAGTTCAAACGCAACATCAAACTCATCTGTTGCCCCAAAGCCCAATACCACAGAGGTGAAAACAGCGACTAAAAAATCAGCCACGCCAGCCCAAGATGCCACCTTAAGGGTCGAAACCTCTAAGATAGATACTTTGGTTAATCTCGCGGGCGAGCTGGTGATCACTCAGTCCATGCTAACACTTATCGGCAATGAAATGACGGGCGATTTAGGTGAGCGACTCAAGACCGCACTCAATGAATTGGAACGTAATACCCGTGAGATGCAAGAGGCAGTGATGTCGGTACGTATGCTTCCCGTATCCTTTGTGTTTAACCGTTTCAACCGTTTAGTGAGGGACCTTTCTGAGCAACTGGGTAAAAACGTCAATCTCGTGATTGAAGGTGGCAACACAGAAATAGACAAGGGCATGATTGAAAAGCTCGTCGATCCGCTGACTCACTTAGTGCGCAATAGTTTAGATCACGGTATCGAAAAACCTGAAAAACGGCTCGCAGCGGGTAAATCCGAAGTGGGCGTGTTATCCCTTAAAGCCAGTCAAAGGGGCGGTAATATCGTTATCGCTGTGCACGATAACGGTGCAGGTTTACACCGTGAGCGCATTATTCAAAAGGCGCGGGAAAACGGTTTGCAAGTGGCTGATAACAGTAGCGACAAGCAAGTCTGGCAATTGATTTTTGCCGCAGGATTTTCTACTGCGGAGGAAGTCACGGATGTGTCTGGCCGTGGTGTTGGTATGGATGTGGTGCGCCGTAATATTGAAGCCTTAGGTGGACGCATTGATATTGAATCCACTGAGGGCCAAGGCTCAACCTTTGAAATCCAGTTGCCACTCACGCTCGCCATTGTCGATGGTATGACGGTTTCTGTGGGAAATCAGATCTACATTCTGCCCTTAGTGCACATCATAGAATCTATTCAGCCGCAAACGGAACAACTTAAATTTCTCGCCAAAGAAAGACTCTTAAAAGTACGTGAAGAGTACTTACCTCTGCTCAATCTTTATCAGCTGATGGAAATTGAGCCCAATGCCCGCTGCCCAGAAGAGGGCATAGTCGTATTGCTCGAAAGCAACCACAAGCGCTTTGGCCTGTGCGTTGATGCCTTAGTTGGCCAGCAGCAAGTGGTGATTAAAAGTCTTGAAACACATTATCGCAGGATCCCCGGAGTTTCCGGCGCCACCATCATGGGCGATGGCAGCGTCGCGTTGATCCTCGATGTCGAATCGCTCGCTCTGCACATTAAAAATTAAGGAAATAGCCATGGAGAGTCGATCAACTATGACCGCCAAAGTGGAATACAACGCCCATGATGAGGTGGAGTTTTTAAGCTTTATGTTAGGCGAAGAGCACTATGCCCTCGATATTATGTCCGTCAAAGAAATTCGCGGTTATGAGTCGGTCACTAAAATCGCCAACGCCCCTAGCTTTATAAAAGGCGTGATTAATTTGCGCGGTGACATAGTACCCATAGTGGATTTGCGGATGAAATTTGCTGTTGGAACCGCCACTTATAACGAGTTCACAATCGTTATTATGCTCAACGTGTTTGAACGTATAGTCGGCATAGTGGTCGATGCCGTCTCCGATGTGATTAAGCTGTCGGCGGAGGAAATCTTACCCGCCCCAGAATTTGGGGTGGCGTTCGATAGTCGCTATCTCAAAGGTTTAGCCACGGTCGAGGATAAGATGATCATTTTAGTAAATATTCAGGCTCTGATCAGCAGTGATGAGCTGGGTCTAATTGATGCAAATAGTCTGACTGATCAGGAGTAACAATAATGAGTATCTTCAATTTTTTTGGCAATGATGAGGCGCGTGAGCAAAGGGATGAAGAGCGTCAGCGCTATTTTCAGCTACTCGATAACAGTGGCAACAGCTTTATGATCGCTGACAGTCAGCGCAATATTATTTATGCGAATAAAGCCGTCGTCCGTTTACTGCAAGAGGCAGAGGACGATATTCGTAAAGAGTTACCTCAGTTCTCGGTTGCCAAACTGATCGGCAGTAATATCGACATTTTCCATAAAAATCCTGCACATCAGCGCAATTTATTAGAACGTCTAACCCAATCCCATACCGCGCAAATCACCATAGGTAAACGTACCTTTAGGTTGATTCTGACGCCGATTATCACCGCTGAAAATAAGCATTTAGGCACAGGTGTTGAGTGGATAGACCGCACCGAAAGTATCGAAGCCGAGCGAGCAACCCAGCGTATCCTCGAAGCGCTCAATAATACCAGTACCAACGTCATGATCGCCGATGCTAACCGTACGATCATTTATATGAATCGCTCGGTCGAAACTATGTTGCGCCATTCTGAAAGTGAGATCAGACAAGCCTTACCGCATTTTTCCGTGGATAAAATCCTCGGCAGCTCTATGGATATCTTCCACCGCAATCCTGCTCACCAAGCAAGTTTACTCGATAAATTAGACCGTAAATATGAATCGCTTATTAAGGTCGCGAGTTGCCATTTTCGCTTAACGGCCAGCCCCATTGTGTCTAAAGAAGGTGAACGCTTAGGCACTGTAGTTGAATGGCTCGACCGCACCATTGAAGTCCAAACCGAGCAGGAAATTTCCCGCATAGTCACAGCCGCAGCTGCGGGTGATTTCTCCCAAAGGGCGGAAACAGATGGCAAGCAAGGTTTCTTTTTAATGCTGGCGAACAATTTAAATTCGTTAATTGAAACCTCGGAACGTGGATTGCAAGATGTGGCGCGGGTGCTGATGGCGCTGGCCGATGGCGATTTGACCACTCGCATTTATAACGATTATGAAGGCACCTTTGATGATTTGAAAAATTACTCAAATCAAACTGCTGAAAAGTTATCCTTCATGATCCAAGATATTCAACGAGCCGCGGATACCATCAATACCGCTTCGGCAGAAATAGCCCAAGGCAACGCTGATTTATCCAGCCGCACCGAAGAGCAAGCTTCTAGCCTAGAGCAAACCTCGGCCAGCATGGAGGAACTCACAGGTACAGTGAAACTCAATGCGGATAACGCCAGTCAAGCCAATGCCTTAGCCTCTAAAGCGGCTGAAGTCGCAGTGGATGGTGGTGAGCTTATCCAGCAAGTTGTCCAGACCATGGCATCGATTAATGAATCGGCGCGTAAGATTGCCGACATTATTGGTGTTATCGATGGCATTGCTTTCCAGACCAATATCTTAGCGCTCAATGCAGCGGTTGAAGCGGCGCGGGCGGGCGAACAAGGCCGCGGTTTTGCTGTGGTCGCGTCAGAAGTGCGTAGCTTAGCCCAACGTTCGGCCAATGCCGCTAAAGATATCAAGGCACTGATCTCGGATTCGGTGTCTAAAATCGAGAGTGGCAACAGCCTTGTCGGTAAGTCTGGCGATACCATGAAGGAAATTGTCATCGCCATTAAACGGGTGAACGACATCATGGCGGAAATTGCCTCAGCCTCTAATGAGCAGGCCATCGGTATCGATGAGATCAGCAAAGCCGTAGTGCAAATGGATGAAATGACGCAACAAAATGCGGCATTGGTTGAAGAAGCGGCCGCCGCAGCGGAAAGCATGCAATCCCAAGCGCAGCAACTCTCAGACAGTGTCGCCAGTTTTCGCGTGGACGACGAAGATGAAGCCCCAAGACGCAGCAACGCGAGATTAGCGGCGCCCAAAGCGAAGGCGATGAAGCCCATCAAACAGCAGCTTCAACCTATGGCAAGAGCCAGAGTGACAGAGAAACCTAAAACCAATGCGATGAAGCCCATGAAGCAAGATCAAGACGAATGGGAAGAATTTTAATTGAGTGAAAACAAACCATTGGAACGAGAGTTTGCCTATACCTCGGTGCACTTTAATACCGCGAGGACGACGCTGTACCGCTTAGCGGGGATCAAACTCGCCGATAGCAAGGATGCTATGGTGTATAGCCGTTTAGTGCGGCGGATCAGAACATTGAAATTAGCCGGATTTTCGGCTTATTTTGAGTATCTGCTAAGCCATGAAAACGAACACCAAGAATTTATCAATGCGTTAACCACTAATCAAACGGCATTTTTCAGGGAACCGCATCACTTTGAAGTGTTAAAGCAATATTTAATCGATAACCCAGATACCCGCAGGATCTGGTGTGCGGCCAGTAGCACAGGGGAAGAACCTTACTCGATTGCGATTGTCGTCGCTGAACATTTCAACAGTTTTAAAACGCCTATCGAGCTCATTGCTTCCGATATCGACAGCGGCGTACTTAAAAAGGCTGAAATGGGTATTTATCCCTTAGATCGTATCGATACAGTCAGCGATATCCGTAAGAAACGGTTTTTTCACCGCGGAAGGGGTTCACAGTTGGGCAATGTGCGCGTGGTGCCCGAATTAAAGCAGATGCTCAAGTTTACCCGCATCAATTTACTCGATTCTTTTTGGCCGCTAAAAACGCCAATGGATGTAATTTTTTGCCGTAATGTAATGATTTATTTCGATAAAGAAACGCAGGAAGTCATATTAAAACACATGATGAACTCCCTTAGCGAGGATGGACTTTATATTGCGGGACATTCGGAAAATTTTAATATGTTCCCGCAAATCATCACTGCCGTTGGTCAAACAACCTATCGGCCAGTGAAGGGGCTCATGAGTGCTAAAACCTAATATCGAATATGCTATTGCAGAGCCGAATCGCTATCACGATCATCATTTTGGTTGCGATGCGGTAAAAATATTACCCGGCGAGTATTTTGCGACCCGTGAAGATACCATGATAGTGACAGTGTTAGGCTCTTGCGTCTCAGTGTGCTTGTATGATCCTAAGCTCAAAATTGGCGGAATGAATCACTTTTTATTGCCAAGTGACAATAGTAATTGTACTGGGGTGCTCGCCGATTCAGCCCGTTACGGCGTGTATGCCATGGAGTTGTTAATCAACGACTTGCTCAAGCTTGGCGCACAGCGTAATTTACTCGAAGCTAAGGTGTTTGGGGGCGGTAATATGTTACGTAGTTTTACTGTGCACAACATTGGTGAGCGTAATGCTGAGTTTGTGATTGAATACCTCAATCTGGAAAATATCCCTATCGTTGCTGCCGATTTACTCGATGTGTATCCGCGCAAAGTGTATTTTTTCCCCCATTCGGGAAAAGTGAAAGTCCGTAAAATTAAATCCATGCATAACAGCACAATTCTTGACAGGGAAAGTGAGTACCGTTTACGGGTTCGTAATTTACCTTCGGGCGGCGACGTTGAACTATTTGGTGATTAAGTTATGACGATCAAAGTGTTAGTTGTTGACGATTCTGCGCTGATGCGCAGCTTGCTCGGTAAAATGATTGAGGCTGACTCTGAACTGTCTCTGGTTGGGCTCGCTGCCGATGCCTATGAGGCCAAGGATCTGGTGAACCAATTTTGCCCCGATGTGATTACCTTAGACATTGAAATGCCCAAAGTAGACGGTTTAACATTTTTGGACCGCTTGATGAAAGCCAGACCCACTGCAGTAGTGATGATTTCATCGTTAACCGAGCAGGGTGCTGATGCGACATTTAACGCCTTGGCCTTAGGCGCGGTGGATTTTATCCCTAAACCGAAATTAGACTCGCCCCAAGGTATCCATGATTATCAGGATTTGATTTTAGATAAGATCAAATCTGCCGCGAAAGCCAAAATCATCAAGCCTCAGAAATTTGTTGAGCCAGTACGCCCTGTTTCAAGTAAGCGGCCAATATTGGCCAATACAACCCTGACACAGCATTTAGTCGCGATAGGCGCATCTACTGGCGGTACTGAAGCCATTCTTTATGTATTACAACATTTACCCGCGGCTATGCCGCCGATAGTGATCACCCAACATATGCCAGCGGGGTTTACCCGCACTTTTGCGGAACGTTTAAATCGACAGTCACGGATTACTGTCAAAGAAGCCGAGCATGGGGAACGACTCTTACCCAGTTATGCCTATGTTGCCCCTGGCGATCATCACCTTGAGATCATCAAAGTGGGTGGTAGTTATAAAGTTAAATTAACCCAAGATGAAAAGGTCAGTGGCCACAGACCTTCGGTCGATGTGATGTTTACGGCCTTGGCCCAATGTGCCACGCCCAATATCAGCGCGATGATTTTAACTGGCATGGGCAAAGATGGCGCCGAAGGCATGGTGGCGCTACACCAAAAAGGCGTCACTACATTTGCCCAAGATGAACAAAGTTGTGTGGTATTTGGCATGCCACGAGAAGCAATAAAGTGCCGTGCGGTAGATTATGTGGTGGAGTTATCGCAGATGCCGAGCAAGCTCATTAACCATTTAAGCTCACTGTGACCGCCCACGCTGAGTGGGATTCAAAAGTGATGAATAGAGCGTGAGTCTCGCAGGAAGAGCATTACGCCGAACTGATTTGTGCGCTGCAGTGGCTCATTCTATCTAGTGCTAGTCAGTCGGAGAAACCACGAGCTGATTTCTGCCTAAACGTTTAGCTTCGTAAAGGTTTTTATCTGCTAGTAACAGACAATCTTGAAATTCCTCACATTGATCCGAAAAGGCTAAACCGCCGCTGAGCGTCACCTTAAATTCGACGCCATCTTCAACAAATACGATATGGCTAAAGCTTTCACGGATCGCATTCAACTTGGCAATCGCCAGTGGTTTTTGCATATCTGGCAGCACTAACATAAATTCTTCACCACCGTAGCGGCCGGTAAAGTCAGTTTGACGTAAGGATTGTTGTAACAGGTGGGCAAATGCCAACAACACCTTATCACCACCGGAATGACCATAAGTATCGTTGACCTTTTTGAAGTGATCTAAATCAAACATAGCGATACAAACTTGAGAGTTAATCCGTTTCGCTACGTTAAAACAGCGTCTCGCAGCCACCAGAATTTGGGTATGATTTAACAGCCCAGTTAAGCTGTCGCGACTAGCCGAACTGCGAATATCATGACCCCGTTGCGCACGGGAAATCACCTGCGCGACGAATAAACTCGGTGCGGTTTGCTTTGAAATTAAGTCATCTGATCCCGCTTGTATGATGCTGACCTTATTCTGCATCGTATCGTCTGAGCTCAACACGAGAATTGGGCTCGAGGTGTATTTATCCAATTGGCGGATCATCTTTGCCAGCTCAAGCCCGTTCACTTCGGGCATGTACAAATCGAAGATAAACAAATCAGGCTCAAATTGCTCAAGGGCAGGCAAGACTTGCTCGGCACTGGACAACCCTTTTACCATCAAACCATGGCTGCGTAACAGGCTTGAAAAGTAATCCACCATAGATTGTTGATCATCCACCAGTAACACCTTAAGCGGCTGTTTCTCTGACATCTTGAGAGATTGATGGATTTTGCGCACCAATAAAGTGGTTTCCGCAGGTTTAACAAAATATTCGCTGACGTTGGCACGAATGGCCAATAGCCGCATGTCAAAATCCCCCCGCGAGGATAAAACAAATACTCGGGTATTGTTCTTCTCAAACTCAGTGGCAGCTTCGAACAAGGCCTCTTCAGTCCAATCTGGTAGAATTAAATCTAATAAAATCAGATCGAAGGGCGTTTTATTTTGCACCACCAGAAAGCTCGTGAAATTCAAAAAATGCTGCACACTAAAACCGAACTCTCGCAGCTGCTTTGTGATCATAGCGCCGACATTCCCATCGTCTTCTATGATGGCAATATGGTGCTCATGGCGCGCCTTTGACGGTTTATAGGGGCTTTGCTGCATTTGCGCCTCTACTACTGGCGCCGACGGTTGGCCGCGCATATTGTTTTGTAACAACTGGTGGAAGAGGGTATCTAAGCCTTTGATCGTAGGAAGTTCGGGGGCTGGCGCATTGAGCAGCCCCTTAAGCAGCAACTCCAGTTTATCGACTATGTGTTTGGTATCTGATAACCCAAAGGTCTCGCTCGACCCTTTTAAGTTATGCACCTCTCGGTACACGGCAGACAGCATGTGTGCGTCCCAATTTTTACGCAATGAAATCCACAAGGTAATGATTTGTTTCTTTTTATCCGGCAGTGCATGTAAAAACTGTCGTTTAAGTTGCTCTAACGAATCTTCAAAACTCATAGGCAATAGATATCCTAAATAATTGAGCCCTAGGTCTTAATCTCTATGTAGACGCTACGCCAAGACGTTAAAACCCGTTCACTCCAACACTGAAATGGAAACTGCTCTGGAGAAGAATGTAACAGATTCAATCAATTGCACTTATCTTTACACTAACTCATAGAGTGTAAACCACTGCGACAAAAACGACGGGGAAATGCTGAGATTGCATAGGTATTGATAAGAATTTTGGGTCGAATAGCCGAAATCAGCACAGTGATCGCGAACAACATAATGCTAAATATTTTATGCAAAACAGCATGATAATGATGACATATATTTTTTATCAAATACGACTGTGATAAGTTAGCGTCTGTAAAAACAATCACTTGTTGCAAAAGGATCGTTGTCAGTGAGCACAGTGTTTTATAATGACCACGCCGAAATACTCGCGGCACAGTATTTGTCTAAAACCTTTGAAGAAGTGCATTCGAGTTGGTTGCATCATCTTTTGCCTCTACTTACCAAAAATACATTGTCGATATTGGATGTAGGAGCTGGTTCTGGGCGGGATGTGCATTATTTAGCCGAAAAACAGAGGGCAAAGAGACACAAATTATTGCAGTCGAACCTGCGGTTGTTTTAGCGAAAATGGGGCAGGTGTTAACTCGGGATCTACCCGTGCGTTGGATTGAGGATGGTTTACCTCAGTTGCAAAAAGTGGTTGGCCTAGCGCAACAGTTTGATCTGATTTTACTCAGCGCTGTGTGGATGCATTTATCTCCCTCAGAGCGCCCACTTGCACTAGCAACACTCTCACGCTTACTCAATTCGACTGGACTTTTAGTCATCAGTTTGCGCCATGGCCCAAGCCCCGATGCGCGCGTTATGCACCCAGTCAGTGCCGATGAACTGCTCACACTTGCTGCAGATTGTCAGCTACGACTTTTAGATTTGAGCCAAGATGAAACCGATAAACTCGGTCGCTCACAAGTGCATTGGCAGACGTTAGTTTTTACACCCAAACTGATGCCAAACGTAAATGCACCTGAAGCAAGCGTTATTATTCAGGAGCGACTGAATGCCGATTGATGCGAGAAGACAAGTTGAATTTATTAGCTATTTACAACGTCTGTTAGTTGAAGGGGATTTCGTTGCAACTTACAAATTTGCCTTACTGCATGCGATCGCCGATATCTGTATCGAACGGCCATTAATACTCAATGCCGATCCTGCGCTGAAAACCGCCATCAGTATTGATGATTTGGTAGAGAAGTTTATTGAACTTTACTGGCAACACTCTTTGCCTTTTGGTGCCAATGATGGGTATTTTGTCTTGATCCAAAATAGTGGAAAGCAATCAGCCTTGATCAACAGTTTGATTGAACTACGCCATCAAGGTGTTAACAGTCTATCCCAGTTAAAAGCGCATCTTAGTTATCCAGCTTTATTGCGTAAAACGCGCGGTACGTTTAAAGATGGCCCCTTATGGCGCTTACAAAACTTGTCACGTAATGAAGAATGTTTTCTTTATCCCCATGATAAAACGAAAAATTACATCGAGTTGAATCCGGGTATCGCATTTTGCTTCAGGCGATTTCACGATTTAGTGGTGTCATTGGCTCGTACTCAATGGGTACAAAAAATCGCCGAGTTTCCAGCAAATCAAGTGATTATAGGCAGTAAAGGCAATTTAAGTGAGTTTCTGTTTGGTAGCGACAGACAGACGATCACCCATGCTAGACCTGTACTGCTTGATATCCAAAAAGGCCAATGCTTCTATTGCCAAAAATCATTAAAAGAAACAGGCGAAGTGGATCATTTTATCCCTTGGGCACGATATCCTAATGATTTAGGCCATAATTTTGTCCTCGCACATAGCAGTTGTAATAATCAAAAACGCGATCATCTTGCCGTTCAGCACCATAAAGATAACTGGTATGAGCAAAATATTATCCGGCATGGCCAAACGTTACACTCTGAACTCAGTCGATATTTCGTCTGTGAGAGTGATCGCTCTGAAGCCATTACTACTTGGGCTTATCAGCTTGCAGGACAAAATCGCTCGCCTCTCTGGTTCGATAAAAAGACCTTTGTGCCTTTTAATGCATTAGACAATGACCTGTCAAATACTGCAATTTAGAGCATGCTCACAGCTTTATGGCACTTATTTTTAGCACTCGCCATAAGCAACTGTGCTGCAATTGAATGAGCAACGCTGCCAAGCTAAAGTAATCAATGAACTATTTACATGTTATCTTGGTGGCATTACATTTTATCTTCATTGATTTTGTTACCTGTTGATAGTAAAGGTTTACTTTCTGCAAAGGTAATTGATTTCAAAGAGAATAAGGAGTATTTGGTAGACATATATGGCGCACTCGTTCAGTGACAACAAGCAGATGAATGCACCATGGAATTTATTGATAATACATGTCTAGTTTTGGAGGTTCGATGATGAAATCGATTTTCTTACTGCCCATATCTGTGCTTGTGCTGATAGGTTGTACAACGCCTAAATCGCCGAGCGAAGTCTATGACGAGTACAATGCTAATGTACAGCAGGGGATGAGTTATCAAGAGGACAAGGCTTACTATACCCAACGTAAGCAAGCGGATGTTGAGTCTAAGTTCCCACAGTATATGCAGCAGATGAAGCAGTCCCGCGATGAAGTGATCGCATCTTATCTTTCATTTTCAAAAGCCGCTGCCAAGTGCAAAGCACTCACCTTAGTGTCGCAGGTGATCGAAGGGGATACGGCCGTTCTTGAATATGCACAAAAAGATCTCTGTGGTAATGCATCGGAGGCGAATGAAAAACAAAGAATTAGCATGATAAATGAAGGTGGTTGGAAAATTGATGAGCTCCAAATTAGTCTCTAAATCATTTGGAATGTCGTATCAATGACAGGATTTTATGAGTTTTTTAGCCTGCCAAACGGAGTTGAAGTTACTTGCCCCCATTGTGCTGGCTGCGCCACTTTTACCTTTGCCCATGTTTTTCGTTTAGAGAAAAAAGATGCGCATTTATTTGAGGGTCGGCAGTTTGAGATCAAGCAGTTTAATCAAAGATTTGCTCATAAATGGCCTGGTGTGCTGTTTTTCCCTCCGCTATTGGATGCTTCTTGGCGGGAAAAATTGCCAGAAAAATACCAAGGTACTTCGACTTGGGAACATAGGGCGAACAGTGCTTTTACAGATGGTACAGATCTTGGTCTTATTTGTTGTTATCAGTGTATGGCAAAACAGAAACATCGACTTGAATGGCCCAATGACGCATTTTATTCCCTTGAGTTTAAAGGTCATTCACTTTGGGCATTTAATAAACAGATGATGCTTCAGATCCGTGATTATATTCAAGCCAAAGATCGCGATGCGGTATTTGAGTCTGAGCCGATAGTCATTCGACATTTGCCGACAATTTTTAAACTGGCTAAAAATCGCGAGATATTGGTTAAAAAAATTAATAAGCTAATGAGTAACTAGTCAGATTTAGCCCAACAAAAAGTCGCCATTGGATAACCAATGACGACTTTTTAATGCGATAACGCTGGGTTAATCGGCGTAAGTTAGCCGAATAACATTACGCGCTTTTTCTCGCTTCCATTTCAGCTTGGCTTGAAAGGTACTCATCGAAAGTGCCTTGGAAGTTAATCACTTTTTTATCTTTAATATCAATGATACGTGTTGCGAGTGACGATACAAACTCACGATCATGACTGACGAATATCAAAGTGCCTTCAAAGTCTTTCAACGCATTATTGAGTGCTTCGATGGCTTCCATGTCCATGTGGTTAGTCGGTTCGTCCATGATCAGCACATTGATGTCTTGCATCATTAACTTACCGAATAACAAGCGGTTTTTCTCACCACCTGAACAGTTACGGGCTTTCTTGTTCGCGTCATCTTCGGTGAACAGCAGACGGCCTAACATGGCGCGTACCATAAGATCGTTGTGCTTAGGTTGGCGCCACTGTGACATCCAATCCATTAACGTGTAGTCATTATCAAATTCGTCACTGCTGTCTTGTGGACAGTAGCCGATTGATGCGTTTTCTGACCACTTGATCACGCCTTTATTATGTTCTAAATCATTGACTAAGCAACGTAGGAAAGTGGTTTTACCCACGCCGTTTTCGCCGATAATCGCTAATTTTGCACCGGCTTCGAGGATTAAGTCGCCGCCTTCGAATAGCTGCTCACCATCAAACCCGTGGGCCAAATCTTCGAGGATCAGTGCTTGGCGATGCATTTTCTTGCCAGCATCGAAACGAATAGAAGGGTGAATACGGCTTGATGATTTCACTTCATCAAGCTTGATCTTGTCCATTTTTTTCGCGCGCGAGCTGGCTTGTTTTGCCTTAGATGCGTTGGCACCGAAGCGGTTAACGAAGTCTTGCAGTTCTTCGATTTCAGCACTCTTCTTGGCGTTGCCCGATAATAATTGTTCACGGATCAAAGACGATTGTGCGAGGAAGTATTCGTAGTTACCAGGGTAAATGCGCAGTTCGCCGTAATCGATATCGGCCATGTGGGTACATACGGCATTTAAGAAGTGCCTATCATGGGAAATAATGATCATGGTGCATTTGCGTTTGTTCAACTCGGCTTCTAACCAGCTAATGGTATGTATGTCCAAGTTGTTGGTTGGTTCGTCGAGCAGCAAAATATCTGGGTTGGCAAATAGTGCTTGTGCCAACAGGACCCGCAGTTTCCAACCCGGTGCGACTTGTTGCATTAGGCCGTAATGGAAAGATTCTTCAATACCCGCTTCGAGCAGAATTTCACCGGCGCGGCTTTCGGCGCTGTAGCCATCCATTTCGGCAAATTCACTTTCAAGATCGCCAACGCGCATGCCATCTTCTTCGGTCATATTCGGATTGGCGTAGATTGCATCGCGTTCCTGTTTGACTTTCCACAGGGCAACATCCCCCATGATCACTGCATCGATCACACTGTATTGTTCAAACGCGAACTGATCTTGGCTTAGGGTACCGACTTTTAAGCCGGGCGTGATGGACACATTGCCAGAGGTTGGCGCTAACGCTCCGCTGAGGATCTTCATAAAGGTCGATTTGCCACAGCCATTCGCGCCGATCAAACCATAGCGGTGACCGTTGCCAAATTTCGCTGAAATGTTTTCAAACAATGGCTCAGGGCCAAACTGCATCGTGATGTTCGCGGTAGAGATCAAAGGAGCTTTCCTAGGTATTTGCTAACGGGGATTGTGACAAACAAGCCTCAAAATGAAACATGCGCTTCACCCACTCTAAGCCAAAACATTAAAGTTGGGATAATAAGGTCGCGGAGTATACAGACTAAGGGCTAAAGATGCGAGCAAGGATGTGATGCGCAGCTATAAATCGAGCCGTTTCAGTTGCGTTTATTTTGAGGCTGACCCAAGGCATCAGCGGATCATAGGTAAAATTTAGAAACGGGTTTGAGCTTGATGCTGAGTTCATACCTGTTAGCGTGATATCGCGGATATGTAGATTAAAACCGTCAGCTGCGGCGTATTTTCTTTGCCCTAAAGCCGATACCAAACCTCGCTAGCGCAAATAAAAGAAGGCGTTTAGCTTATTTACCGTTATTATTCCCGCAGTTTTGTCGAGCAGCAGATTTTACGGCTAATATTTAATGGCTCTGTTTGGAGGCTTTAGGCCCTTAAGATTTAAGATCTAAGCATCACGAGTAACAAGGCTTAACGCCCTATGCTATTGCCGTAACAACGTCAGTGGCTCATGACTTCATAACTTGAGTGATTTCTCTAATCGCGAATTTTAGTAGCGAATTGAGTCACTCGTTTAACAACTCAAAACCGTAAACTAATACAGTAAAATCAGCCAATAGGGCTGAACTTGGAATTCCCATGATTGAAGAGCAACAGAACAACCCATTACACGGCCTCAAACTCGAGACAATGATCACTGAGTTAGTCGATTTTTATGGCTGGAAAATTTTATACGCGGCATTAAAGCTAGGTTGTTTTAACACCAACCCGACCATTGAGGCCTGTATTATTTTCCTCAAGAAGACTGAGTGGGCGCGGGAGAAAGTGGAAAACTTTTACCTGTATCGATTCAAGCGTATGCCTAAAGCCGTCGGTGAGCAGTTTGATCTTAAGCCACGCGAACGAGGTTTTGCCTCAGGTATCGCGCCGCGTAAACCGATGGAACTCACCATAGAATCTATCGCTAAAATGCAGGCACAAGCCAGCGCCGAGTACGAAGCGGGTAATAAACGTCCTAACTCTGGTTATGGCTCAGGTAAGAGCTTTGGTAGTGGTTTAGGTAAAAGCTCTGGCAAAAAACCTACGGGTGGACGTGGCACCGGCTCTGGATATGGTTCATCGAATAGCCACTCACAGCGCCGCAGCGAACTCCGAAACGAGCCAAGAAACGATTCAAGAATGGCTGAACGTTCAGGACCAAGCCCATCGACGGATGACAACGATCCGTGGGGCACTAAACGCGGCTAATCCCATGTCTGCCGAATTGAGTGGGTATGGTTTTTCACAGGCGTTAGTTTTACATTCGTGATTTACAGTGACTAGCCTCAGCTTGCTATTTTTGTATCCGTAAAAATTAGCTTTTGGTATGAGTTAGCTTTTGTAAGAGTCGTTTTGAAGTCATGGCTCTAGTTGTATGATAGAACATCTGATTTATCGCCTGATTTAAAGAGAAGAGGTTAGCTGTTGAATACAGCTAACCTCTTTTTTATGATTAACTATTCACTTTATTGCATTAAGGTGAGAAAAATCTCGGGGATTATAGTTTTAGATTTGCATATCAAGTGCATAATCAGTTAATTCATCAATTTGCAATCAGATGGTGCCGGTTGCTCATGTTTACGACCAATACCAGCGCCTTCTCTAACACCTGTGCTTTATATTCTATACCTTTGTTCATCTTAGTCTGCTAAATGCCGAGAGTTAACGTCAAGGTGTTTGACGATACAGCTCCAAGGTAACTATTTGCGCGGTTCGGGATTTTTAACGCTGATGTTCTAAAACCTAGCCATGCCACATGCCATTAGTCCGAAATAATTAATCAGGCTGGTGGATAATGCGCTATCACTCTGGCAAAGCGGCGATGTTGTTTTTTTTGCTTAGGCAATTTTGGCTGCTATCCCAAAGTCGTGTGTTAACCGCTGGCATGTTTTGTACGCGGGATCTGAACGAACTTAGGCGTTTTTGGTATAAATATCATTGGCTCACTCTGCCTTGGTTACAATGCTGGCGTTGGCAAGGTGACAAAAAATGGTACTTTTTACTCCGTCTCGATGAAAAAATTTTTTATGCAACAACTTCTTTTATATGCGGTTTAGATTGCCAGCAAGTTTGAAGACCAATCAGCGTCTAATGCTGTTACCCATATTGTCAGCGCCAAGGGCTATTTCAGTCACCACTGATATGCACTGGACCGGCCAATTACCCACTTATTTCGCTGCTGACTTGCTTAAGCTTTAACACTCTCTGAAGATTGGAAAGGGATATAGCGAAGCCTAATGGGCTTAGAGTGCGTAGAAAAACAGCATGAAGATCATTTCTTATATATTCATCAACTATTTCTTTTGAATACTCGAGAGAACGCTCAGTTGTCGTCATTAGTGCAGAAATATGATCTACTCCACCCTATGAATTCCGTTTATTGTGAGTTCATAACTATTTCTCTCAGGTGTGTTGTGGCCAATAAATGTTGGCCATATCTTTAGAAGTTTTTAATATATTTTCATATCCGATATAAGCCATATTAGAATTTATTTATAGCTGACTTATGCCAAAAAAATTAGCTAGTGAATCAGACTTTCCTAGTCTGGCTCATAGGGTAACATCCAGTCATAGATATCAACTAATTACTCTTCAAACGGTATAAAAAACGCTACCGCAAAAAAGCAAATTCCTATAGCATCATTTATACCAATTGACACGGGTGTGGCAGCGGCCAAGTCCGGCAAGCGATTTATGCCCTGAAAACAGCACAGCGCATAAATACTAAGACGTTAGCTTTTTGTAGGGATGACAATGTCAACAACAGCATCATTAAAGTGTAAGTATTGTGGAAAATATAATGAAGTCGACGCGTGTTTTTTTTGATGACTTTATGACCAGCAATGAAATTAATCTTTCATTTCATTGCGGAATATGTGGTAAAAATAACATTTATAGCAATCTCACACAGTCAGAACTGGAAGAAATAATTAATCCTTCAAGTGAATTAGAAAGACAGGCGGAATTCTTAGGTATCTCTGCTGCAAAACTTAGTGCATATGTTTATCCTCCGGATGTAATGAAGGAGGCAGATTTAGATAGAAGAAAAATTCGTGGTTTGTCTATAAAAGAGTACCTAAAATCATGTCGTCAGAGCTACCCAAAAAAGGAAGGGCAGAATTGGTGGCTCATTTATCAATTAAAGACATTCTTTAGATGAGACTTTTTCAATCGAAGTGCGCGGCATAGAAATAGTGGTTAATCGCAAGAATATTAAAAACTTACATTTAAGCGTATTACCACCGGATGGACGAGTAAGAGTGTCAGCTCCAATCCATACGTCAGAGCAAGCGATACGCTTAGCAGTTATAGGCAAGTTAGCCTGGATTAACAAGCAACAAAGGGATTTTGTTACCCAACCAAGGCAATCAAGTCGCGAAATGGTTAACGGTGAGAGCCATTACTTATGGGGACAAAGATACCGCTTAAGTATGGTGGAGACGACTGGCAGACATCTTGTGATTCTTAAAGGCGTGTCTAAGTTAGTCATTGCGGTATCAACGGATACTTCAACAGAAAATCGCTTGAAACTCCTTAACGGATTTTATCGATTGGAAATGCAGCAAAGGATTTTGTATCTACTCGAGATATGGCAAAAGCGTTTAGGTGTAGAAGCAAACTACATCGGCATTAAGAAAATGAAAACCAAATGGGGCAGCTGTAATATTCAGGCAAAACGCATTTGGTTAAACCTAGAGTTAGCTAAAAAACCGCCAGAATGCCTTGAATACATTTTGGTTCATGAACTTACTCATTTACTTGAACGTCATCATAACGAGAGGTTTCGCGCCATCATGGACAAGCAAATGCCAAATTGGCGAGAGCATCGTAATTTACTCAACAGTCTGCCATTGGCCTATGAAGATTGGCAATATTGATACCAGTCAAAAAGAACGCGTTGCTACGTAAATAATTGAGGGCTATGCCAGCCAACACTCTAAAGAATTCACGTAGCGACGCGACATAAAACTGCATTTTCCATTTACCAGCAAATAGCAACAAACCATCATCTAGTCCCCAAGCACCAAACTTAGTTAATCGTACCAATACTCAAATAAGAGCAGGTAAGATGGCCCAGAAAATTTCTGGCGGAAAAAAGCAAATCTCAGTCTGCCGCGAAATCTCATTCTGAGTGGCCACGAACAACACAAATTTATCGATGTAGTGAATGGTATAAATCCATCATTTAACATAATATACATTGTGCGCATCATTGTGTCGAATCACTCTATACCTTTCAAATGATCGATTGGTTTGTTGAACGCACTCTCATGACGTTCAATTTGGCTAGTGTGCAAATATTGCGATGTAGTGTCGATACTTTCGTGGCCAGCGTCGGCTTGTACATGGGATAACGGTCTGCGGTTGATATTGATATCGTGCGTAATACCAGTGTGACGAATATTGTGGGCAGTAAGTTTGCGCATCTGCGCCGCATCTTGTGTAAAGCCATCGATTTCTATACGTTCTGCAGCCAGATTAATTATTTTTTGAATTTCGTCGCGAACATGACGAATGCCTAGATTGGCATTGAGGATACCAACATCTCGGCCGCGTCCAGCAGCTTTATGCCGTACAAACAAAGGATGATTTTCGTTTGGTCCTGGATAATCCGTTAATCCTAAAAACTGACGATATTTGACTAATGCATCGAGCAAAGCTTTTGAAATCGCAACACTGCGTCTTTTACCACCTTTACTCAACGGAATATGAAAACTCCAGATGCCCGTTTGCTGATTACGTTTAAACTGGTTCATCACCGGCGAATAACCCGCACGTGCAGACACATCTGAAACGCGTAAATAACAGCAATAAATCAATGTAATGAGGAATAAACTTCTTTGATGTAACTCAGGAAATTCTTCTGCTAGTCCAGTAACGGTCGCCATAATATATGACCACTGTAATTCAGTGAATGCGAGACTATTTTCATCTTCATGACTTTGACGCTGATATTGCCTGTTTGCTGCAAATCGACTGTGATTAAGCCAGATTTGAGCAGGATTCCGCTCACAATATTCTTCACTTGTCAGGTACGAATAAAACGAAGACAAAATGGCCATTTTTGTTTTTAACGCATTATCGCTTAACACATAAGGCTGGATTTGCCCGAGTTGTTTTTTGCCGACAAATGGTCGCCATTGCGAGTTTGGAACCCGTTCATCATGCAGTTTATCGTACTTAAACTGTGGCACATTAAAATAACCGATCAGTGCTATCGGCGGTGCTTGGCAATAATCAACGTAACGGCTCATGTCTTTGCGCGTAACTTGAATGGGAGACATTGAAACTACATCAAAACACCAATGCAGAAACGTAGTGAGTTCACTGCGATAAGCTTTATAGTTGTTTTCGTTATGCTTTTGCTCAAATAGCCAATCACTGGCATGCTCGATGACTAAGCCCGCATCAACCACCTTTTTCATGCTAATTTGGGTGATATATTGGTTAACAATACTATTGCCAACTTGTATGAATTCAAATGAGTCAAATAACGGGATTACAGGAGGAAGTTGCATATTACATCTGAATTATAAGAGTTTCTTGTATGATAATACTTAAACGCAAATGCCGATAATGTTATTTATCGGCATCAAGATATGTCAGATTTTTAGCGCAACTTGAAAATGAACATTGCTGACAAGTAATACGCTTTTTGCAACAGATCAAGCATAGCTGCCACACTTGCTGTTTCGATTGGCTATCTAAGCACGTGAAGTCAGATGCGCAGATGTGTCCATCATGTATTAGCTGTGCCAATTTATGCGCTGAAATTGATAAGTTAATTCGATTCGTCATGCCCTTTCCCTCCCTATCATTGTTTGATAGTAATAGAATACACAAATGAGAATCGTTATCAACAATGTAATTTAAGGATTGCCACTCACCTCGCTATTTTATGCAAGATTTTGCACCGCTTTGAAATGTGTCTACTACACTGATTATGTGATCATTATTTTTACTTGAATGAGGTATCGGATGCTGATTGATCTTGCAAAGAAAAACCCTCTTTTTTCCGGTAAAAAGTCTACCGAGACAACAGAGTCTGGTATTCCTTGGAAGGTATTAGTGGTCGATGATGAACCTGATGTTCATACCGTCACTAAGCTTGCCCTCTCCCGCTTTAAACTTGATGGCCGTGCCCTCACCTTTATCAATGCTTATAGTGCCGAACAAGCAAAAGAATTACTCAATCAAGAACATGACATCGCCATTGCTTTTATTGATGTTGTCATGGAAAGTGACCATGCAGGGTTAGAACTAGTAAAGTGGATCCGTGAAGAATTACTGAATAAAACCACTCGATTGATCTTACGTACAGGCCAGCCAGGGCAAGCACCTGAAGAAGACGTTATCGTCAATTACGATATTAATGATTACAAAGCAAAAGCTGAACTGGATTCCCGTAAGCTGATGACCAGCGTCTACTCAGCCCTTCGCTCTTATCGCGATATAATGGAAATCGAGCAAGCAAGGCGCACCCAAATAAATCACCGTAAGGGCTTAGAAAGAGTACTAGAAGCCACCTCAGGATTATTTGAACTACGCACCCTGCATAAATTCGCCGATGGGCTACTGACTCAAGTGGCCACTCTACTTAATCTCGATTCAGAAACGCTACTGCTGACTTGTAATGCGATTGATGCGATTAGTGGCCATGTTGAACCTGTCAATATAGAAATCCTTGCTGGTACTGGCCAATTTGCTAATAAATCCCACATTACGCAACTACCTGAACATATTGATCGTCTACTGCGCAGTGCGCTCACCCAACAGCGGTGCCTTTATGAAGACAATTGCTTTATCGGTTACTTTCCCACCAAAGGCGGTTTAATCAATCTACTTTATATGGATGGTATTGATAGAATTGATGATCTTGATAAGAAACTCATTGATATTTTTGCCATCAACGTGGGCATAGCTTTTGAAAATTTGCTGCTCAATCAGGAGGTGGAAGATACACAATCAGAGCTTATTTTACGTTTAGGTGATGTTGTTGAAAGCCGCTCGAAAGAAGCTGCCAATCATGTGAAACGTATGGCGGAGTATTGTTCTCAATTAGCATTACTCGCTGGTTTAAGTGAATACGAAGCCGATTTACTGCGCCGTGCCTCACCAATGCATGACATAGGTAAAATTGCGATCCCCGATGCTGTCCTACTTAAACCCGGCAAATTAGATGACGAAGAATGGAAAGTTATGCGTCAGCACCCTATGATTGGCCATCAAATTCTTGCAAATTCTGAGCGACCAATACTAAAGGCCGCATCAATTATTGCACTGCAACATCATGAAAAATATGATGGTTCTGGTTATCCTGCAAATCTAAAACAAGACGAAATTCACATTTTCTCGCGGATTGTGGCAATCGCAGATGTGTTTGATGCCCTTTCCCATGCCCGCTGTTATAAAACAGCTTGGCCTTTAGAAGAGGTTTTAGCTGAAATGCGTAAAGGGGCGGCAACACACTTTGATCCTCACTTATTACAGCTCTTTATTGAAAATGTAGATATTTTTGTCAAAGTAAAAGAAAACTGGAAGGATCACTAATCTGTATAGTTGATTGTCTTGATGTTTAGAAATCCATATCAAGCACTTTCAAAGATATATCTAACCATTGTCATCTGCGAGAAAATCAAAAACAGCCGTTTTAGTTTCACCATTAACGCTAAAACTCACAAAGCCACGCCAAACCATGTAGCCACTACTACAAGAACCGTAGACTAACTGACCGATATAAGTCATTTCATCAGTTTGCTTCACATTTACAGGAATAACGCCCATAAACATGTCTCTTCCTTCTAAGCGGATTTGCACATTAGAAATTGGCATGGAAGATAACAACTGTAATGTCAATGGCTTTTCGCTTGGTGCACTCCCTGGTGACAAGCGAAAAGTGAGCTCAACATCCCCAACTTTTTTAACACAATCCCCCTTAGAAAATTGGCAAAGTGAAGGATCAAGACTGCTTTTAAGTGTGACTTGCTTTGCATCTTCCTTACAAGCTGTGAGATTGAAGCTAAATAATGCGATAAATAAATAGGGACTCAGACGAGTTAGCACAAAGATTAACCTTATGATGCAATATGTTAACATTCTATGGCGTAGGTTGATCTAGATCAACTTTCCACACCCCTTCTTTGGTATCTTTTTTGATATGGCTCAAGTATCATTGCGAAACCTCATATTTGAGCAAAAATATGCAGGGTAACGCATTGACATCGCTCAGCAACCTTAATAGGGAGGCTGAGTTTTATGTCATTTATAACAGGTAAAGCTTGTCTTTACTAAAAGTAAAAGTAATAAGCAGTGGAAGCATTATGATGAACCATTCCCAGCCAACAGGCGCTGATTACAATTACGCCATTGTCCGCCAATTTGCCTTAACCACCGTTTTGTGGGGTATTGTTGGTATGTCAGTCGGCGTATTAATTGCGGCTCAGTTAATCTGGCCTCAGCTGAACTTTGACACTCCTTGGTTAACGTATAGTCGCTTGCGACCATTACACACCAATGCGGTGATCTTCGCGTTCGGTACATCAGCCCTTTTTGCAACATCCTATTATGTCGTACAACGCACCTGTCAAACCCGACTATTTGCACCTAAGTTAGCCGCATTTACGTTTTGGGGATGGCAAGCCATCATTCTGTCAGCAGCTATCTCTTTACCAATGGGTTTCACCCAAGGAAAAGAATACGCTGAACTAGAATGGCCTATCGATATCGCAATTACTATCGTTTGGGTGTCCTACGCTATCGTGTTCTTCGGTACTATTATCAAACGAACAACTTCGCATATTTATGTGGCGAACTGGTTCTTTGGTGCCTTTATTATTACCGTTGCCGTACTTCACATAGTTAACTCTATGGCAGTACCAGTCAGTCTGTTCAAGTCATACTCTCTGTATAGCGGCGCTGTCGATGCTATGGTGCAGTGGTGGTATGGTCACAACGCTGTAGGTTTCTTATTAACCGCAGGCTTCTTGGGGATGATGTATTACTTCGTACCTAAGCAAGCAGGTCGTCCTGTGTACTCTTACCGTCTTTCTATTGTCCACTTTTGGGCACTGATCGCACTGTATATCTGGGCTGGTCCTCACCACTTACATTACACAGCGTTACCTGACTGGACTCAGTCTTTAGGTATGGTGATGTCACTTATCCTATTCGCACCTTCTTGGGGCGGTATGATTAACGGTATCATGACCTTGTCTGGTGCTTGGCATAAACTGCGTACTGACCCTGTGTTACGTTTCTTAGTTGTTTCTCTGTCTTTCTACGGTATGTCTACCTTCGAAGGCCCTATGATGGCAATTAAGACAGTTAACGCATTATCACACTATACAGACTGGACTATCGGTCACGTTCACTCCGGCGCGCTAGGCTGGGTTGCAATGGTGTCAATCGGTTCTCTGTATCACTTGATCCCTGTATTGTTCGGTCACGGCCGTATGTACAGCATCAAGTTAATTAACGTCCATTTCTGGTTAGCAACTATTGGTACTGTGCTTTACATCGTCTCTATGTGGATTTCAGGTGTAATGCAAGGTCTGATGTGGCGCGCAGTGAATGCTGACGGTACTTTGACTTATAGCTTTGTTGAAAGTCTGGAAGCTTCTTATCCTTTCTACTTCGTACGTTTCCTTGGCGGTTGTTTCTTCCTGACCGGTATGCTGATCATGGCATATAACGTGATCCGTACTGTGAAAGCCTCTAAAGATTCATTGCCAGCATTGGCTGAACCAACAGCGGCTTAAAGGAGCAAACTCGATGAAATTTAATCATGAGATAGTTGAAAAAAACATCGGTTTGTTAGCGATTTTTACTGTTATCGCTATCAGCTTCGGTAGTCTCGTTGAAATCACACCGTTGATTTTTCAAAAAGATACGACTGAGCCAGTTGAAGGTTTAAAGCCATACACTGCCCTGCAAATTGAAGGTCGTGACATCTATGTTCGTGAAGGTTGTTATAACTGTCACAGCCAGATGATCCGTCCTTTACGTGCAGAAACTGAACGTTATGGTCACTACTCTGTCGCGGGCGAATCAGTTTGGGATCATCCATTCCAATGGGGTTCTAAGCGTACGGGTCCTGATCTTGCACGTGTTGGCGGTCGTTATAGCGATAAATGGCATGAAGTTCACTTAATCGATCCTCGTGCTGTAGTTCCTCAATCGAATATGCCAGGGTTCCCATGGTTAGCCGAAAACAAGTTAGACGGCAAACTAACGGGTGACAAGATGACTATCCTACGTAACCTGCATAAAGGCGGTTACAAAGGTAATGATCTTTATACCGATGAAGAAATCGCAGGCGCACAGCAAGCTGTTGCAGGTAAGACAGAAATGGACGCCTTGATTGCATATCTTCAGTCTTTGGGTCACGCACTCAAATAAGGAGGCAATATATGGATTACGGCACATTACAAGGCATTTTAACCATCATTGTGATGCTGACCTTCGTCGGTATATTTGCTTGGGCATATAGCTCGCGTCGTCAAAAATCATTTGATGAAGCAGCTAACCTTGTGTTTTCCGATGAGGAAGTCAACAAGGTATCGAAGGACTCAGGAGAGAATAAGTGATGAGTAGCTTCTGGAGTGTTTGGATTACTGTACTCTCGTTAGTCGTGATCGCGGGTTGTTTTCTATTACTGCGTGTGTGTTCTAAGAACACCACTGACGTAAAAGAAGGCGAATCCATGGGTCACAGTTTCGACGGTATTGAAGAACTCAATAACCCACTGCCAAAATGGTGGAGTTATATGTTCTATATCACTATCGTGTTTGGCTTGATCTATTTGGCCTTATTTCCTGGTTTAGGTAACTACAAAGGCCTATTAGGCTGGACCAGTTCTAACCAGAGTATCGGTACAGAGCATGGCATTAAAGCCGATTCTGCTGCAGCGATTGAGCTAGCAGCAAAAGAAGGTCTTTATGTTCAGTATGATCAAGAAGTAAAACACGCTGATGAAAAATATGGCCCAATCTTCGCCGCTTACTTGGCAACACCACTAGAAGAATTAGTGAAAAACCAAGAAGCGTTGAAAGTGGGTGGCCGTTTGTTCCTGCAAAACTGTGCTCAGTGCCATGGTTCTGATGCACGTGGTAGCAAAGGCTTCCCGAATCTTACCGATGGTGACTGGTTATATGGTGGTGAATTAGCCACGATTAAGACCACTATCATGGCAGGTCGTCATGGCATGATGCCACCCAAAGGTGGTTTGCCAATCGAAGATAGCGAGATTGCTGGTTTAGCTGAATACGTTGTTAAATTGTCTGGTCGTGAGCATGACGAGAAACTCGCTGCTCAAGGTCAAGGCTCATTCATGAAAGGTTGTTTTGCGTGTCATGGTATGGACGCTAAAGGCAACAAGTTTATGGGTGCTCCTAACTTAACTGACGATGTTTGGTTATATGGCGGTAGCCGTGGCATGATCGAAGAGACCATTAAACATGGTCGCGCAGGTGTGATGCCAGCGTGGAAAGACGTTCTCGGTGAAGAGAAAGTTCACGTCATTACAGCTTATGTTTATAGCTTGTCAAACAAGTAATTAGGTATAAGTAACACTAAGGCCTCGAAGACTTCGAGGCCTTTTTTTTAAAGTGCTAAAACCGTCTTTTAACGGTAAAATGGCGCAAATTTTTTGAATGGGTATCTGACATGAGCGAACAACAAGCCTGGTATAAGCAGTTCTGGCCTTGGTTTTTAATTATTCTTCCTTTATGTGCCGTCGTCGCAAGTTTTACCACGCTAAAAATTGCCCTTACGAACTCGGACTCTTTAGTCGCCGAGGATTACTACAAAGATGGCAAAGCCATTAATATGGACTTAAGTAAAGTGAAGTATGCCAAACAAATAGGCATGAATTTTTCACTCGATCAAGCCAATAATGAGATTTTACTGACGCAGCAAGGGGGACCTACATATCAAGCCGCCTTGAAAGTCGAGTTCTATCATCCAACCATTGCCGACAGAGATATGAAACTCACTGCGACGGCCGATGCCAGCAATGTGTATCGCATTACCATCCCTACTACCCTAACCGGCCCTTGGGAAGTTCGCCTCGAAAGTTACGATGGTAAATGGCGAATTCACCAACGCGTTGAATTAAAAGATCACGTCCAACTTTGGCTGAATTGATTGTGGTTAAATAAGTAGCGCTATGACGTATCCAAGTTGTTTTCACTGCCAAGAGCCCGTTCTGACGGGCCAGCAGTTTGTGACTCGCATTAATGACCGTGATGAACTTATGTGTTGCCCTGGCTGTCAGGCGGTTTCTCAAGCGATTGTCGATGCGGGATTACTCAGTTATTACAAGTTCCGCACTGAGCCTGGCAGTAAACAGAATGCCCTGGTCCCCGAAGCATTAACGCAATTTAGCGCCTATGACTTGCCCGAAGTGCAGCAAGACTTTGTGCATTCTGAGGACAATGTCGAATCAGTATCACTCTCCATCGATGGTATCACCTGTGCCGCCTGTGCTTGGTTAATTGAACACAAAGTCAAACAACTCGCGGGCGTGAGCCAAGTGCTAGTCAACTCAACCACCCAACGCGCCATGATCAGTTGGGATAAACGCAAGGTAAAACTTAGCGATATTCTCGGACAAATTAGTCGTATTGGCTATCAAGCCGCGCCCTACCAAGTTGACGAACAAGAGCTCAACAATAAACTCAATAGTCGCAAATTTTTACTGCGTTTAGGCTTAGCTGGCTTTGCGACTATGCAAGTCATGATGTTCGCCCTCGCCCTTTATACTGGCTACTTCACTGATTTAGACGTGCAGTATCGGGACTATTTCCGCTGGGTCAGCATGATTTTTGCCACGCCTGTGGTGCTTTATTCGGCGCAGCCCTTCTATTTTAGTGCCATTCGTACCCTGCTCAGCGGCAAACTCAATATGGATGTGTCTGTTTCGATTGCCATTGGTGGTGCCTATACCGCAAGCTGTTTTGCCACAGTGAATGGCACAGGCGAAGTGTATTTTGAATCCGTATCCATGTTTACATTCTTTTTGTTACTCGGGCGTTACTTCGAGCAAAAGGCAAGACAAAAGGCCTCGGTCAGCTCCAGTAATTTACATAAATTGGTGCCGCTCACTGCACACTTAGTCACCGAAAATGGTCAAGAAGAAATTCCGGCCAAAAAGTTACGCCTCAATGATGTGATCCTTGTAAAACCAGGGGAAATGGTTGCGGCCGATGGTGTGGTGATTGAAGGCCACACAAACATCAATGAAGCTATGCTCACTGGTGAGCAAATGCCCATTGAAAAGCAGCAAGATCAGCAAGTGTACGCTGGCACTATCAACGTCGACCAACCGATAAAAGTTAAAGTTACCGCATTGGGGCAAGACCAACTCGTGGCTGAAATTATTCGACTGCAGGAACTGGCATCCAATACAAAACCTGCGATAGCCCTATTAGCCGATAAATTATCCCGCTATTTCTCGGGTACGATTCTAACAATCGCGACGATCACCTATTTGGTTTGGCAACAGATTTCCCCAGAGGATGCCTTTTGGGTAACGCTATCGGTTCTGGTCGCAACTTGTCCTTGTGCCTTAGCGCTAGCGACACCGACCGCCGTCACCTGTGCAACCGCCATTTTTACCCGTCTTGGGATCATTACCCGCAAAGCCGGCGTATTTGAAAAACTGCCGCAGATTAAACATGTGGTCTTTGATAAAACTGGCACCCTTACCTGTGGTACGCTCTCTATCGGGCAAACGCAGTGCATGGCCGATTTAACAAAGACGCAGGCCTTAGCCATTGCAGCGGCGCTGGAAACGGGCTCTCGCCATCCGATTGCGGCTGCATTTGCCCTATTTGCCGATAATACCTTGGTCGCGGAGCAAGTTCACCATGAAGTTGGCTTTGGTGTTCGAGGCCGTATCGAGGGGACTGACTATTTAATTGGTAATGCTGTATTTACTGGCGCACGTGTCGATACTCAGGACCCAACCCAAAAGATTTGGTTAGCACGCTCAGCCAATGAGCAGCTTGAAGTGCTTGCAAGTTTTGAGATCCAAGACAATATTCGTCAAGACAGTAAGGCCACGATTGAAATATTAAAGCAACAAGGTTGTCGCATTAGTATCGCCAGCGGCGATAGCTCGGGACATGTGCATCAACTGGCCAAAGAGCTGGGAATTGAAGATGTGCACAGCGGATTAACGCCCGCGGGTAAACTTGCCCTAGTAACGAAATTACAACAGCATACTCGCGTGGCGATGTTTGGCGATGGCATCAATGATGCGCCTGTACTTGCGGGGGCTGATTTGTCGGTCGCCATGGGCAGTGGCAGTGCGATTGCCAAAAACAGTGCCGATTTGATTTTGCTGGGCGATCATCTATCCCGTTTCACCCAAGCTGTCACAGTCGCTAAACTGACCACGCAAATTATTAAACAAAATTTAGCTTGGGCGCTGGGTTACAACGCCCTTATCTTGCCTTTAGCTGTCACTGGTCATGTGGCACCTTATATTGCCGCGATTGGCATGTCGGCGAGTTCTTTGATTGTGGTCGGTAATAGCCTGAGATTATTACGGGTAAAAGTGTGATCATATTAAAACGTTTAACCAGATAGTAAGAGGTCAGTATGGAAATTATTTATGTGCTTATCCCCATTGCCATGATCTTCGTCGCCATTGCGGTAATGGTATTTTTTTGGGCAGTGAAATCTGAGCAATTTGATGATCTTGACCGTCAAAGTGTTTCTATATTGTTTGATGAAAATACTGACAAACCTGGCCATCTAGCCACCCCCGCCATTCAGTCAACAGCAGAACATCATGACATCGCAGCGCAGCAAGCGATAAAAAATCAGCAAAAAGGCATGCCTTTGTGATTGAGTACAATGTCACCGGTGCCTTTCTCGTCGGCTTGATGGGAGCTGCACATTGTTTTGGTATGTGTGGCGGTTTAGTGGGCGCTTTTTCCGCCCAAATCCCTCATCCTAAAATAGGTAACCAGCTGGCCCATCAGCTTAAATATTTACTGAGTTACAATTTAGGCCGTATTTTAAGTTATACCTTAGCGGGCGGCTTAGTGGGCGCATCGTCGGCAGGTCTTGGTCGCTTATTTGAGCTGGATATTTATCTGATTGTCCTGCGCATGATTGCCGGACTGATGATGATCGCAACAGGACTTTACATCGCTAAAATTTGGGTTGGAATAGTGCAAATTGAGCGTGTAGGTCAATGGCTATGGCAATATTTAAAACCGCTAGCGCAGCGCCTTGTTCCAATCAAGAATCCGAGCCAAGCAGTCATGGCGGGATTCATTTGGGGCTGGCTCCCCTGCGGCCTCGTCTATAGCACCTTAACTTGGTCGGTTGCATCTGGCTCTGCCAGCCAAGGCGCCTTGATTATGTTAGCCTTTGGCTTGGGTACTTTACCCGCCCTATTAAGTGCTGGCGTGGCGGCAAAACGCCTTGCTGCATGGGTACAAAAGAAAACCGTTAGACTATTGAGCGGCTTACTGTTAATTGCCTTTGGTGGTCAAACTTTATATATCGCACTCGCGCAGCTAAACTAGCCCAAGTGCGTGAATTGGTTTAACATGGCAGCAGTGGATTAACTTGAGAATCAACATGACAATTGAACAAAATAAGAATCGTCGTCCTGCCGCTAGCGGATGTACAATCCATTGTCACGATTGCAGTATGGGTACCCTTTGTATTCCTTTTACCCTCAATGCAAGTGAGCTAGATCAGCTCGATGATATTATTGAGCGTAAAAAGCCAATCCAGAAAGGCGAGCAAATTTTTAAGTCAGGTGACGCGTTGAAATCCCTGTTTGCGATCCGCTCTGGCACCATCAAAAGTTACACTATTACCGAGCAAGGTGATGAGCAGATAACGGGCTTCCATCTCGCGGGGGATGTGATTGGTTTTGATGGTATTCACGCTCAGTTGCACCAGAGTTTTGCACAGGCCCTCGAGACCTCTATGGTCTGTGAAATCCCCTTTAATATCCTCGATGAACTTTCGGGCACTATGCCTAAGTTACGTCAGCAGATCATGCGTCTAATGAGTAATGAGATCATGAGCGATCAAGAAATGATCCTGCTGCTCAGTAAGAAAAATGCCGAAGAACGTCTAGCAGCGTTTATCAGCAATTTAGCAAATCGTTTCGGCAGCCGTGGCTTCTCACCCAAAGAATTCCGCTTAACCATGACCCGCGGTGACATTGGTAATTATCTCGGTTTAACCGTTGAGACCATCAGCCGCTTACTTGGACGCTTCCAAAAGTCAGGCTTGATTGAGGTTAAGGGTAAGTACATCACTATCCTCGACTCGCAAGAGCTAAATCTGTTAGCGGGTAATTCTCGCATCGCGAGATAGTCAATCGCAAGAGCATTAACCGTGAGAGGTCAAGCCTAAATAATTGTCGCC
The DNA here is from genome assembly GCF_025653545.1 of Shewanella sp. SW1. Taxonomy (NCBI): domain Bacteria; kingdom Pseudomonadati; phylum Pseudomonadota; class Gammaproteobacteria; order Alteromonadales; family Shewanellaceae; genus Shewanella; species Shewanella sp. SW1. The sequence goes on along the minus strand of NZ_JAKKSG010000010.1, from coordinate 6,706 downwards.
AATAGCATAACAGTTTAATGGTAAAAGCTGTGCTTGCTAGACATGTCATGCAGATTAAGGCATGATTTTTAAGCGAGTTTTAATCAATTTCAAATGAGTTTGATCTAGAACAATACAGCTCACTGCCAAAGGCTCATGATGATATTGAGCCTATGACTAAAGGAACCTCCCATGAAGGATTATCAAAAAATACTGGTTGTGGTTGACCCTACCACTGAGAATCAAGTTGCCCTTGCACGAGCGGTCGCCTTGGCCAGTAAATGCAACGCTCAAGTCACTGTGTTTCTTTCTATCTTCGACTTCTCTTACGAAATGACTTCGATTTTGTCGAATCAAGAACGCGAAGCCATGCGTCAAGGTGTCATAGATCAACGGCTCGCTTGGATCCAAGACTTACTCGCCGCTTATACTCATCTGCAACTCAATATCGATACTCAAGTCATTTGGCATAATCGCCCCTTTGAAAGCATTATTAATCATGCTATTTCAGGGCAATACGATTTGATTGTTAAAGGCACCCATGCCCACGACAAACTCAAGGCGGTGATCTTCACTCCAACTGATTGGCATTTGATGCGTAAAGCCCCTGTGCCAGTGTTGATGGTGAAAGCCCATGACTGGCCAGCCGCGGGCAAAATCCTCTGTGCTGTGAATGTGGCAACCGAAGATACCGATCATCAAATGCTTAACGGTAAAATTATTGAACATGCAAAAGATTTGGCGAAAAAGTTCTCTGCTGAAGTACATTTAGTCAATGGCTATCCCGGCACGCCAGTTAACCTAGCCATTGAGCTTCCTGACTTTGATGCCCAGTCATACAACGAAACCATTCGCATGCAGCATGAGCAGCGCGTGAGTTATCTTGCGGGCGCCTATGATATTAATCCAAGTCATTGCCATGTAAAAGAAGGTTTACCAGAGGATGTGATCCCTGAGCTTGCTGAAAAACTTGATGCTGAATTGGTGATCTTAGGGACTGTCGGTCGTACCGGATTTTCAGCAGCACTGATAGGCAATACCGCTGAACATGTTATCGATAGCATCAACTGCGATTTATTGGCTATAAAGCCCGACGGTTATAAATCACCGTTAGAAGAAGCCTAAGCAATACGCGGCTCTTTACCCCGCCAAAGATAGCTGGAATAATACGCGCCCTGAAACTGTGTTACTGGGCGCTTTTTTATGCTTGAAGCTATATCTGAAGTTACGGTAAATCCTATGCCGGAAGAATTATCAAAAAAACAAACTACCCGTCTGAATAAATTACAGAAGCGGCTTCGTCGTGAAGTGGGCAGCGCGATTGCCGATTACAATATGATTGAAGATGGCGATAAGATCATGTGCTGCCTCAGTGGCGGTAAAGACAGCTACGCCATGCTCGATATTTTGATGAATCTGCAGCAACGCGCGCCCATTCAGTTTGAAATCATTGCGGTTAATTTAGATCAGAAGCAACCAGGCTTCCCTGAACATGTATTGCCTGCCTATCTCGATAAGCTCAATGTGCCTTATCACATCCTCGAGAAAGATACTTACTCGATAGTGAAAGACAAAATCCCTGAAGGTAAAACCACCTGCTCCTTGTGCTCTCGCCTGCGCCGCGGCACGCTTTATGGCTTTGCTCAGCGTATCGGCGCCACTAAAATCGCCCTAGGCCATCACAGGGATGACATTATCGAGACCTTGTTCTTAAATATGTTCTTTGGCGGTAAGATGAAAGCAATGCCGCCAAAGCTGCTGTCGGATGATGGCGCTAATATCGTCATACGTCCCCTAGCCTATTGTCGCGAGAAAGATCTCGAAGAATATGCCAGCTTAAAAGAATTTCCAATCATTCCATGCAACTTGTGTGGCTCACAGGAAAACTTAAAGCGCGCCGCAGTCAAAGACATGCTAAATCAATGGGATAAACAATACCCAGGCCGCATTGAAACGATTTTCACCGCCATGCAAAACACCGCACCATCACAGGGTGTTGACCGTGAACAGTTCGACTTTGTGTCTCTAACACGTGACCCAGATGCGCCTATGCGTGGTGATGTTGCTGAAGCCAATCTACCTGCATTCGATTTTCTTGATATCGCCAATAGCGGTCGTATCGATTTGGATGCAGCAAAACGCATTGATATTGTTAACACTTACGAAGTCTGACTTAGACTAAATTTAGCGCCTAATCAGTAAGAGAAGTTAACGCAACGAAAGTAAGCAAGATAAATTAGCACAACAAAATGCCCACTTAATGTGGGCATTTTTATGCTTACAGAATAAGTTTATCTTTGAGCCAGCGCTTCTGAATCGCTTATCTCAAGACACCTATTCAAGATATAAAGATGATTACTTCACCCAAGGACTCAACACTAATGGCTGGGCACTGAAGCTTAGCGTGGTGATGCTTTCAAGCTCATTAGCGGCTAATTTATAACTGCCTTTTATCGCTTCTTCACGGCCATTAAGGCGTACATAGACTTCTTGTTCAGGTGAGAATTCAAAGTTTAAACCAGTAATGGATTCCCTAAAATAACGCATCGGGAAGCCTTGCATAGCACCGAGCAGCGTGTCCATCTCAGTCATGATTTGTTGTAAGCGCGTTTTATCGTACTCGGCTAATGTCTGTTTTGCTCTCACTTGCATTGCAATACCACATCCCTCAGCGCTGCCAGCGAAATTCAGATTAACCAAGGCTCGCTGATCTTTTAAATCATCATCTAAGGGAATGAATAATCGCTGTGCATCAGTATACGTCAGTGGCGTTGAGGTTTTTTCACTGGAAATAGAACCACTTTGGATCAAACAATTCTTTTGCATTGGAACACTAAAAGCCACTTCCACGAGTTGATAACCGCCTTTATTGACTTGTTTCAACCTATCATAAAAGCCTTTATATTCAAGGGATACAGTTTCTGCAGCGGCGCTAGTTGCCAAAAAGAACAGGCTACTAAACAACAGTTTTTTATACATCGACATTCACCAAATATTTTTCATTATGACGTAACATATCAAGCAGCTCATCAATATAAGCTTCTTGTCTTTCAGAATAATTCACTAAACCGTAAATCAATTGATCCGCTGTTGGCTCTAGCTCCTGTGAACGTAGATCTGCTCGAATAGAGCGAAATAACGCATAGGCAGTATTAGAATTTAAATTACGCATATAGGATGAAACCGATTCATCGACCGATGAAAACACTTTCACCTCATGACTTTTACCCGAACCACGTGAGGACGGCACTATGCCGCAGCCAGAAGTAAAACACCATTCACCAAAAAAGTTAAAACCTTCTCTGGCAAAACGTGAACTCCCCCAACCCGATTCATTCGCGGCTTGAATTAACACCATAGATTCCGGCACGATATCGACACGTTTAAGTAAGCTTGCTAATGACTTAGCATCTACGTTACGCGCCGCATATTGGTATTTATCAAATAACGCATTGATCTGCGCTAATTCAGTATCAGATAAACTCTTACCATTATCGACTAAGGCAAGCATCTCATTGATAAAGCCACGCTCCATCAAGATAATGGCATTCTGTTGCTGAACAATCGGCCGCAGGAAATCAAAAAAAGCTTTCTTCTTTTCGGTAATGTCGCTGATCGCTGAAAAGTCAGGGACTTGCGTAACAGGATCGACATCGCTAACGAATTGGGGCGCAATAGCGGATGAGTCATTAGAGTGAGGAATGATCCAAACTCGTAATGCAAAAATCGCCACTATGACCATGGCTAATGCCAATGTAAACGAACCGATTCTACCCGTTTTCAATCATTCACCTTAGGTGTAACGCCCTTATTGGGCAAATAAAGGCCGGATTATAAGCTATTTGTCAGATTTCACGAAATTTGCCCATCATCATGATCACGAACTCAGGTACAATATTACGCCTGAGGCACCATTATCGAGTCGAGCTTGCTATTACCCGTCGTTTATAGATGCAAGCATTTGACTGAGTATTTATACTAAGGTTCCTTAGCGTTATCACCATTGCACAACGGCTCATGAGTCATCCCGCTTATAGCGACAATGGATGGCTATGACATTAAATTTTCGGGTATTCAGGAAGGAAAAACCCAGATGCAGCATTTGATGTTAAATCAATTTGAACGTGTCGTCGCCATCGGCGGAGGCCATGGTTTAGGCCGAGTATTATCCTCGCTCGATTTTTTAGGCAACCGCCTTACAGGGATTGTCGCCACCACTGATAATGGCGGTTCTACTGGTCGACTGAGAGCCGAGCAAGACTGTATTGCTTGGGGTGATTTACGTAACTGCTTATCCCATTTAGCTAATCGTCCTTCCGTTGGCTCGCAATTGTTCGAATATCGTTTCCAAGGTGCCACTGAACTCAGTGGCCATAATTTAGGTAATTTAATTTTACTGGCTCTTGATCAACTCTGCGTTCGTCCATTAGAAGCGGTTAATCTCATCCGTAACTTACTTAAGATAGAAACCCAACTTATTCCCATGTCAGAGCAGCCCACTCACTTAGTGGCCCTGCAAGCCTGTGGCAGTAAAGTCTTTGGGGAGATCAATGTCGACAGTATGGATGAAGCGCCTATCGCGCTCTGCCTTGAGCCACAGGTCGATGCCACCTTTGAAGCCTGTGAGGCAGTTCGGCACGCAGATTTAGTTATTCTAGGCCCTGGCAGCTTCTTAACCAGTATCATGCCGCCGCTGCTGTTACCTAAGTTCGCGAAAAGCCTCGCTGCTACTAAAGCACAGGTGATCTTTATCGATAACCTTGCCGAAGAGGCCTCACCCGCTGGTCGGTTTAGCATTGAGCAACGTATCGCTTGGTGTCACCAAGTGATTGGCAAGCCCATTATTCACAAAGTACTTTGCCACGGTGAACAAACGCGTTTAGGGCCACTGATTAACTATTTTCCGTTGAAGAATCGCCATAATCCCAATCTACATGATCAAGCTAATTTATTAGATGCATTAAGCGCCCTGCTGCGGATCAATGATCTCACTCAACAACCGCTTGCCTGCTAGCGCTTACCTGTTAATCATTTAATCGAAATAATAAAGGACAGCAAGTGCTGTCCTTTATATTGTAAAGCTAAAAGGAATGTCCCTTTAGTCTGTCTATAAGGCTGCAATAACCATTACAACACTTGTGCTATGGCTTTACAGATAACAGGCATATTCGTCTTAGTCATGCCTGCAACGCTAATGCGTCCAGAGCCGACAATATAGACACCAAATTCGTCTTTCAAACGTGCCACTTGGGCTTTGTTTAAACCTGAGAAACTGAACATGCCATTTTGGCGAGAAATAAAACTGAAGTCCTGAGTCACGCCTTCAGCCTTTAAGCTATCAACAAACAGAGTACGCATTTCGGCGATACGTTCACGCATCTCTTTGACTTCCTGCACCCACATGGCTTTCAGAGCTGCATCATTTAATATCGTGCTGACGATCAGTGCGCCATGGGCTGGCGGATTAGAATAGTTGGCGCGTATGGTACGTTTCACTTGGCTAAAAGCACGTACGGCAGCATCAGCATCTTCAGCCACCACAGTCACGGCGCCAATACGCTCGTTGTATAAACCAAAGTTTTTAGAGAAAGAGTTAGCGACCAGCAACTCAGACACTTTAGACGCGACTAAACGCAGACCTGCCGCATCTTCTTCAATGCCAGCACCAAAACCTTGATAAGCAAAGTCAAACAGTGGCACGAGTTTCTTATCAGCACACAATTGAGCAACAAGTTCCCATTGCGCCAACGTTAAATCGATACCCGTTGGGTTATGGCAGCAACCGTGTAGCAGCACGACATCACCCGCATTGGCGTGAGACAAGTCAGTCATCATGGTATCGAAATCGATGTCATGGGCTTCTGCTTTGTAATAACCGTACTCTTTAACCGTTAAACCCGCCGTTTCAAAAATATTTTGATGGTTGGCCCACGTTGGATTGCTCACCCAAATAGTGTGCGAATCGGTATTACGCAGTAAAAACTCAGCAGCAATACGCAGTGCTCCTGTACCACCAGGAGCTTGCGCTGTGGCAGCACGGCCAGAAGAAATTAATGCACTGCCTTCGCCGAACAACAAGGTTTGTACTACACGGTTATAAGCTTGAACGCCTTCAATGCCTAAGTAGTTTTTGGTCTTCTCTTGCTCAAGTAAAATGGCCTCGGCTTTTTTCACTGAAGCCAGAACGGGAGTCTGTCCTGCCTCATCCTTATAAATGCCAACACCAAGATTAACTTTATCCTGACGCGGATCAGCTTTAAAGGTATCGGTTAAACCAAGAATTGGATCAGCGGGTGCGAGTAATACTTGAGAGAAAATCATGACTACGTATCCTAATATGCGCGTGTAGGGGAAATTTCGGCTTATTTATACCACTGTCTTTAAGGGGGTAATAGCGACTTAAGTCCCTTCTTAGGGAAATTATTACACTATTGTCGATTCAACAATAAAAAGTACATTTTATTACGCAATTACTAGGGTCTGTTGATCTTTCGAGAGTAATTTTTAGACAGCATGGCAAGACGTTATAATTTGCTTCGCCAAAAGTAACCATAACCTCAAGCCATGCCAAGACTTATGCTAACCGATGCACGCTGGGAAAAGCTATTTCATTTAATGAAAAGCACAGGCCGTGTTTATGACAAACCTGAACATAGACAAACATTCGAAGGTATTCTTTACCGCCTTAGAACAGGTATCCCTTGGCGAGATTTACCTAAAACCTAAA
>NZ_JAKKSG010000009.1:0-185773 GCF_025653545.1 Shewanella sp. SW1 | reverse complement strand
GACCAGCTTTGAGCGCCTGAGATGACGGCACTAAGCACAAGAAAACAGATGTCAATGACATCATGTTCTTGATTTATATGGGAACGGCAATCAGCAATGTTATCGAGATGTTTGAGCATATATAGGTCAAAAGACAAAGAAAAAGTGACCTATTTGATCACATTGGCGGGATCAATCAAGCTATTTCTTATCTCATTGTTTTTAAGGGTTATGCATAAAAAGCGATCGAGTATGATCAGCCCCTGGTCTTAACCATGTAGCAAGTTGCCCACAATCAGATCACTTAGAATGTCCATCATTCCAAAAACTAATGAAATCGGTAAAGTCTTTTGAATCTTAATCAGTGATAGAAATCAATCACTCGCTATGCGTATAAGGAATATTGTGGTTACTTAAATTTAGCAATTGAATTCGACACACAAAGGAGTGAATGATCAGTACTTAATCTTGGCAATAACGTTTAACTTATTTTGTGCTAATCAAACTTATTTAAAATAGATGGTGCTTTAAAACAATGGGTGCTACAAGATCTGATGTGCTTATCGTCGAACACCCACCATGCCTACCTTGTGTGATGGAAAACAAATTTATTCTGAAAAATATTTAACCCAAATTCAACCAGATACTGCCCAATAAATGGATAAGTTTCATATTAGGTCTAAGCTAGTTAATTTTAGCCTTAGTCCATCATATATAGTATTAGATTGTTAATTCTTTCTCGAAGAAAGATAAGTCATCACAGCTATCATGCTCCCAATTACAATACCTGTAATTCAAAAAATAAGCCAGCTTCTTGTCCATATATAGCACCTGATTGTAGCAGTGAATAGACAGGTGAAAGACCGAAGTATCCCCCAATCACACAACCAGTTACAGAAAGTAAAAGACCAACCTTAGTTCCAATGTTCATTTTATAAAATCCTTTTTTGGTAAAAATTTACTGGCACATAGATATTTCTATTCTCGGTGCAAATGTCTGCCTCCGTGTTTTTCGTGGATTAGTTAAACTAAAGTCTGAACTTCCCGTCAAGCCGCAAACAAGCACTGGAGCAACGTAACATATATAAAAATAAAATAAAACTAACAAACTTTGGTTTGATTTGTTCAAAGGGAAAGACCATAGACACTTAGCCTTAGTGGCGCGTAAGCTAATCTCACTAAAGAGTGAGACACCTACACCCTTGGTGTTTTTCAAGCTAGTTTTCACTCTTATGTGTGGAGCATGACTGCCTATGTGATAGTGGTATGTATTTTTCCATATGCAGCAGATTACGCAGAAATTAGCCAAGGCGAATTCAACTGCTGACGTGACCTTCGATGACATGGATGTCATCGTAGAGCCGCCATGGATGGCTTTACGGCGTGTCACGGAAGCAGTTGAATTCGGCGCACAAACGAGTGACATATTAAGTGTTTAATCATATGCAGGTTGCTAGGACTGATTAATCTTGTCACTTTAACGTTCAGCTAATTTTTTGTCGCGTAGCAAAACAGCCGCAAAGATCTTTGCGGCTGTTTTGCTATTGAAGCGCTTTATTTGAGCCGCAATTTAAAAATTTACGCTAAATAACACGCTATTCAGCCACCATCGCCATTAGCGCGGGTAAAAACTCGTTATCTAGTGCGGCGATTTCGCCTTGTTCGACCAGCACTTGATTGAGGATGTCATGGCTGGTGAGGGGGTTGGCGAGTACGACGCGAAATACTACGGTCGCTTGTCTAAAATAGCGGGCTGGCTGAATGCGGGTGCGGGAGACGAAGGACTTACCCTGTTCGCGCTGGTGCTTTTGAATAAACTGAGTGAGGCCATCGAGCAGCTCGTTAAAGCGGGAGAGTTTTACTGTGTCAGCTTGCTCAATAGCAAGCTGCATGGCGGCTTGGACACTGGCGGGCACATAACGATAAGTCAGCAGACACAGTTCTGGTTCAGTGACCAGCTCAAAATCCTCATGGGCTTTGATTTGTTCGGCAAAATAGCGGGCTTTTTCAAGGCTGTTATTGATTAAGATTTCATAACCATCGCGGCCGATGATCTGCAAGCAAGCGTGCACTAACATCGCCATGCCTGGGCGTGAACCTTCTAGCGTTTGGCTGCCGAGATCCTTTGAACCACGACGCAGAATATATTCGGCGTGGTGGGCAATGGCGTGGGCGAACTCTGGGTCTTTAAATAACACCATGCCTGCGCCCATGGGCACGTACATTTGTTTGTGGGCATCGATAGTGACTGAGTCCGCAAGTTCGATACCTGCAAGTAAGTGGCGGTATTTATTGGATAATAAACTCGCGCCGCCCCACGCTGCATCCACATGGAAATGGCAGTTTAACTCTTTTGCCAGCGCAGCTAATTCTGTCAGTGGGTCAACATTACCGGTTTCTGTGGTGCCAGCCACGCCAACAATCGCTAACACTTTGATGTTCTTGCTAGCAAGTTTAAGGGCGGCTTGGCGCATTTTCGCGACATCGACCTTGTTATCGCTGCCCGTGGGAATGCTGATGATATTGTCGCGGCCGATACCAAGCAGATCGACGGCTTTGCCCAGCGAATAGTGGCCCCGCTCGGAGACAAGAATCGCCAAATCATCATAGCCGTAGTGGCGCAGTGCCTTGAGTAAGCCTTCGCGGCTGACGCCTTTAAACTCACCCTCTGCTTTCAATAATTGGTTACGGGCAATCCACAGCGCCGTGATGTTGGCCACTGTGCCGCCGGAGCAAAATGCCCCGAGGGAATGATTGGCGCTGTGCATCCAGTTTTGATAAAAATCCGTGTCTTGGGCGTAAATCAAATGGTGCATCATGCCGAGCACTTGGCGCTCAAGCGGCGTAAATGCCTTAGAGGTTTCGATTTTGACCAGATTTTGATTGAGTCCCACCATCATTTTTGACAGCGGCAACACAAAGTAGGGCAGTGCCGAAGTCATGTGGCCGATAAAACTTGGCGCCGCTGTGTGTACCGAATGCGCCACCAAATTTTGCATGATTTCGTCGGTGTAATCGGAGACAAAACGCGGCTGAGTTGGGATCTCAAAGGCTTGAAAATCGGTTTCGATTTCAGACAAGGGTTTTTCGAGCGCGGCGATACTGTCACCCAAAAAGCCTGCTAAGTCCTCGGAGAGCTTTTGCTCAATAATACTCAGCGTTGAGCTTGCATCTTCCGGTGCAGTAAAAATGCGCAGCAAACTTGCTTCGGATGCGGTGGCTTGGCGAGGGAGTTTCTGGGTCATGGGGCTTGCCGTCTATTAATTTTTATAGTGAAACCGCAAATTGGCTCGAAGAGTATAACGGACCAGTGATGCTCGATCAGTGACGCTCAAATGTTCAATCAGCGGAATACCAAAAAGGGAGCTCACTTTACTGCAAGGCCTTTTAGGCATCAAGCACTAAAATTTCATGTATACCAATCACGTTAAATATCTAATCAGTTCAGAGCCTCACAGGCATCTCAATCCAAGGCGCATTGACGCAGAAATGGTTATTCCCTTTTAAGGCAATGCAACACGGGAGTGGGATGGCTGTGAGGCTCCCGAAGGGCGGCTGATGTTCACTACATGGCAACGCGCTTTATACTGCGTTCAAGGCTTTCGACAGAACACCACTATGCCTTCAAGCCTTCGCCTTGTCTAAAGCGCGTTGAACTCCCGCTGAATGAACAGATATTTAATACGATTGGTATTGCCAAAGCGTTGCGGCCTAAATAAGCAAAGGCGCCGTTATGGCGCCTTTCTTCAAATCATTAAACAGAGGGAATTACTTAAGCATTAGTTCCAGTACTAGCGCTGGCCTAACATGAGTACCGCGCCGATATTTCGGGCGGTATTGCAAAGGTTTAGTTTGGCATTGGCCAGCACATCATCAAGCGGACTTAAGTGCGGGATGATAGGGAAGATAGCCGCCATACCGTGATCCAATATGGCATTGGCGTTTTCACCGAGGCAGCCCGCGATACCGATAGTGGGAATGCCCTGCAGTTTGGCTTGCTTTAACACGCCCATTGGGGTTTTACCAAACACGGTTTGACCATCGATGCGGCCTTCACCTGTGATCACTAAATCGGCGCCACGGATTTTGTCCGCAAGGCCAACGGTTTGCATTACAATCTCAACCCCAGGTTTAAGCTCGGCATTTAAAAAAGCCATCACGCCAAGACCCATACCGCCAGCCGCGCCAGCCCCGGCATGATCGCGGTGATCGCTAATGCCATTGCGGGCAATCACATCGGCATAATGGGCAAGAGCGGCATCTAGCTGCTTAACCATCTCGGGCGTCGCACCTTTTTGCGGACCAAAAATCGCCGAGGCACCGCGTTCACCGCACAGTGGGTTATCAACATCGCAGGCAACTTCGAAGCTGCACTCACGTAAAAGTGGATGAGCGTTTGATACATCGATTTGAGCGAGGTTCGCCAGCGCTGCGCCGCCAGAAGGCAAGGTTTTACCTTGGCCATCGAGCAACAAAATATCCAGCGCTTGGGCCATACCCGCGCCGCCATCGTTGGTGGCACTGCCGCCTAGCCCCAAAATGATGTGCTTTATCCCCCGATTAAGCGCATCACAAATCAGCTCGCCCGTGCCATAACTTGTGGTAAGCAGCGGGTTACGTTGCTCCCTCGGCACATGGTGCAGACCTGAGGCTGAGGCCATTTCAATCACGGCAATCGCGCCTCGATGTGGCGATTTATTCGTTGGATCTGCACGTGAAACTGAAGCAGAACTTGTATTGATCGCAGCGCCGAGAATGCCTTCACCAAGAATGCCATAGTGTGCTTGCACTCTATGCCCCAGTGGCCCCATGACCTCTAAGCTGACAATACTGCCGCCCGTGGCATCGACCATAGATTGCACTGTGCCTTCGCCGCCATCGGCAACGGGAATTTTGACTATGTCGCAGTCGGGTATCACTTGTCTTAAGCCTTGCTCGATGGCATTAGCCACTTCGAGTGCGCTTAAGCTTTCTTTAAATGAGTCGGGGGCGATAACTATTTTCATTAAAAATCCTACAGCTAAATGGGATAAAACAGGGCTCAATATTGAACACTAAACCCAAGGCCACTTACGTTGGGCGCAACAACATCCCTGTGCTAAAACTGAGGTGATATAAAGGAATTTATATCCATCACTGGCACATTAATCTGTTGCAATTATTAGGGCGTATAACAGAGATATATCTTGGGCGCGGTATGCGCCCAAGGGACAATATTGAATCAAGAACTTATTAATATTAGAGCAACACTAGGCTTAGCACATACACAGTTACCATGGACGTTACACCTTGGATTAGGGTCGCCATAGTTTGGGCTTTATAGGCTTGTTTGACACTCATGCGGCTAAATTGGGTGACGACCCAAAAGAAGCTGTCATTGGCGTGGGAAACGGTCATCGCACCTGCGCCAATTGCCATTACTGTTAACACTCGGCCCATATCGCTACCAAGACCAATATCGCCAAGCATAGGCGCAACCAGTGCCGAGGTTGCGACTAACGCTACCGTCGATGAACCCTGCGCTGACTTAAGCGCTGCAGCGACGATAAATGGCATGAAGATACCGATACCCAGTGCCGACAGTGATGTGCCCAAAAAGTCACCGATAGGCGTGGCTTTTAATACCGCACCAAAGGCACCACCTGCACCAGTGATTAAAATAATCGGCGCGGCAGTGACGAGCCCTTGGCTGATGCGTTCGCTAAATTCGCTGATCTTATTCTCACCCTTTAACAGCAACAGGGATAAAAACAGGCCAATCATCAGGGCATTAACGGGCTGACCAAGGAATACGAGCGCATCAAACACACCTTCTTTACCCAAAGGCGCTGAAGGGAAGTTAGCGATAGAACCTAAACAAATTAATACGATAGGCACAAAAATCGGTGCGAAAGCTTTTAATGGACTTGGTAGCGTGCCATAGCTTTTTTTCAGCGTTTCATAGTCACTGGCCTGCGCTTTAAGTTCTTCTGCGCCTTCACCATCGGGCTCAATATCGGCAAAGCGGTTTGCCCATAACATACCCGCGAGTGCCGCAACGGCGGCCACAAAGAGACCCACACCGATCACTAAGCCTAAGTTGGACTCTAAGCCTAAGTTGCCTGCGGCGGCGATAGGGCCTGGCGTTGGCGGTACAAAGGTGTGAGTGGCGTACAGACCTGTGGCTAAGGCAACGCTCATGGAGACACTAGAGACCTTCATGCGGTTCGCCATCGATTGTTTCAGTGAGTTTAAGATCACAAAACCCGAGTCACAAAAGACCGGAATAGACACGAGATAACCGATAATTGACATAGTGAGTGTCGGGAAGCGTTTACCTAATATCTTGATCACCACATCGGCCATGGTGATGGCGGCGCCGCTTTTTTCCAGAATAATCCCTATGATAGTGCCTAAGACGATCACTAAGCCGATATAGCCTAAAATATTGCCAAACCCTGTAGTAATGGTTTTAGCGATTTCTCCGCTCGGCAAGCCATAGGCGAAGGCTGCGATAAAGGCGGCCAGAATTAAGGTTAAAAAGGGGTGGAGTTTAAATTTTGAGGTCGCGATAACAATAAATGCAATCACGCCGATGAGAATAAGCACTAAGTTCATAGTTTGTCCCGTTCAGTTCTTGGCTGAAGTTTTTGAGTAAGTTTTTTGACTTATATTGTAGGGCGCAGTGCTTATTTGGGCCTGAGTCCAAATGAGGGCTGCTTTAAGTTCATCCTATTATTGTGCAGGTATGTTTGAATAGCTTTGGCTAAATCCACGGAATTACCGCGTTATGTTTCGCCATTTTTGTGCTCATGCACAAAAATGCTTAGGTGAATTCGAATGCAGGAGGAGGCGTTTTGTCGGTAAGGGAGGCGCTTGTCGGTAAGAATTGGCAAATAGGGCTATTTGCCAATCCTAAACAGGAGGGACTTAACTCGACATCTTTATTGACGACGAATAAAGGATTCTACATAGGCTGCGGTGCGGGCATTGAGTATGGGATCGGCAGATGCAGTAATGCCCTTAGGTAATAACAGTGGGTTAAATATGCCTTTATCGCACTGTTGAACTTGGGGATCGCTGTCTCGTTCACCGTTAATCATCACTTGGCCTACCAGTAAACGCTGGCGAGTTTCAGGCCAGATCACAGTTGGGTCATTAATCTCATCCCCCATTTCGGCGAGTTGAATATAAAGGTTCCATTGTGCTGGCTGGGTTTTAATGCGCTCGAGTAATTCTGCCTTTAAAAAATCATCACTGAGATTGGCAAGTTCACTGGCTGACAGCGCGGCAGTACCTGCGACAGGTTCAAAAATCCATTTACCCGCGACCGTTTCACCTTGTTGAACACTGTTTTTTTGCGTGCTGAACAGGAAACTATTTACACCGAAGTAGCGGCTGTTGGCAAAACTTGGGCTGGGAGGCAACTGTCTAACATAGTCGAAAAAAGCTTTGGCGCTGGGTTGATTATCAATAAGCCACTGTTTACCTTCAGGGCCTTGTTTCACTTTGGTCTGAAAGTTAAAAAATTCTTCGAGATTTTTGGCAAAGAAAACGGGAACGTTAGTGGTGACAAAGTTAAGGTTTTCTTTATCGCCGTCAATTTTGAGTGACATAAAGCGCCCAGCGGTTTTATCGGAGATCTGCGGATTTGTACCGCCGAGGGAAAAGCGGGCTGTAACCTTGATACTATCTTGATTAAAAAATGGAATTGCCAACGTTTGTTGTAATTGTGGATTCGGTTTAAAACTGCCCGAGGTACAAAATCCCTTAGTGTGATTACGCAGTTTGACATTTTTACCCGCCTCGCGACTTGCCACATCGGGTGTGCCGTTGACGGCATCGACCAGTTCGGGAATGGTTTTCTCGGCCGCGATTAACGAAGGTGAAGTCAGCGCTAAGCCGCTAATGAGACAAGCTTTGGCGAGTAAAGTCAGTTTGATTGAGGTCATTATCATTCCTTTCAATGGACTAAGTAGAGAGCGCTAGCATATCGACGCGATACTATATGAAAGGATAGGAAAGGGGATACGGTATAAATCTTTCAATTAATTTTTTAGTACAGGCCAAGTTTTACTCAATTGATCTGGCCATCAGGTCGGCGCCGTCATCTGCGGGCTTTTTTCTGGCGAATCTGTTGAGTTGCTAAGTCATTTGAGCGTTAAGTTAAGCGAGTCGAAGTATCAATTAATTGCCCAAGATACAGGCTTAATAATCCATGCAGGGATTGAATGTCGGCTTGGGTGATTTGCTGAATTTTATCAAGGCGATATCTCAGTGTATTGCGATGAATAAACAGGGCATTCGCGCATTGCTGTGCATCGCCAAAGTGGGTGATGTATGCCGCTAAGGTTTTGCGTAATTGGCCGTTTTTGTCCGCCTTGGCGAGTTGCTGATAGGGCGTTGCCAGCGCCTGACCGCGCCAGTCATGTTTTAGCCCTGCAAGTAACACTTGTAGGGAATAATCTTCAAACAGGTATTTATTCCCTTCTGCATTGAGCTGCTTACCGAGTGCTAAGGTTTCTTGAGCCGTGTGATAGGAGCGCGCTATCCCACCTTTTTCCGGGAAGAAATGGCCTAGGGCAATTTTAAAGTTTAAATCCATTTGGGCGGGTAAGCGCTGCAACAGCTTATCGATGCGCTGATTTTCAAGCTCAGGATCCCATTGTTTTCCATCTAAAAAAGCAGGCTTTAGGATCACCAACTGCGACATTGAGGTCATGGCAATCAAGTTACCACGGTCAGGATATTGCAATAGATGCAGCACTTGCTTGAGGGTTTCACTGACTCTGGGGCTACGTTCATCGGCGGGCTGAGTGGATGCCTCAACTAAGTACAAGGCCGATGGGGTGGTATCGGTCTTTAAGTGGTGTTTCTGGATGTTTTTCTCGCTGATCTCAATAATGGCCGCGACTCTTGGCAGGCTGATATCAATGTCGAGCTGTTTTGCCCAGCGGTGCAACTGTGCATCATCGGTTTCAGCTTTGATCAGTTGCAGAATAAACTCTTCACGCTGGCGATTCTCCCATTGCAATTTATCCTGCAGGTTGGCTTGTTCAACAATCATTTCGGCGGTCATTTTGAGTAACTCACCATAATGGGTGAGCTCACGTGGATCACCGGTAATGCCGACAACGCCGATAATTTGTCCTTGATAATGTAAGGGTAAATTGATGCCTGGCTTAACGCCATGCAGCCCTGAGGCGACTTCTTGACTGATCTCAACATTGCGATTTTGGGCAATCGCCAGCAGCGCGCCTTCGTGGGTTGACCCTATACGCTTAGGGTCGCCTGAGCCTAAAATCACCCCTTGGCCGTTCATCACATTGATATTGTGGCCAATGATTTTCATTGTACGACTCACAATTTGCTTAGCAATGGCAGAATCAAGCAGATACATACAGGCGCCTAGTAGTGTTGAAGGTTTAACAGGGATGCAATACGCATTCTTAATCTGGGTAGCATATCGCGTTCAAACTCAGGATGCTGCTTAAGCCAAAGATTATTACGCGGGCTTGGGTGCGGCAAGACAAGATACTTAGGCCAATATTGCTGCCATTGCGCGCATGCTTGGGTCACTGTTATTGGTTTCAGTTTGGGGATGGCTGTTACTTTAGCGCTGGTCGAAATTTTACTGCTGGTTGTTTGAGGCTCAGTGATCGGCGAAGTGAGGTTTACGGCCTCGGACGATTCGCGCGGTAGATGATAGTCGATGGCATATTGGCCGAGGATCACAATTAGCTCTATTTGCGGCATTAGGGCGAGCAAGGCCTGATGCCAAGTGGCAGCACATTCGGGGCGCGGTGGTTTATCACCCTGCTTTTTACCGTTTTTTTCGATACTGCCCGGAAAACAAAATCCCATAGGGATAATGGCAAAAAGATTGGGGTCGTAGAATTGCTCCCGCGTGACATTCAACCAAGTGCGCAGCCGTTCACCGCTGGCATCGTCAAAAGGTATGCCTTTATGGTGGGTTTTCACGCCCGGAGCTTGGCCTGCAATCAAAATTCGCGCTTGGGTACTGGCCTGTAATATCGGCTTGGGCGCTAAGGGTAAATGGGCCTTACATAAAGTACAGGCGCTGATTTTTGCCAGCAGTTTAGCCATTGATGCCGAGCATGATGGCGATACAGTTACGCAAAGTGGCGATGGCGCTTTAGTGAGATTCGTCTTAGTCAATTTAATCGCTAATTTTATCGTTGCTCATTCATTTTCAATCAGGATTGGAGCATCATCACTGTTTGATATACCCAGTAGCCAAAAAGAGAATAGCCAAGGATTAAACTGATATAACTTAATATCTTAGGAATTTGATTTGTGCTTGAAGCCAAACAAATGTGGGCCAGCACAATCGTAAAGAGGGCTAATGGCGCAATCACATAGCTCAAAGCTAAGATGAATAATGCCCCTAGGCTGATGATCCAATCTGCATTGCGATTGGTGGGTTTATCGATTTGGCAAAGCTGTAGTGGCAATAAAATCAGTCCAATACCGACACAGATAATGCCTAAGTTAAGGGCGAAATCACTCCAACCTCTATGATCATAAATGGCTAACGCAATGGCAATTAATGGCACTATTAGTGCGCTTAATACATGGCGTTTAGCAAAAGTGGCGCTGCGATACTGACCCGCAAAAAAGAATAAGCCCTGTAGAAACAGATTGATTAAGGTAAAACCACCTAGGCCTAAAATGATAAATAGGCTCGCTGCGCCACCCGAAGGGTCGAACGCCATGGCGGGTAAGGGTAATAGGCTTAGCCCCAATAGTGCAGAAAGTGATAACAGCCACTGAGATTGGGAGAGTGAAGAATAAATACGCATGGGCTCAGAGGATTAACTAAAAGATTGAATTAAGATCCGCTAAAGTGAGCCAAAACTCAAGGATTAAGCTTTTTATGGGCGGACTTTTGCGCCAGAGTCTGATCTCATTCAAGATTTTTACTGTTATCTGCCATGATGTTATCGCTTTAAAAGATCCTGTTGCACTTAAACAAAAGCCCGCAAAATGCGGGCTTTTCGTGTTATGACCAGTATCGATTAGAGTTTGTAACTCATGCTCAGCATGATCATTTGCGCTGTGTAGTCATGGCTATTGCTGCCAAAGCCTACGACGTTCCAGATCCCATCGACGGCGATATCATTGGCGGCATCATTGTCTTTATAATTCTCAATTTTATAATCCAAGCGCAGCGCCATTTTCTCGGTGGCTTGATATTGAGCATATAAGTTAATGTTGTGCACTTTGGCAAAATAATCGCCATAGTCGCCTGTGATACCTTGTCTGACTTGAGTGTTACTGTCGGAGTTTGAATAAGTGTAATCCAATCCCATGCGTAACTTGTTCTCAAGCAAGTTGTTGTAGCTCAGGCCTGCCCCGACCACATCTACATTGTCTTCAATGAATCCTGTCCACGTTGGGGTGCTGTAGTTGCTGCTTCCCGCTTGTTCAGACTCAATGATTTGGTAGTTGTAGAAGGCTGTCGCCAGTAAATCATCGGTGATCATGTAGCTGATGTTGGCATCATAACTGGTGTCTTTTGACTCAGTTAAGCCAATAACTGTGTCAGAGTAGTCATCTAATGCGTAACGGGCACCGAAATCTATGGTCAAGCTGTCGATTGGCGAGTGGGTGACTCTAGCTTCAATCTGGGTTCTGTCGCGGTTAGCCAGATTGTACTTACGTAACAGGCTGTTGGTTTCAGAAGATGTCCATTCAGAAGCTTGATATTGCGAACCATCACGCTGACCGTAACTGCCCTTAACCCACATATCCCAAGTTTCAAAGCTGTTAACGCGCAAACGTGCCCAAACGGTATTTTCATCCGTGGTTTCACGGTCTTGATAATTACGGTCGTCACGTTTGAAGTCATAGCCGCCATCAAGCTTCAGTCCATGGGTAATACGATAATCCGCCGCCACTTTGAAGCGTTGGCTAGTGTTATCGTAAGGGGTGTTATAGGCCACCTTACCATTGACATTGTTGATGCTGACTTGGGTCCACTCTTCAATTTGAGTATTGTTATCACGGTCGCTATAGTCGTAGCTACCACTTAAGCGCAGTGAGTTAGTCACTTTACTGACGACTTTTAAGTTCAACCCTGTGAGGTCAACTTTGGCATCAACGGCCTCTGTTGGCACTTGATAGCCATAGCCTGAAGTGACTAATGCTTGGTCTTGACTCATTTGTCCCGCAAGCACACGACCTGTTAACACATTTGTATTGTCGTTGTATTGACCCATGAGCGACACTGTGTGTGACTGGTTGTCAGGGTCAAGGGCGAGTGTGCCAGAGGTTTGAGCACCAAAGGTCGGATTGAAGGCACTGTCGAAGTTTAACTGGTTGTACTCGTTCTTAAAAATTGAGCCATTGTAGTTAAGTGCAGTGAACCAACGATCGCCTTTTAGTTTAATGCCAGCTTCAATGGAGTCAGTGGTGTAATCAACTGGCTCAGCTAACATCATGGATTGGTTAAAGAATCCACCTGATGTTTTTTTCAAGCCGGTTTTTTCTTCACGCATGTAGCTCACATGCGTACTCCACAGGGATTCACCTTGATAGTCAAAACCTAACCCTGTGCGCTCACGTTTGAGCGACAGTTCTAAGGCATTTAGGTTGTCCATCAGTAACGGCATCTGGCTGCTTGAACCCGCAGTTACCCAGTTGTCTGGCAAGGTTAAATTATCGCTGCCGACACCAGAGTAGGGCGTTAAGGCACTATTACTGTTGTAAGTGGCGATTTGGCGATAGTTTACATTGACATTATACTGGCCTTGTTTGCCCGCATTGACATCTAAACGGCCACCATCCATGCCCAGTTGATAAGCTTCAACGCTGGCTTGATAGCCTTTCTCACCACGGAAGGTGACATCGGCATCAAATTTACCCGCAACTTCGTTTGAAGTCCCAAAGGCATTCGCCGAGCGAATATCCTCTTCGCTGTTGTAACCTACGCCAACACCCACAGTGCCAGACGTACCCGTTTCAACAACGCAGCCTTTACAGCTCCAAGCGGACATTTTGACTTTTTCTGTATTGGCATTGGCTAGGCCATACCCGTCGGCCGCTATTGCAAAACCTGTGTTTGCTAGTAACGCCAGAGTGATCAAATTGAGTTTAAATTTCATTTTCTCGTCTCCTTAGCGCTGTAATAGCTTGCCAGATGGATGGTTTGAACCATGGACCTGACTGTGGCAATTTAAACAGCTTCTTCCACCCGTAAAGGCATTGTCGCCGACGTTTGAACCTAAACCAGTGTTACCTAAGTAAGCATTGCTGGCGTGGCCATCGCTAGCGTGACATTGCTGACACAGCTGCGGTGCGCGGGTTTTCAACATGGCATCATTCACACTGCCGTGAGGATTGTGGCAAGTCACACAGTTCTCAGTGACGGGTGCATGTTCCCACAGTTTTGGGCCGCGTTTCTCGGCGTGGCAGGAGTAACAGGTTTCGTTAATGCTAGGCTTGTTTAGATCGGAATCTGTCATGCTCCCATGGGGATTATGACAATCGCTACAGGTCATTTGAGCCCATTTTAGTGGGTGACTTGAGCGTTTATTCATGTCTGCTTTTTGCTTAGTGTGACAGCTAGTACAGACTTCCATTTCGGTGTTTTTTGATAACACAGGATCTTTTGCGACATGCACTTGGTGGCATGAGGCACAAGCAACATCGGCATTGTCATGGTGACTACCGTTCCAAGATACGCGTTTATCATCTTGGTGACAGCTCATACAGACACTGTTTTGTTTTTCTGCACTTAAGGTCGATTGCTTACCAAAAGTGATCATCGGCTCGTTGCCGCCTTTATTGTGTTGACCCATAGGACCATGACAGGCTTCACATTGCAGGCCAGCCATTGGGCTCTTTGATGAATCAATGGCGCCATGAACACCTTTGAAGAGGTCCATCACTTTTTCAGATTTTTTGTGGCACATCAAACAAGAATCGGCACCTTTAGGGGAGTAGCTGCCTTCGGCAAACTTCTTATCTAAGGTGGCTTCGACTTGTTCTGGAGTCATTTTGTCATCCCACTTTGAGGCGTGTGCACTCGGTGTGATGCATAAAGATATCACTGCAGACATTGCCATGGAGATGACAAGTGCCGGCAGTAGGTTTTTCATTTTTAGGCTGTTCTTCATAATAGGCTTCCCAATTTGTCCCAACAAAATTCAAGAAAGGGGGAGCGAACTCCCCCTGCTTGGGCAAATTACATCTTCACCTGAGTGTGATCTGTTGGTGTGGGTTTGTGACAGTAGAAACAGGTTTCTGACTGCGCCGCTTGATTGGCTTGAACATAATCACCGTTCACAATCGCGCCCATATTTTCTAAGCCGTGGCCAATAGATTCTGGCGCGTGGCATGAAGTACAAGTGGCAGTGATTGGCGTGGTGTATTTACCCGCAGTTGTTGCCAGAGCGCCTTTGACCTTGAATGCATCTAGGTTGAAGTCGTTATGACATTGGGTACATTCTTTGATGACACCTTGTTTACCATGAACAACGTGTAATTTCATCTCCAACGCACCTTTGTTAGCACCACTTGCATAGGTACCATCTGGGGTATGACAAGCGACACACGCATCCACACCGACGATTGGCTTACCGCTGGCATCTTTTGCATGTGATAGCTGTTCTGTCATCACAAAACCCGCATGGTGGCCTTTGTGAATTTCGAAGCTATCACCGTGACAACCTTGACAGGTACCAAACTCAACTGAGTTAACATGACGCATGCTCGGTGCTTTACCAGACTTAGTGCCAAAAGCTAGTTCGGCTTTCATGCTCGTTGTTGCGCTGTCTGCGGTACATGCAGTTAAGCTTGTACCAGTGCTACACACTTCTAAACCGATAATGGTAAAGGCGGTATCAGTATCGCCTGCACCGAAAGGTAGAACGGGTGTTGTAAAGACCAATTTACCGTCAACTAAGGTTACACCTTCTTGCAGGGCGCCATCTTTGACTAAGTCTTTCGCTATTTTCGCTTTACCGCTACCTGGACTTGGGTTGTAGCCCATGATCGGGAAGTTAGGGCCAACGTTGGTAACGGACTCTAAACGTTTAATCTTATCTTGAACGGTTGCCGCATCAATTGCGTTACCATCTTTGTCTAAGATAGACACGGTTAATACTGCAGTATCATCAGCTTGACCAGCAAGTGCTGCTGACATACCTAACTGAGCGATAACGGCTTTTTTGTCTGCAGTCTTACCTGTGTGCAGTTCTGCAGTCCAATCGCTGTTATGACAGGCGATACAGTTGGAGTTATCTAGCTGTTGTGAGTGACCTTTACCAGCAGCAAAGTCCACTGCGCTATGGCAGCTTCCACATGAGGCAGCAGTTGGGATACGTGACCAATTACTCCAATCAGGCGTAGCCTCATTTGCAACGTGACAGCTTTGACAGCTTTCTAATGAGCCTAAGGTGAGGTCTTTGTGTTTAGCGTGAACGAGAACATTGAACTCTTTACCAACACCGACTTTTCCGGCTGTGTGGCAAGTTGCACAGTAATTAACGTCAGAATACGCGCCGCCATGTTTAACATTGGCTAAATCTTGGTGACAAGTATTACAGCTTTCTGTGGCGACAATTTTGCGACTATATGTTGGCAGTGCGCCAGTATCGGCAGTGAAGTCGACAAAGGCGTTACTGTTTGGTACTTGAGTACCATCGGGAAGCGGAGTGTTATAAGCGCGGATTAATACCCGTTGAGCTAACTGTTCGTTATAGGTGACTTTAGTGTTAGCAGTCAGGTTCATGCTAAAAGTATAACTGTAGTGACCGTTTTTCTTGTCAACGAAAGTCCCAGGGCATGTTGCAGCGACATCACAGGTTTCATCACCAAAGTACTGCCATTGTGACGCATTACCTGCACCAGTTGCGCCTTGTGGGATTAATTGTGCTGCGGCAAAACGCATTTTTTGTAGGCCAACAACGGGTAAATCATTTTCGTTAGTGACGGTAAACTCAACACTCGGAATACCGTTAGTGACGACAGATTTGTCAAAGGCGAAATTAAGGGTTTGAATCGCTGGAGCAGGTTCGCCACCAGGTTCACCGGGATTACCATCATTACCATCGCTGCCACCACAGCCCGCTAAGGCCATAGTGACTGCACTTGCTGCTAACAGCAGTGCGATTTTAGTTGTTTGTGCGTTCATCATTTTTTTCCCTGCATAGGTTTGGCATTGCTTAAACGCTATGTTCTAGAGCCAACAGATTCTATGTCTGTGTTTTTGGTCATTAGAAGCGACTTAAGTGGATGCTGGAAATAGAATTCCCCAAGGAAAGGCTAACCTAACATGACCTTAAAATCTCCAAGGCCTTTGCTAATGTGTGACTTGGATCTTTCTATTTCTAAAGAGGTATTTAAAGCGAGAGGTAAAAATGATTCTAGAACAAAAAAACAGCGGGGTTTTGAAAGGGAAGAATATAAAGAGAGAGGTAACAACCTCTCTCTTTAATAACAATAAAAACATTGCTCTGAATGAGAGCGTTACATCTGTTTAGTTACCGTGGACTTCACTCAATTGAGCTGGTGTATGGCAAGTCGCACAGCTTTCAGATGCACGGGTTTGCACATCGGCTGCGCTAGTACCGTTTAAGATACCACCGTTAGCCTCAATATGAGATTTAGCGGCATCAGAGAGATATTTCTGGTGACAGCTTAAACATGCGCCTGCATCAGAAGAGACCCAAATATCGGTACCGTTATTGTTGATGTCACCAAAACGCCATGTGCGTTCAGGTGCACGGCCTAAGGTAATACCTGTAATGACGTTTGATTTATCTACAGTATGACATGTAGCACAATCAGTTTTAAGCACAGTGCCCGATTGTACGCCTGCATATTTTAGATAATGGCCTTCACGTTCGTGAGCTTTCCAAGCAAAGCTAGTTGGGATTTTGCCACCAGGATAGCTTGAATCGGCTTTAAGGGTTTTGTCTGATGTATGACAAGTTTGGCAGTTTACACCATTGTCATAGTGGTGAATTTCTTGATTGTGACAACCTTGACATTTTGTTGGGTCAATAATATCACGACGAGTAGCTGCTTTAGCTGTGCTATCCACAGCATTATCTTTCCAAACGAAGTGATAAGGAGCTTCTTTGACTGGGACTTTGTGTGTGTTAGCTGTCGCACAATCTGTCATCACAACATCCGCAACGCCATAGCCACCATTGTTGAAACATACTTCCAATGTTGACCATAGTTCGAATGTTTTACCATTTGCATCTGCGGGTAAATTGAACTTAGTGCCAGTCAATGAGTAGGTTTTATTGGCTTCGTTATAGGTACCTTCACTTAGAGCAATGCGACGGTTACTGTAAGAAGCCGTAGCAGAACTCGGGAAGTCTTTATCAGAATCCCATGCAACTACAACACGCGAGCCCTGGTTCACGAAGGCTTTGTCAATCGCATTGCCATCTTTATCAATAACTTGAACATCGAAAGTGATTTTGCCTGTGGCATTGATACCTACATTGCTGAACTTAATACCCATAGTTTTAGTGTCAGAGTAAGCTTTCAGCACATCGCCATGACGTTTAGCCGCACTGCCTGTTCCACCATAGGGTTGAGTTGCATTATGACAGGCAACACAGTCATTGCTGCTGTGGTGAGCAGATGGTTTTTCAGTGTGACAACCAATACAGGCTTGATTACTTAAATCAGCCTTAAATAGATCGGCATTAGCTGGCGCGTTCGTTCCTTCTACGTGACAGGCTGCACAATCCGCGGCAGGTTTTAATGGGAAACCAACCTTGCCATAGTCAATGACTTTACCGCCATACCCCACAATTTTATATGGTGCAGGAACTTCCGCTCCAGTTTCATCATAGGTATGACGTTCGCCACCTTTATGGATAGCATGAATCATGTAAGTAAATTCAATGCTATTGCCTGATTCAGGGTCACCAGAGGTTGCCGTATGGCAAGATGCACAGTTCTCAATATCAACTCTGCGGCCGCCGTGTAACTCTAAACTTTCTGGTTGGTGACAGGTGTAACAGGCTGTTATTGAAACAACGTTACGTGTTTGGATTCCTTCTGTTTTACCTGTTGAAGGCTGCCAGTCAAAATGTGCGTTTGCTGAAAGTTGTGGTAACTCAAGCTCTAAGGTTGCACGTTGAGTCGCTTCAGCGCTGTAAGTGATGGCTAAGGGCTCAGTGACATTGGCGATATTGGCTTGATAGGTATAACTGTAGTTGCCATCACCATGATCGACTAAACATGTATCACACTTGGCTGCAGCTTCAACGTTGGCTTGATATTGAGCGGATGGATTGAGGTTATCCACGCCAGAAGGCACTGTGCCAGGTTCTTTTTTCGTATTGATATAGGCTTGCCATTGGTAACCGCGGTCAGCGGGTTTTGCTGGATCTTCTGTTGCTACTGTTACGTGGCTAAGTTGCGCAATACCAAAGCGAATGTCGTGATCTTTATTCAAGCCAAGTACAGCCACACCATTCGCATTTTCTAATGTGAAATTAACAGTCACTTTACCTGCATCGACTGTGGCGTTAGTGAAACTTGCTTTCAGTGTAGGAGTTGAATCGATATTAACACCGACAACGCCCGGTTTTCCGTCTTCACCATCTTTACCGTCACTACCACCGCAACCGGCGAGTAGTAGAGAGAGTAAACCGGCACCCAACATCGCTTTTGTTGCGGTATTGAAATTGAACCGTTTCATCATGATATTTCCCTGCAATAGTTGTAATCATCATCAAACGCTTGGCAAATAAGAATAAATCTCATTACCCGCATAAGATGTGTGGAATTAGTTTTCCATCTGTAAGGCTAACTAAGTCACTGGTATTTATCAGTCACTTTAGGCGGGTAATGTGACTGAGATCTGACTATTTCTTTAGGAGTAGATGGCTGCATCGTATGAGTTCCTTTTATATCTGCAGTTGCTGGCCTTTTTAGGCCAGCATCATAGGGTTAGTTTATTGGATGCACTTTCAACACGTCCGCGACTCCGCCCTGTCCATGACAGAAAGCACAGGTTTCAGTTCCTGCGGTTGCATCGGATTTTGTACCTGCAAAAACAGCACCTTGCTGAGCCATGTGGTTATGAGTGCTGGTATCTGAATGGCAGTTGCTACACACAGCGGCAATTGGGCTGGTAAAAGTGCCGTTATTGAGGGCAAGGGGTTGCACCGCTGAATTTAAGGGGAGGGCGACGGTAGAAATTCCCGCAGTATCGTTAACATGGCATTGGGCACAGTTACCGATTTTTCCTGGGTAGTTTAGGCTTTCAAACCCCGTGAATTGACTGGTGTGAATACCGTGGATCAGCTGCTTAAAGTCAAATGACGTGATTGAAGGATTGGCTGCCGTCGCATCGGCCAGCATATTGGCGTTATGGCATAGCTGGCATTGACCATCGAGATCGTTACGTGAGCCGTGAATATTCAGTTTTTGATCACCATGGCAATTACCGCAGCTTGCATTACTCACAACGCTACGGCGACCTTCATTGCTCAATGCTGCCATATCAAAATAACTGTGGCTGGATTTAATCACTAACACTTCCGCCAGTTCAGTCGTGCAATCAACCAGTACTTTATCTTTGGCACAGACTCTGCCTTGAATCGCAAGTCCGCCATGATCCGTTTCAGTGCCTGCTGGCACGGTAAGGCCCGCTATCGTATAGGTATAAATGCCATTAGAGCCTGATATGGGTGTGGATTCCGGCAGTTTAATCGAGCGAGCTGAACGGGTCGCATAATCAAAACTGGTTCCCCAGTTGGCATATACCCTTAAATCATTGATAAGTTTTAGCTTATCGGCACTTTCGCTATACACAGTTCCTGTGGCTGGATTCATCAGCTTAACCGCAACAGTGACCGTACCATTGGCATCCATACTGGCGCTGGTGATACTTGGGCTAAATTGCATCAATGCCGCAGTTTTAGCTTCATCACTGTGTACGCTTGCGGTCCAGTCGGCATTATGACACGCCACGCAGTTACTGTTATCTGTTTGCACTGGGTGTCCTTCGCCTGCGGGGAAATTGATCTGTGTATGACAGGCACCACAGGCTTGCATGGTCGGGACTCTGCGCCAGTTTTGCTGTTCGGTTAACTCAGCCTTATCGACGTGACAGGTTTGGCAGTCACTAATGGGTTGCGGGAAGCCGGTTAAATGTTTGCTGTGGATCATTTGTGGGAAAATATCAGGGTTACTGACTTTTTTGCTGTTATGGCAGGTGACGCAGGTTTCGATTTGATCATATCTACTGCCATGGAAAGCTAGATTACTGTGGCAACTATTACAGGTCTCTATTGTGACTAAGTTGCGGGTGTAAGCGACATTACTACCTGAAGATTGCCAGTCATAATGCTGATTGGTTATAGGTAAGGGCGTGTTATCGGCAAGTTTATCGCCGCCAATTTTGACCACCATTCTTTGGGTCGCTTCGGGCATAAACGTCACTCCATTCATGCCATTAAATGCGGTGCTGAAGGTATAACTGTAGTGACCATTTTTATGATCTGTGAGACTGCCAGGGCAAGTTGTCGCGCAGGTTTCAGCGGTAAAGTGCTGCCATTCACTGCTATTCCCCGCTCCTGTATAACCTTGGGGGAGAAGCTGCGCAGCAATAAATGTCGCCGATGGGATACCAATCACGGCTTCATCATCTTGATTGCTTACTTGAAAATCCACTTGAGCAATGCCATCTGTCATCGCGACTTTATCGACCATGATGTTAAGGCTAGTTATCGTTAATGCTGGCGGTTTCGCAGGCTCACCGGGATTACCATCTTGGCCGTTATCACCGCCACAGGCGCTTAATAGCGAGACTAAGGCCAGCATAAGACTGAATTGAGTGCGAATTTTTGCAAACTTGTTCATATTTCTATCCTTGGAATGCGCTGTCAGTGCCTAAGTTACATTTGGTAGCTTAAGGTCAAGCCTAAGTAGTGAGCGTTGTAGTCGTGGCCCATATCACCAAAACTGAGTACGTTGGGAATCGTGTCCCAGCTTGTGCCTTGGTTTTGCCAGTTAGCATCTTGATATTTTTCAAATAACCAATCGACGCGCAGCGACATACTGTCGGCAAACTTATATTTGGCGTAGGCATTAATATTGTGTTTGCGGGCGTAAAAATCGCCATAGGGGCTGGTGATGCCGTAGGTCACTTCGGTATCACTCTGTCCATCGGAATAGCTGTAATCCAAACCAATATCGAGGTGATGATTGAGCAGGTTTTGATAACTAAGCCCTGCACCAATCAAGGTCGATTTTTCCTCTGCAGTGCTGTACCAATCGGGTGTCGAGAAGGAATTACTGCCCGCTTGGTCTGAATCGCGCCAATCTTGGTTAACAAAGGCGGTTAAATTGAGGTCACTGCTCAGCATATATTGGGCTGACAAGTCGTAACCGAGATAGGACACCTTTGTTAGACCTACTAGGGTATGATGATAGTCGTCATTAATACTGTGTAAGCTGGCACCAAGAGATAGACCAATGTCGCTCTGATAATCCGTGTGTAAGGTGACTTTCTGTCTTTTTCTATCGGCAAGGTAGGATTTACGTAGCCAAGGATTACTTGAACTTTGAGTGGTTGCGACGGGATGATATTCACTGCCATCTCGCTCTAGTGCTTCTCCTTTCAACCAAGCTGACCATGCGGGCGAATAGCGATAACTTAGTTTAGCAAACACGCCAGATTCATCGATGGATTGGCGGTCGAGTTCGGCATAATCGTTTTCATTATGGCTGTAACCCGCTTCGGCATAAGCCGCTGAGGTAAAACGGTATTTGCTTTTAAGTTCGAGTTTTTTGGTGCGCTTATCATAAAGGCTATTTTGGGCTGTGCCTTGATTAATACTGTCGGTGACGATCTGCGGAAAGTCTAATTGAGCCGTTTTATTATCTCTGTCTTGATAGTTGTAACTTGCCTGCATACTTAAATCTTGGTTGATCCGTCCTGAATATTTAAGGTCCATCTCTACAATATCGACTTGGCCATTTAAGGTATCCGCAGGCAGGACGGGCGATGGGCCATTGATGGTGGCAGGAATAAAGGTGTCATCTTGGGTCATGCGGCTAAAGCCTGCGTGCATCAATACATTTTGACCATTTGCCCCCCCTGAGACTTCTGCGGCAACTCGGTAGGCTTTATTGTCGGGGTCGACCGCATTCTGGCCTAAGTATGCTGCACCAAAGGTGGGTGTGTAGGCTGATTGCCACTGCATGGCTTGGTGATCATTTTTATATTGGCTGATTTGGCTATTGATGCCTGCTTGCCAGCCTGAACCGTTAAAATAAACTCTCGCATCGACTTCATCAGTACTGTCATCAATTGGTTGGGCTAGCATAACGCTATTGGTGAGTATATTGGCGCTGGTCTTTTTGGCGCCGCTACGGTCTTCATGCTGATAGTTTAGCGAGGCTTTGTAGTGACTGTTATTGTCACCTTCAGGTGATATTTTGCCCGCGTAGTAACCACCAATACTAAAGCGATCACGTTGAATGCTTAAATCTTGGCTAACAAGGCTGCTCTGTAACATAGGCATAGATTGCGTTGTGCCGCCTGTTATCCAGTTATCGGGCAATAACATTTTATCTTGCGCTGAGGTATAGGGGCTTTTGAGTTGATTATGGTTATAGTTTGCTAAGCCTCTATAACCCAAGTTGATTTGATAGTTTCCCAGCCTTCCGGTTGTGAGCATGGCAGAGCCAGCGTCAAAGCCTAACTTGTCCGCGACCAGCTCGGTTTGATAACCCGACGGTGTTTTGTACATCATATCCGCACCGACGGCGCCAACGAGACCCTCGTTATCTGTCCCAGTACTGTTACCGAAACGGCTGTCCTCACTATCGTTGTAAGCGAGGCTGGTACTGACATTGCCAATATGACCTGTCTTAGGTTGGCATTGCTTACAGCTCCATGCCTCGGTCTTTATGTTACTTCGATTCGCTTCTTGCAGCTCATAACCTTCGGCGTGTGCTTGAGTCAAAACACCGCTTATCGCCCAAGCCAGCAAAGTGAGGGAGAAATAAGCGCTAGGGTAGGACATTTTAGCTGTTCGCATGATCATTCCCTTGTTATCTCTGTAGTAATTTGCCAGAAGGATGGTTAGAGCCATGCACTTGTCCGTGACAATTCATACAGGAATTACCAGAAGTGAAGGCATTGGTTTGATTGCCAAAATAGGCATTACTGCTATGGCCATCCGAAGCGTGACACTGCTGACACAGTTGTGGCGGTTTGCTGATCAGCATGGCTTCGTTCACGCTGCCATGGGGATTGTGGCAATTAGCGCAGTTGTCGGTGACGGGGGCATGTTCCCACAGTTTAGGGCCGCGCTTTTCGGCATGACAGCTATAGCAATTTTCATTAACACTCATTTGCTTCAAGCTTGAATCGTTTAAACTGCCGTGGGGATTATGGCAGTCACTGCACACCATTTGTTGCCACTGTAATGGATGCGCCGAGCGCTTGTGCATATCGGCTTTTTGTTGGGTATGGCATTGGGTACAAATGGCGACTTCATTGGCTTTATCGCTGATAGGATCTTTTGCGGTATGCACTTGATGGCAGCTGCTACAGACGACATCGGCGTTATCGTGGTGATTGCCTTTCCATGCGGTACGTTGACTGTCATTGTGGCAACTCATACAGACACTGTTTTGCTTTTGCGCGGGAACAGGGGAGTTTGCGCCAAAGGTGATCATCGGCTCTTTGCCACCTTTATTATGATTCCCTAACGGGCCGTGGCAGGCTTCGCACTGCAAATCGGCCATGGGTGAACCTTTCACCTTGGGGTTGCCATGAACCCCCTCAAATATCGCCATCACCACGGCACTTTTTTTGTGGCACATCAGGCAAGTATCAGCGCCTTTAGCGGAATACTTACCTTCGGCGAATTTTTTGTCTAATGTCGCAACAACTTCTTCTGGTTTTTTGTCATCCCAAGGGGTCGCTGAGGCCGAAACGCTCGCGATTGATAACAAAATACATAGCATAGCCTTAGCTATGCTTCTGAACTTTAGCCCTATTTCCATGGTTATGTTTTCCCGAGTGCATTTATATTTGTTATTTTTACGCTTTCGACATTGCTAATTTAGCTTATTGAGCTCGGTTAATATTAGAACAAGTGCGTGACACGTGCTTAACATTGCGTGGTCTTTTCACTGTAAAGAGGGATGATTTTACAGGCGATATAGATTAAGTGTGATTTTGATCACACTTGTTTCGGGTGGGATTTGTTTACAGCGTTTTGACTTCTGTGCATCGCTTTATAGTCACTAATGCAAAGGTGCAGATTTTTATTTTCGGTTGGTCGTTTATTCATTGGAATTTTTATCACATAATACCCAACACAATTGAAAACTATTATCGTTACCAATCAAAAATCTTGATCTAGGTAAAGTTATTAGTGTCATCGCTCGGTTACAATGGGTGCAGTTTTTCGAGCTGAACCTGTTGCAAGGTGGAATACGTAATGAAGTTAAGCGAACTCAGTCCCGGCGATCGCGGTCTTATTTCTGAAGTGGGGCGTTTGGCGCTGCCACAAACCGTGAAGCGCAAGTTGTTGTCCATGGGGATCACGCCAAATACGCGTTTTTTATTGATCCGATACGCACCTATGGGTTCTGGTCTCGAACTGGATATTCGTGGTAGTAAACTTTGTATGCGCAGAGATTTGGCAGACATCATTGAGGTGGAAAAGACGAATGGCTAAGCAGTTTCATTGCGTCACAGTAGGAAACCCTAACGCGGGTAAATCTACACTCTTTAACGCGCTAACAGGCGCAAATCAGCAAGTGGGTAACTGGTCTGGTGTTACGGTCGAAAAAAAGACTGGTCATTTCACCTTAAACGGTGCTGACGTCTATCTGACAGACTTACCGGGTATTTACGACCTTCTTCCTGCGGGTAATAGTTGCGATTGTTCACTTGATGAGCAAATTGCGCAGCAATACCTTGCCGAGCAACGTGTCGATGGCATTATCAATTTAGTCGATGCCACTAATATCGAACGTCACTTATATCTCACGGCCCAATTGCGTGAACTCGCTATCCCTATGGTAGTGGTGCTGAATAAAATTGATTCGGCTGTCAAACGTGGGATTAAAGTCGATTTAAAGAAAATGAGCCAAGAGCTGGGTTGCCCTGTGATTGGCGTGTGTTCGCGAGATCCTGCCGATGTCGCTAAAGTTCAGGCACAGGTACTCGATTTACTTCAAGGCCGAGTCTCAGAAGCCCCATTAGTGCTTCATTATGATGAACAAATTGAAGCGGGCGTGCAGTTACTTTGCAGCAAAGATGCCCAATTAAGTCGCGGCCGCGCTTTAGCTATGCTAGGTAATGGTTCGGGTTGTGGTAGCTGTAAAAATGCTGAACTGCAGGATGAAGTGAATTCCTGTACTCAGATTATCGCTCAGCAAGGCCATGATATTGAAGTGATGGTGGCGACCACGCGCTTTAATTTCGTTGAACAAGTTTTTCAAGGTTCAGTGAAAGAGTCAGGGTTCCTCACCCTCAGTGACAAATTAGATAAACTCGTTTTACATCCTGTACTTGGCATTCCTGTGTTCTTGTTTGTGATGTATTTGATGTTTATGTTCAGCATTAATATTGGCAGTGCTTTTATTGATTTCTTTGATGTTTTTGCTGGCGCACTGTTTGTCGATCACTTCGGTTCATTCTTGACGAGCATGGGCTCTCCGGCTTGGTTGGTCACTATCTTAGCGGGCGGTGTCGGCCAAGGCATTCAAACCGTATCAACCTTTATTCCTGTTATTGCGGCGCTTTTCCTCGGTTTGTCGATCCTCGAAAGTTCTGGCTACATGGCGCGCGCTGCATTTGTGGTTGACGGTTTAATGCGTCGTATTGGCCTGCCTGGTAAAGCATTCGTTCCTATGATTGTCGGTTTTGGTTGTTCAGTGCCTGCAATTATGGCGACGCGAACCTTAGGCAGTGAGCGTGAGCGTATTGTGACAGGGATGATGGCACCATTTATGTCCTGTGGTGCACGTCTTCCTGTTTATGCACTATTTGCGGCGGCTTTCTTCCCCGATTCAGGTCAGAATTTAGTCTTCTTGCTGTATATTATTGGTATCTTTGCCGCTATCGGTACGGGTTTATTACTCAGAAGCACTTTATTACCCGGCAGCAGTAGCGCTGTGGTGATGGAGCTGCCAAGTTATGAACTACCTAAGCTGAAAGCTGTTATGGTTCGTACAGGTAAACGCACTAAGAGTTTTATCTTAGGCGCAGGTAAAACGATTGTTCTAGTCGTGACCTTATTGAACTTCATCAATGCTATTGGTGTTGATGGCACATTTGGCCATGAAGATAGCCAAGCATCTTTGCTGAGTGTCGCGAGTCAAAAAATCACGCCTATCTTCTCGCCTATGGGCATAGAGCAGGATAACTGGCCTGCAACCGTCGGTATTATCACGGGTATTTTCGCCAAAGAAGCGGTTGTTGGTACCTTAAACAGTCTATACAGCAGCGCGGCGCCGACAGATGAAGAGCTTGCACCATTGAGCGAAAGCTTTAATGCGGCTCTGGCAACGATTCCAGCTAACTTGTTTGGTTTAGATCTTGAAGATCCGCTTAAACTGTCGGTCGGTGATTTAACCAATAAAGAAACCGTTGCTGAAGAACAAGGTGTTGCGACATCGACTTTCGGTGCTTTACAAGCAGGTTTTAGTGGTAAAGTTGCGGCTTTCTCCTATTTGCTGTTTATCTTACTTTATACTCCTTGTGTTGCGGCAATGGGCGCCTTAGTGCATGAGTTTGGTTCTCGGTGGGCGACGTTCGCGGCAACGTGGACTTTCTCACTGGCTTATGGTTCTGCAACGGTAGTTTATCAAGCCGCTACCTTTACGCAGCACCCAGTTCAATCAAGTCTGTGGATTGGTTTCTTCTTGTTTGCATTAGCCGCTTTTTATCTGTGGTTGAAACGTAAGGGTAAAAGAAGCCAGCAGATTATTCCTGGGATCCGCATTATCACCGAGTAAGATTTACTGAGTCAGCATGACTGAATAATAAATGTCAGCTTAGTTAGGTCAAAGATAAAAGCAGCTTTCATGGCTGCTTTTATTGTTTTACTATCGCGGTTATAACCCTAAACAGTCAAAAACCAGAGTTTTTAACCCTAGGCATTGTAACTAGTAGTGATCTGTAGGATCATGCTGGTTTTCTTAAAATTGCCATTGTTCGCAAAGAGGAATTCCATGAGTCATGTGGACACTGAAGTACGTCCGAGTAACTTTATTCGTAATATCATAGATGAAGATTTACAAAGCGGTAAGCACACGAGTGTACAGACTCGTTTCCCGCCGGAACCGAATGGCTATCTTCATATTGGTCATGCTAAATCTATCTGCTTAAATTTTGGGATAGCGCGAGACTATAACGGTCTGTGTAATTTACGTTTTGACGATACTAATCCTGAAAAAGAAGACATTGATTATGTGAATTCTATTCAGGCGGATGTGCGTTGGCTTGGATTCCAGTGGGATGGTGATGTTCGCTATTCATCAAACTATTTTGATCAGTTACATCAATATGCGGTTGAACTGATTAATAAAGGTTTAGCTTATGTGTGTTTTTTGAATGCGGATGAAACCCGTGAATACCGTGGTACGTTAAAAGAGCCAGGTAAAAACAGTCCTTTTCGCGACACATCAGTCGAAGAAAACCTCGCCTTATTCGCTAAGATGCGCGACGGTGGTTTTAAAGAAGGTGAGTGCGCATTGCGTGCCAAAATTGATATGGCATCGCCATTCATGTGTATGCGCGATCCTATCATCTACCGTATTCGTTTTGCCCATCATCATCAAACAGGTGACAAGTGGTGCATTTACCCTATGTACGACTTCACGCACTGTATTTCTGATGCGTTAGAACATATTACCCACTCTTTATGTACATTAGAGTTCCAAGACAACCGTCGTTTATACGACTGGGTGTTGGATAATTTGAATGATTTTCAAGCGCCGAATCGTACTCGTCAATACGAGTTTTCACGCTTAAATCTCGAATATACCTTGATGTCTAAACGTAAGCTGAATGACCTTGTGACCCGTAAACTCGTGTCAGGTTGGGATGACCCACGTATGCCAACGATTGCAGGCTTACGTCGCCGTGGTTATACACCGGCGTCAATTCGCGAGTTCTGTCAACGTATCGGCGTGACTAAGCAAGAGAATATGATTGAAGTCGGCATGTTAGATGCGTGTATTCGTGAAGAATTGAACGAACATGCACCGCGTGCGATGGCCGTATTGCGTCCATTGAAAGTCATCATTGAAAACTATGCTGAAGGTGAACTTGAGTACATTCAAGCGGCCGCTCATCCAAATGATGAGAGCATGGGGACGCGTGAATTAGCCTTTGGCCGAGAAATATTGATCGATGTGGCTGACTTTAAAGAAGAAGCCAATAAACAATACAAACGCTTAGTTACAGGCAAAGAAGTGCGTTTACGTAATGCCTATGTGATTAAAGCTGAACGTTGTGACAAAGACAGCGAAGGCAATATCACGACGGTTTACTGTACTTATGATCCTGAAACTTTAGGCAAAAACCCTGCTGATGGCCGTAAAGTTAAAGGCGTGATCCATTGGGTTGAGGCATCTACTGCTAAGCCTGCTGAATTCCGTCTCTATCAGCGTTTATTTACCGATCCTAATCCTGCTGCGGCAGAGACTGTGGATGAAGTGTTAAACCCTGAATCATTGATCGTTGTACAAGGTTTTGCAGAAGCAAGCCTAGTGAATGCACCTGCGGAACAAGCCTATCAGTTTGAGCGTGAAGGCTATTTCTGTGCTGACAGCAAAGATTCGTCAGCGGATAATTTAGTGTTTAACTTAACTGTAGCGCTGCGTGATTCTTTCGAATGATTTTGCTTAAGTGGATCTGTTTGACTGAATGAGTAAAACAGATCTGCTAACTCGCTCAGAGCGTTAATTCAACTCAAAAAAGAAGGCCTTTGCGGCCTTCTTTTTTATTTTCTGCTACAAATCAATTGCGACGCAGAGCTTGAGTTGCTGTTGATTAAATTTGTGATGAATTAAAGTGGTTATTGGTACATAGGACCAAAGCCTAAGCTCCATAAAATGACACTAGTTGCCATTAGCCCCACCAAGAGTACTAAGCCTGCTGTCACCATAGAGCTGGCGTAGATAAAACCTTTCTCTTCAGGGATATTCATAATGATAGGCACCCCCGCGTACAGTAAATACACTGAGTAGGCTAAACCAATCAACCCCACTATCATGATAAACCATAGCACTGGATATAATGCGGCTAAACCGACCATGAATAATGGCGTAGCGGTATAGGACGCGAGTTCTAACGCTTGGGTGTAGGTTGGGTTTGCATCGAAGGTTTTTGCCATCCAATAGGCCAAGTAGGCGAGGGCGAATACGCCCGCAATTAGGCCTAAATACATGCCCGCCGACATAAACATGGCGCTTTGAGGTGTGAGGTAAATAGGATCACCAGCGCCAGGATTCCAGCCAATGTAAGCCGTAGCAATATAGCTGCACACCGCGGGAATTAAGGCGATAAGAACTACATGGCTTAAGCTACTTTTCAGTGCCTCATGGTTTTTTTCAATTGTTTGCCACTCTTGTTTTGGATGAGTGTATAGCCCCATTAAGTGATTCAGTATCATTATAATTATCCTTGTTCAGCATTGATGAATGGCTCGCCAAACGTCAGACGAGCTGATAACAGCTCTACAATCGAGGTTAAAATGGTGTCCTGTCTCTTTATCCATCGATTGGTTACACATAGAGAAGTGAGAGGCTGTGTGATCAGGGTCTCAGTTCTTTAGAGTGTAGATTATTTATTGAACAAAAAGTTCAGCGCGTCAAGTTTACTTAAGCCTAATGCTATAGCTTATGAGTAAATATGCGTAAAATAGCGCGATATTCAGAATGATATTGAGTGAGTCCATGCAGCAACTTCTTGCCCCCATCCACGCATTTCTTCACTGTGAAACACCGCAAACTTGGATTGATGTTGCGATAAAATCAGATTCCTTGGATGAGTTGCTGATCGACCATTGTAACTGTGAGTTAAAAGCCGCTCAGACAGCGATTTTTTTGCTACGAAAATATGCGTTAGATAAAGACAGTGGTCGAACCCTGTTGGCGTGGGCTAAACCCTATGAAGAGTTTATTTATTCGCAAGAGCATGATGTGGTGAGTTTTTTGGCCCGTGATGTGAAAAAGAATGAGTTGGTAACTGACCTTATACCTAAGCCCAACTTTAAGTTTGCTGCGAATTTTGTTTCACCTTTAATCCGCTTGATTAAAGAAGAGTTTCATCATTTTGAACAAGTATTGGATTTAATGCACAAGCGCAGTATTGATTACCGCAATATTCGCGCGGGGCGTTATGCCAAGGGCATGATGAGTCATGTGACAACCCATGAGAAAGATATTTTGCGGGATAAGTTGATTGTAGGGGCATATATTGAGGCTCGCTCGTGCGAGCGCTTCGCTAAACTCGCGCCTTATTTAGACGGTGAGCTGAGTAAGTTTTATGTGTCACTGCTGCGCTCTGAAGCGCGACATTATCAAGATTATCTTGCGTTAGCTCAGTTGGTTTCACCTGAGGATATTAGCGAGCGAGTGAAGTACTTTGGCGAGTTAGAAGCTGAGTTGATTTTGGCGCAGGATGATGAGTTTCGTTTCCACAGTGGGTCGCCTCTATTAAATTAATTTGAACGGCTTTGCTTCCCCAAACGAGTAGAGTTAAGTCCATATAGCAGAAACGATTAACGGTTCGAAAAACCGTTAATCGCAGTATTTTCAATCTATTAAAGCTAAAAATTTAAGCCATTTAAGCTTAAGTATCGCTAAATGAGGCCTACTTAAGCCAATGCCTTTAGGTCATCATCTGGTCAAAGGGTAAGGACTGTAAATTAATCCCTTCAGCGCTCACACTGAGCACACTGCCTTGTTCATACCAATCGCCAACCACTATACGCTTACAGCCATTAGCAAGTTGATGAATGGCCGGTCTGTGGGTATGACCGTGGATCATATGCTTAGTGTGTGTCTTGGCAAATAACATATCGACCGCATTGGGCTCTACATCCATGATAGTGTAGCTTTTTTGCTTATTGCTGTTCTTGCTCTTGCTGCGAATTTTATCAGCAATACCCTGACGGGTTTTCTTGGATAAACAACCATACAGCCAACGAGACAGCGATAAACTGCGCAGTTTTCGAAAGCGTTGGTAGGCCTTATCTAAAGTACATAAGCTGTCGCCGTGCAAAATTACAGTGTCGACACCGTATAAATTGAGGCGAGTGACTTCGGGTAAAATTTGCATGCCTGCGGCGCGCGCAAATTGTTTGCCTAGCATGAAGTCACGGTTGCCATGGATAAAATACACGGGCAACTTTTGTGATACTTGCTTGAGTTTTTCGGCGATGTCGAGGGCAAAAGGCAAGGCAATATCATCACCAACCCAGACTTCAAACAAATCGCCTAGGATATAAAGGGCGTCGGCATCATCGAGTTCAGTGTCGAGAAAGCGAGTGAACGCCTGGGTGATATCAAGGCGATCTGCACTCAGGTGCAGATCGCCTATAAATAGAGTTCGCATTCGCCGTATTATGCCGCGACGCTGACTTTTTCAATCACAATGGCTTCTAATGGCACATCTTGATGCATACCACGGTTACCAGTGCTAACAGCTTTGATTTTTTCGATAACATCCATGCCTTCAACGATTTCGCCGAATACGCAGTAGCCCCAGCCCTGTGAGGTTTCTGATTTAAAATCGAGGAAAGTGTTATCGTTCACGTTAATGAAGAACTGCGCAGTAGCTGAATGTGGATCTGAAGTACGCGCCATAGCGACAGTACCAGTACGGTTTGATAAACCGTTATTGGCTTCGTTCTTCACTGGCTCGTTACAACGCTTTTGGCTCATGTCTTCGTTGAAGCCACCACCTTGGATCATGAAACCGTCTATCACACGGTGGAAGATAGTGCCGTCGAAGAAACCTTCGTCAACATATTTCATGAAGTTTGCTACTGTTAACGGCGCTTTTTCAGCGTTCAGTTGCAGTTTAATGTCGCCCAAATTAGTGTGTAATGTGATCATGTTTTCATACTCAGTGTAAATAGTGGCGCGATTCTAACTTATCTCGGATTGCGCGCAAAGTGCAGTATTCAAAACCTGTCAGGCCGTGATAGACTGACTCCTTGATTTTACACCTGAATGTATCATTGAAGAGAATATCGATGTTGAAGATTTACAACAGTATTACCCGCCAAAAACAGGAATTTAAGCCAATTAATCCCGGGAAAATTGGGATGTACGTGTGTGGTGTGACCATATACGATCTCTGTCATATTGGTCATGGCCGTACTTTTGTTTCCTTCGACATGATAGTGCGCTACCTGCGTTACGCGGGTTATGAAGTGAATTTTCAGCGCAATATTACTGATGTTGATGACAAAATCATCAAGCGCGCTAACGAGAATAACGAAAGCTGTGAAGCCTTAACCGAGCGTCTTATTGGTGAAATGCACCAAGACTTCGATGCCTTAAATATGTTGCGCCCCGATTTTGAACCGCGCGCGACCCTTCACATTGCTGAAATCATCGACATGGTTGAGTTATTACTCGCCCGTGGCCATGCCTATGTGGCGAGCGATGGTGATGTGCTTTTCAGTGTGGCCTCATATCCTGATTATGGCCGTTTATCGGGCCAGAATTTAGATCAACTGCAAGCAGGTGCTCGGGTTGAAGTGGACGAAACCAAGCAAAATCCAATGGATTTTGTGTTGTGGAAAATGTCTAAACCTGGCGAGCCAACGTGGGAATCCCCATGGGGACCGGGTCGTCCTGGCTGGCATATCGAATGTTCGGCCATGAACAGCAAACATTTAGGTCTGCATTTTGATATCCATGGCGGCGGCTCTGACTTACAGTTCCCACATCATGAGAATGAAATCGCTCAGTCTTGCTGTGCCCATGACACGCCATACGTCAACTATTGGATGCACACAGGCATGGTGATGGTTGACCGTGAAAAAATGTCTAAGTCCTTAGGCAACTTCTTCACTATTCGCGATGTACTTGGTCACTATGATGCTGAAACTGTGCGTTATTTCTTATTATCTGGTCATTATCGTAGCCAACTGAACTATTCAGAAGATAACTTGAAACAAGCGCGTTCAGCCTTGGAGCGTTTGTATACCGCGATTAAAGATGTCGACTTAACTGTCGTTGCAGCGCCTGCAGAAGAGTTTATTGCTAAGTTTAAAGCGGCGATGGATGATGACTTTAATACACCTGAAGCTTATTCCGTTCTATTTGATATGGTGCGTGAAATCAATCGTTTAAAACTGACCGATATGGCACAGGCATCGGCATTAGCGGTCACCTTGAAGCAATTAGCGGATGTGTTAGGTCTATTAAGCCAAGAGCCAGAGGCCTTCTTTCAAGGCGGCGGTAGTGACGATGAAGTGGCCGAAATCGAAGCCTTAATCGTTGAGCGTAACCGTGCTCGTACCGAAAAGGATTGGGCTGCTGCGGATGTGGCGCGTAATCGTTTAGATATTTTGGGCGTTGTGCTTGAAGATGGTCCAAGTGGCACCACTTGGCGTAAGAAATAAGCTTATTCGCTATATTTTTAATTCAAGAAAATCTTCAGTAAATAAAAAACCTGCATCATGCAGGTTTTTTATGCTTGCTAGAACCTAG
This sequence comes from Shewanella sp. SW1, assembly GCF_025653545.1. Taxonomy (NCBI): domain Bacteria; kingdom Pseudomonadati; phylum Pseudomonadota; class Gammaproteobacteria; order Alteromonadales; family Shewanellaceae; genus Shewanella; species Shewanella sp. SW1. The sequence continues at coordinate 152,107 of NZ_JAKKSG010000009.1, read as the reverse complement.
AACCTAGAACCTAGTCATGATACTGCTCGGCGGCATATAAGGTGTTTTCTAATAGGCTTGCAATTGTCATCGGGCCAACACCGCCGGGGACTGGAGTGATAAAGCTGGCATTTTGCGCTGCAATGTCATATTGCACATCGCCGACTAAGGTGCCGTTATCTAAACGGTTAATGCCTACGTCAATGACGATAGCGCCGGGCTTGATCCACTCACCAGGAATAAAGCCAGGTTTACCCACTGCAACGACCACGAGATCTGCCTGACGAATTTTTTGTTCGAGATTCTTAGTGAAGCGGTGGCAAGTAGTGGTGGTGCAGCCAGCCAGCAGCAACTCTAAGGTCATTGGGCGGCCGACAATATTCGATGCGCCAACCACAACAGCATCTAAACCATAGGTATCAACGCCGGTGGATTTGATGAGTGTCATTATGCCCATTGGGGTGCAAGAGCGCAGCACCGGAATACGCTGGGCTAAACGGCCGACGTTGTACGGGTGAAATCCATCGACGTCTTTATCTGGGCGGATACGCTCGATGACTTTTGAGTCTTCGATATGTGCGGGTAATGGCAGTTGCACTAAGATGCCATCAATTGTCGGATCATCATTAAGACTATCAATCAGGTTGAGTAATTCATCTTCAGTGCAGTTTGTTTCTAAATCGTATGAACGAGAAATAAATCCAACTTCTTCACAAGCCTTACGTTTACTGCCAACATAAACTTGTGATGCCGGATCGGCTCCCACTAATATTACGGCTAAACCCGGTACGCGTTGTCCAGCCTCTTTGCGGGCGGTGACTTTTTCGCTGAGCTTAGTGCGGATGGATTGAGCAATCGCCTTGCCGTCGATTATTTGGGCTGTCATGGGTGTAGGATATCCTTTATATGGGCGATGGTGAAAACAGTAGTTAACACAGAGATTGGCAATCGTGGCTATTTTAACAGGGCACCGCTACTGTGTCATGGTTAAAGCCGTTGCCAAGTGGATAAAAAAAACCAGATTAGCCTGATAATTCAGCACCTAGAGTCGAACGATAAAAAAATCGTTGACGGGTGTAAAGTGAGGGGATAAGATGCGCTCCGTTCTCAGGCAGATGTGTTCATCTTGCGCTGAAACTTTCATGCAAGACCTTCGGTGATTAGCGCAGTCCGGTAGCGCATCTGGTTTGGGACCAGAGGGTCAGAGGTTCGAATCCTCTATCACCGACCACTTTATTGTCGTTTGCTTCGATGAATTCAAAATAATTTGAACTAAAATAGGCAAATGATAGGGTTAGCATAAATGCTTTCCAAATCGGTTAGGATACAGAAAATTCTGTAAACCATGCGCCCGTAGCTCAGTTGGATAGAGCACCCGCCTTCTAAGCGGGTGGTCGCAGGTTCGAATCCTGCCGGGCGTACCAGTTTCAGTGGTGATTGTAGCTCAGTTGGTAGAGTCCCGGATTGTGATTCCGGTTGTCGTGGGTTCGAGCCCCATCAGTCACCCCATTTTTAGTACTTTGAGTACAAATTAAAAAAAGCGACCTTGTGTCGCTTTTTTTATATCCCAGATTCGGCTGTTGAGGCTCGACTCTGCAGAAAACGGTGGCTATAATGTCGCGTCTTGATAGATATCAACTATGAGCGACCTGTGCCTAAAGCCAGTTGTGGTGGGCATTGTAGTCAAATTTAATGATCAAGAAACGAATACCTGAATAGTTGATGAATCGGCTATTACAAAGGACGTTAGACAAATTTCGAGGTAAAACAATGCAAGTTTCTGTTGAAGCAACCCAAGGCCTAGAGCGTCGCCTGACCATTTCTGTTCCTGCTGAACAAATTGAAAAGCTGGTTAAAGACAGTTTACAACGTGAAGCTAAGCGTGCTCGTATCCCAGGTTTCCGTCCTGGTAAAGTGCCTGTTACTGTTATAAACAAACGTTACGGCGCAGCGATTCGTCAAGACATCATGGGTGAAGTGATGCAACGTAACTTCATCGAAGCAATTATTGCTGAGAAGTTAAACCCAGCGGGTGCACCGACTTTTGTTCCTGGTTCTACTGATGGCGAAAAATTCGAATTTATCGCTACCTTTGAAATCTATCCAGAAGTTGAGCTGAAAGGCTTAGATGCAATCGAAGTAGAACAGCCAAAAGCTGAAGTGACTGACGCTGACGTTGACACTATGATTGAAACCTTACGTAAACAACACGCGACTTTCGCTGCTGTTGAGCGTGAAGCTGCTGATGGCGACAAAGTGAAAATGAACTTTGTTGGCTCAGTTGACGGTGAAGAATTTGAAGGCGGCAAAGCTGATGATTTCGAACTGCAATTAGGTAGCGGCCGTATGATCCCTGGTTTTGAAGCAGGTATTTTAGGTCACAAAGCGGGCGAAGAATTTGTTATCGACGTGAACTTCCCTGAAGAATATCACGCTGAAAACCTGAAAGGTAAAGCGGCTAAGTTCGCGATTACGCTGACAGAAGTGCAAGCGGCTAACCTGCCAGAAGTAAACGATGAGTTTGCAGCTCTGTTTGGTATCAGCGAAGGTGGCCTAGAAGCCCTTAAGACTGAAATCCGTAAAAACATGAACCGTGAACTTGAGCAAGCGTTAAAAGCTAACGTGAAAGAGCAAGTGATCAATGGTCTGTTAGCTAACAACGATATCACTTTGCCAAAAGCATTGATCGATGGCGAAGTTAACGTTCTGCGTCAACAAGCCATGCAACGTTTTGGCGGCCAATCGGCTAACATGCCAGAACTGCCAGCTGAATTGTTCACTGAACAAGCTGCACGTCGTGTTAAAATCGGTCTGCTATTAGGCGAAGTCATCAAGACTAACGAACTGAAAGCGGAAGATGAACGCGTACAAAGCTTGATCGCTTCTATGGCTTCAGCCTACGAAGATCCAAGTGAAGTAGTTGCTTATTACAACAGCAACAAAGAGCTGATGCAAAACATGCGCAACGTTGCTTTAGAAGAGCAAGCGGTTGAAGCACTGTTGAAATCTGCCAAAGTGACCGAAAAACAAGTCGCTTTTGAAGAATTTATGAACAAGGCTACCGGTCGCGCATAAGCTAAGCTTGACTTGATTAGCTGTTCGCCATTTATAATGGCTCGTATGAGGCTCCTCATGCGAGCCATTTTTATTTAGGGAAGTGAATAATGCATAATGCGTCAGACATACAAAGTGCTTTAGTGCCTATGGTGATCGAACAGACTGCTAAGGGTGAACGCTCATACGATATTTATTCTCGTTTGTTGAAAGAGCGGATTATCTTTTTGGTAGGTCAAGTTGAAGAACACATGGCAAACCTTATCGTGGCGCAATTATTATTCTTAGAATCAGAAAGCCCAGATAAAGATATCTTTTTATACATTAACTCTCCTGGTGGCTCTGTCACCGCAGGCATGGCGATTTATGATACCATGCAGTTTATCAAACCGAATGTTAGCACTGTCTGTATCGGCCAAGCCGCTAGTATGGGCGCTTTCTTGTTAGCTGGTGGTGAGAAGGGTAAGCGTCACTGTTTACCAAACTCTCGCGTGATGATCCATCAACCGCTGGGTGGTTTCCAAGGTCAAGCATCAGATATTGCTATTCATGCCAAAGAAATCTTAGGCATTAAAAATAAGCTTAACCTAATGCTAGCTGAACACACAGGTCAACCGCTCGAAGTGATTGAACGCGATACTGATCGTGACAACTTCATGAGTGCAACTCAAGCCGTCGAATATGGCTTAGTTGACTCTGTGATGACGAAACGCGGCTGATTTTTGCTTTTGACTGAGCTATGCTTTGTAAAAGTTAAGCAAATTTAAGACAGGCAGTAGAGCAGACTGCAAATGAGGTAATTAATGGGCGACAACAAAAATAATGGTGACAGCGGTAAATTGCTGTACTGCTCTTTTTGCGGAAAGAGCCAGCATGAAGTCAGAAAACTCATTGCTGGCCCATCAGTGTATGTATGCGACGAATGTGTTGAGTTATGTAACGACATCATTCGTGAAGAGATTAAAGAAATCTCTCCAAAGCGTGATAGCGATAAATTACCGACACCACATGAGTTGCGTGCACATTTAGACGATTATGTTATTGGCCAAGACAGAGCGAAAAAAGTGCTTTCTGTGGCAGTGTATAACCACTATAAGCGTTTAAAAAATGCATCGCCTAAAGATGGTATCGAGCTGGGCAAGAGTAATATTTTGCTTATCGGTCCAACGGGTAGCGGTAAAACCCTACTGGCTGAAACCCTTGCGCGCTCACTCAATGTGCCTTTCACTATGGCAGATGCTACTACGCTGACTGAAGCGGGTTATGTGGGTGAAGACGTTGAAAACATCATTCAAAAGTTGCTGCAAAAGTGCGACTACGATGTTGAGAAGGCGCAGCGTGGTATCGTTTATATCGATGAAATCGATAAAATTAGCCGTAAGTCAGACAATCCATCAATCACCCGTGACGTATCGGGTGAGGGTGTACAGCAAGCACTGCTTAAGCTGATTGAAGGTACTGTTGCCGCGGTTCCACCACAAGGTGGCCGTAAGCATCCACAGCAAGAATTCTTACAAGTCGATACTTCTAAGATCCTGTTTATCTGTGGTGGTGCGTTTGCAGGGCTTGAGAAAGTGATTGAGCAACGTGCGCACGTTGGCTCGGGTATTGGTTTTGGTGCACAGGTGAAAGGCGAGAAAGAGAAGGCGACGATCTCTGAAACGTTATCACAAGTAGAACCTGGCGATTTAGTCAAATACGGTTTAATCCCTGAGTTTATTGGTCGTCTGCCAGTGGTTGCGACTCTGACTGAGCTGGATGAAGAAGCTTTAGTACAAATTCTATCTCAACCTAAAAATGCCCTAACTAAGCAATACAGTGCGTTATTTGAGATGGAAGGGGTTGAGCTTGAGTTCCGCGAAGATGCGCTTAAAGCGATTGCTCACAAAGCCATGTCTCGCAAGACAGGTGCCCGTGGCCTACGCTCCATCGTTGAAAGTATTCTGCTGGATACTATGTACGATATCCCATCCGTTGACGGTGTGGTGAAGGCCGTTGTGGATGAATCAGTCGTGAAAGGGGAATCTGCCCCAATCTTGATTTACGAGCACAATGAGGCCCAAGTGGCATCAGGCGAACAATAATTGTACTGATCGCTAATAAACTGAAAAACAAGGAGTCCAATGGACTCCTTTTTTCGTATTAGCCATTGAAACTCCATAAAGCGTCCCAATATACTCCAGTATTAATCCATTTCACCAAAACGGAATCGAACTATGACCCAAGAGCGTGAAGCGCATATCGAACTCCCCGTGCTGCCACTGCGAGATGTGGTGGTCTATCCCCATATGGTAATTCCGTTATTTGTCGGACGAGAAAAATCTATTCGATGTCTCGAAACGGCAATGGCGCAGGATAAGCAAATTATTTTAGTGGCGCAGCGTGATGCCGAGCTCGATGAACCATCAAAAGATGACATCTTCGAAGTGGGTACGGTTGCCTCTATTTTACAGTTACTTAAGCTGCCAGACGGTACAGTCAAAGTGCTGGTTGAAGGCGGTCGTCGCGCCCGTATTACCCGTTATACCCAAGAAACAGAATTCTTTGTGGCTAAGGCTGAGTATCTGGAATCAGAACCGCTGGAAGACAAAGAAGAAGAAGTGTTAGTGCGCAGTGCTATTGGTCAGTTTGAAGGTTATATCAAGCTGAACAAAAAGATCCCGCCAGAAGTCTTGACCTCTTTATCGGGTATCGATGAAGCGGCGCGTCTGGCCGATACTATGGCCGCACACATGCCACTTAAGCTTGAAGATAAGCAATCTGTGCTTGAGATGGTCAACGTCGGCGAACGTCTGGAATATCTAATGGCGATGATGGAATCGGAGATCGACCTATTGCAGGTTGAGAAACGTATCCGGACTCGCGTTAAAAAACAGATGGAAAAGAGTCAGCGTGAGTACTATCTGAACGAACAGATGAAAGCCATCCAGAAAGAACTGGGTGACTTAGATGAAGGCCATGACGAATTTGAAGCCTTAAATCGTAAGATTGAAGAGGCTAATATGCCCGCTGAGGCGAAAGAGAAAGCCCTCGCCGAGCTTAACAAGTTACGCATGATGTCACCAATGTCGGCTGAAGCGACGGTGGTTCGCAGTTATGTCGATTGGATGACAGCGGTGCCTTGGAGCCAACGCTCTAAAATCAAACGTGATTTAGCCAAAGCCCAAGAAGTACTCGACACCGATCATTTTGGCCTTGAAAAAGTCAAAGAACGTATCTTGGAATATTTGGCAGTCCAAAGCCGAGTGCGTCAGCTTAAAGGGCCAATCCTGTGTTTAGTGGGGCCACCAGGTGTGGGTAAAACCTCGCTAGGTCAATCGATCGCTAAGGCGACCGGTCGTAAGTATGTGCGTGTTGCCCTCGGTGGCGTGCGTGATGAAGCGGAAATCCGTGGTCATCGCCGTACTTACATTGGGTCTATGCCAGGTAAAGTCATTCAAAAGATGGCTAAAGTCGGCGTGAAAAACCCGTTATTCTTGCTTGATGAAATCGACAAGATGAGTTCTGATATGCGCGGCGATCCGGCTTCTGCTTTATTAGAAGTGTTAGATCCTGAGCAAAATGCGACCTTTAACGATCATTACCTCGAAGTCGATTACGACCTATCCGATGTGATGTTTGTTGCAACGTCAAACTCTATGGATATTCCTGGGCCACTACTTGACCGTATGGAAGTCATTCGTTTATCGGGTTACACCGAAGACGAGAAGCTGAATATTGCTAAGCAACATTTGCTGAATAAGCAAATCGAGCGCAATGGTTTAAAAGCCACTGAAATTAAAGTAGATGATAGTGCTATCGTTGGCATTATCCGTTATTACACCCGTGAAGCGGGTGTGCGTTCACTCGAGCGTGAATTGTCTAAGATTTGCCGTAAAGTCGTGAAAATGATTTTGCTCGACAAGTCGGTAAAGTCTGTGACTGTCAACCAAGAGAATCTTAAGTCTTTCCTTGGCGTGCAGCGCTTTGATTACGGCAAAGCCGAGTCTAAGAACCAAATCGGTCAAGTGACTGGCTTAGCTTGGACTCAGGTGGGCGGTGACTTACTGACGATTGAAGCAACCTCAGTGCCAGGTAAAGGGAAGTTAACCTATACCGGTTCCCTTGGCGACGTGATGCAAGAGTCGATTCAAGCAGCGATGACAGTTGTTCGCGCCCGTGCGGAACAATTAGGTATCAATGCGGATTTCTACGAGAAGCGTGATATCCACGTGCATGTGCCAGAAGGTGCGACACCCAAAGATGGTCCATCTGCCGGTGCGGCTATGTGTACCGCGTTAGTATCAAGCTTAACGGGTAACCCCGTGCGTGCTGATGTGGCCATGACAGGTGAAATAACCTTACGTGGTGAAGTGTTACCTATCGGTGGTTTGAAAGAAAAACTGCTAGCAGCACACCGCGGCGGCATAAAATTGGTGCTTATTCCAAAAGAAAACGAGCGTGATTTGGAAGAAATTCCTGCCAATGTGATTGCCGATTTAGAAATTCGTCCCGTGCGTTGGGTCGATGAAGTGTTAAAACTGGCACTAGAAAGGCCGGTGGAAGGCTTCGAAGTGGTTAAAAACTTGGCATAACGCAAGAAATTGCGCTATCACGTTAAAAAAAATGAAAAAAGGGGCTTAACAAAGCGCAGACCTGTGGTAGCCTAGGTCTGTGGAGAGCCAGCTGCTCCAAGCCCTTGGCGCAACTGGCTTTGAGCTGTATCCAGTTTTAATTCTTTGGTTTTCGAACTCAGCTTGAACTTTGAATTCAAGCTTGTTATAAAAGCCTCCGCAGACCGCTCTAGAGACGGATTTGGTTGCGGCGCAAAAAAATTACATTCAAGGGGATGACATGAACAAATCTGAACTAATCGAGAAAATCGCATCTGGTGCTGACATTTCTAAAGCCGCTGCTGGCCGAGCACTGGATTCTTTTATCGCTGCTGTGACCGAAGGTCTGAAAGAAGGTGATAAAATTTCTCTTGTTGGTTTTGGTACTTTTGAAGTGCGTGAACGCGCTGAGCGTACTGGTCGCAACCCACAAACGGGTGAAGAAATCAAAATCGCAGCAGCTAAAATTCCTGCATTCAAAGCTGGTAAAGCACTGAAAGACGCTGTTAATTAATCATTAATATCGTAGCCTTTGTAAGGCGTTCGTAATGACAAGCACTGTTTATCAGTGCTTTTTACGAATTGAAAGTAATGGAATATGAAGCTTAATTTCTACCATTACTCGGGGTTTTAGAATTTACCAGTGGTAGCGTCTGAATATTCCCCATAAATTACAGAAAGGCGCATCTCAACCTGATGCGCCTTTTTATTTTGTTAATCGCAACAAGCGAGAAATCTGATGTTAGAAAAGATCCGCGATGGTTCGCAAGGCGTGATTGCTAAAGGCATTCTCGTACTTGTGATTTTATCTTTTGCATTTGCAGGAGTCAGTAGTTACTTAGGTTCAACAACTGATGTGCCTGCGGCAGAAGTGAACGGTGACAAGATCACTAAAGCCGAGCTAGAGCAGGCGTACCAGAGCGAGCGCTCTCGCATGGAGCAACAGCTAGGTGAAATGTTTGCTGCGTTATCTGCTGACGAAAAATACTTACAAAGCATTAAGCAGAGCGTATTAGAACGCTTAGTGGCTGACAAGTTGATAGATCAAGCTGCTAAGGCTATGGGTCTACGTGTATCTGACGAGCAAATTGTTGCTGCAATGAGAGCTGAACCGGCATTTCAAACTGATGGTAAATTTGATAACGATCGTTATCAGGCGATTCTGCGTCAGTTAGGTTATCAGCCACAGACTTTCAGAGACATGATGCGTGTCGATATGACCCGTCGTCAGTTAACTGCGGCCCTTGTGGGTACTGAATTCGTGTTACCTGGCGAAGCTAAGCAATTGGCTGAGTTACAAGGCCAAACCCGTGATGTGCGCTATGTTATTGTCGATTCTGCACCATTCTTAGCGACAGCGGTTGTGACTGACGAGCAAGTGAAAAACTATTACGACGCAAACCAAGGGCAGTTTATGAGTCCTGAGATGGTGAGCTTAGAATATGTTGAACTGAATGCTGCTGATTTTGCTAAAAATAATCCAGTTTCTGATGAAGAAGCACAAACGTATTACGAAGAACATAAAGCACAATATGTTTCTAACGAGAAGCGTCTTGCCGCGCATATTTTGGTTATGCCAGGTAATGATGAAGCTGCAGCAAAAGCCAAGGCTGAAGATCTCGCTAAGCAATTAGATAGCGGTGCCGATTTTGCTGATCTGGCTAAAGCTAACTCTGATGATACTTTGAGTGCAGAGCAGGGCGGTAAACTGGATTGGTTTGAACCTGGTGTTATGGACCCCGCATTTGATGCCGCTTTATTTGCATTAAATAAAGGCCAACATTCTGCGGTGGTTAAAACAGACTTTGGTTTCCACATTATCAAGCTATTAGATGTGCAATCTGGCGCGACTGTACCGTTTGCTGATGTGAAAGCTAAGATAGTGGCTCAATTGCAAGATAAGAAAGCGGTTGACCAGTTCTATAGCTTACAAAGTAAATTAGCGGATACCAGCTATGAAGTGCCAGATACACTATCTGAGACCGCAAAAGCTGTTGGCGTTGATGTTAAGACTACAGCACTGTTTTCTCGCGATAACGCACCTGCTGAGCTAAACAAGCCTGACTTAGTTAAAGCAGCGTTCTCTGAAACTGTGATGCTGAAAGGTTTAAACAGTGAAGTGATTGAGCTTGAACCTAACCATGTGGTTGTTATCCGAGTGAAAGAACATCACGATGCGGGTACTTTGGCCTTAGCTGAAGTGAAAGCCAACATCACTGAGCGCTTGAAGCAAGATCAAGCAAACGAAGCCGCCCGTGCAAAAGCACAGGAACTGATGGCACAAGTTAAAGCGGGTGCAACTGATCTTGGTTTAGTGTCTAAAGCGAAACTAGGCCGTGGCGCGCAAGACGTTGATGCTGCGATTGTAGGCAAAGCGTTCCAAATGCCAACACCAAGTACAACTCCTGTTGTTGATACCGTTGGTTTAGCAAACGGTTATGCTGTGGTTGCACTGGATAAAGTCAACGCTGCAGAAGGTGTGAGTGATGAGCTAGTTAATGCACTTAAACAACGTCTGAACGCACAATACAGTGAAGCAGACTACCGTGGCTTGATCGATTCGCTTAAAGCCAATGCTAAGGTGCTTTACCCTGTAGAAGAATAATTTCAGTGAGGATAGCGAGTTATTAAATTTACTATCCGACTGATTAAATAGAAAAGGCCAAGTGAGTTCACTTGGCCTTTTTGTTTTTTTAATTCGATAAAGTGTACCTATGAAGTTCGAAGGATATCCGCTATAGCAACACTGTCAGACTCCATATTCCATTACTTCAATCGCCACGTTACTGAATTGAATGGTTAATCATCAACGCCAATCATTACGCTGCTGGCTTTGATGAGGGCATAAGCCGAATCATCCACTTTGAGCCCTAGGCGCTCACAGGAAGCTTTAGTCACCACAGAGGTCAGTACGACACCGGGTGCAAGTTCGATTGTCACTTCATTGTTTACAGCGCCCATTTCTATGGATTTGATTGTACCGCTGAGGGTGTTTCTTGCGCTAATTTTCATTGATTTTCCTTATTTAGGGATTATTAGGGGTCAACTGCAGCTAGTGTAGCGCATCTTAATCTGGGAGTTATAAATAAAAACGCCACTAAAAAGTGGCGTTTAACGTTTGTGATAAGCAGTGATTCGCTATCGAGTTGATTAGAGTTCGATAACGTCAAATTCAACGTATGGGTTAACGTCGGCATCGTAATCAATGCCTTCGATACCAAAACCAAATAACTTAATAAATTCAGCTTTGTATTCACGGTAATCAGTCAATTCTGATAAGTTTTCTGTGGTCACTTGTGGCCACAAATTACGGCAGTGTTGCTGAATATCTTCACGCAGTTCCCAGTCATCTAAACGTAAGCGATTATCACTGTCGGTCTCAGGTTTTGCACCATCGGCACGGAATAGGCGCTCACTGAATAAGCGATAGATTTGCTCCATACAACCTTCATGGAGACCTTCCTGACGCATTTTCTTGAATACCATAGCGATATATAAAGGCATGACAGGAATGGCCGAACTCGCTTGAGTCACAACGCTCTTTAGCACTGCAACATTTGCGCTGCCGCCAGTGGCTGACAGTTGTTTATTTAACGCTTTTGCTGCGCGGTCCAGATCCATCTTGGCCTTGCCAAGGGCGCCGTGCCAGTAAATTGGCCACGTCAATTTAGTACCGATATAGCTATAGGCTACAGTTTTGCAGTTATCGGCTAATACACCGGCTTCAGATAAGGCTTTGATCCACAGTTCCCAATCTTCGCCGCCCATAACAGTGACAGTATCAGCAATTTCTTGCTCAGTTGCTGGCTCAACGGTGGCTTCAATGATGCAGTCTTTATTGGTATCAACGGCAGTTGCTGTGTAAGTTTCGCCAATGGGTTTTAAAGCTGATCGGATAAGCTCACCTGAATCAGGGAGTTTGCGCACTGGTGATGCCAGTGAGTAAACAACCATGTCAATTTCACCAAGATCTTGCTTGATAAGCTCGATGACTTTTTGTTTAGCTTCATGGCTAAAGGCATCGCCGTTAATGCTTTTAGAATATAAACCTTCCGCTTTAGCAAATTTGTCGAAAGCGGCAGAGTTGTACCAACCTGCAGTACCTGGTTTCGCTTCAGTACCTGGCTTTTCGAAGAACACGCCAATCGTTGCGGCATCGCTGCCAAAAGCGGCTGCGATACGTGAAGACAGACCATAGCCACTTGATGAACCGACTACTAATACCTTTTTCGGGCCGTTAGCGATCTTGCCTTTTGCTTTAGTTAAGGTGATTTGTTCTTGAACGTTTACTTCACAACCGACAGGATGTGTAGTGGTACAAATGAATCCACGAATTTTTGGTTTGATAATCATGTTTAAGCTTCTTCTATCAAAATGACCAATAGGATAAATATTTCGGCGGGTAAATGGCACCTATTTTTAGCCAATTCACCAGATTATTTAAGTGGTTGGAGCAGTTTAGCGTTTGTGAACAAACAGACTCTGCTCTTGGACCAACCTCTGGGTGTATTCATGTTTTGGTGAATTAAATATTTGTTCTGTATCAGCTTTTTCAACCATTACACCTTTGTGCAGTACCATAATTTTATCGCTGACATGGCGAATAATATTGAGATTATGGGACACGAAGATATAAGACAAGCCGAGATCTTTTTGCAGTTTTAACAGCAAATTAAGAATTTGCGAACGCACCGAAAGGTCCAGAGCGGTTAAGGCTTCATCGGCAATGATAATTTTAGGATTGAGCATTAAGGCTCGTGCTACTGCGACTCGTTGTTTTTGCCCTTCGGAAATCATGTGCGGATAAAACTCCGCATGCTCAGGTAATAAACCTACTTTTCGTAAGGTATCGACCACTTGGGTGTGCCGCGATTGCGCAGACATTTGGGTGTTGAAACGCAGCGGCTCATCGAGCAATTGACCAATCGTTAGGCGCGGGTTCAGTGAAGTATTCGGATCTTGGAAAATCATCCGAATTAAGCGGCATCTTTGCTTCACATTGCGGCTATCTAAGGCTTCACCTTCGAAAAAAATCTCACCACCGCTGCGGGGCTCTGCACCGACTAAAATGCGGGCGAGGGTACTTTTACCTGAACCCGCTTCACCCACTATCGCTAAGGTTTCACCGCGTTCGAGTTCAAAGGATACGGGCGCTAATGCATCGTTATATTGGCGGGAAAAGCCCTTATAACCAGTATCATATCTTTTATAAAGGTCATTAACTTTAAGCAGTGGGGTCGTCATTATGGGTTTCGCCGTGATAAGGGAAATGACAGGCAAAATAGCGGTCTTTGATATGACTCAAATTTGGCTGATTAACGCATTTTTTTTGTGCTTCAGGGCAGCGTGGCCCTAAACGACAACCAATTGGCAAATGCTGTAAGGCGGGCGCAGAACCCGGTAGGGTAGGCATAATCGCCTTGTGACCACCCGAGCCTGAATAGTCGGGCATATTTTCGAGTAACGCCTTAGTGTAAGGATGATAAGGCTGCTTAATCACTTCGTCCGTCGGCCCAGATTCCATGACTTGACCGCAATAGAGCACGGATAAGTGATCACACCATTGGGCTAAGGTTTCCAGCTCGTGGCTGATCAATAGAATCGATACGTTTTGTAATTGATTTAATTGGGATAATAATCTGAAAATTTGCGCCTGAGTGCTGAGCTCCATCGAGCTTGTGGGTTCGTCTGCAATCAAGAGGCGAGGCTGGTTAGCAACCGCCATCGCAATCATCACCTTTTGGCATTCGCCTTCGGATAATTCCCATGCGTAGCTAGACATCACCTGCCGCGGATTCTTGATCCCGACTTTATGCAGCCATTTCTGTGCTGTAAGTCTTGCATGCCTGCGCCGTTGCCAAAAATAGGCGCTAGGATTTTTAGGCATAGCTTGCATTAACTGACTGCCGACGGTTTGTGCTGGATCTAAGCTGCCAGACGGATCTTGGAAGATCATCGCCATGTCTGAACCCATCAGATTACGGCGCTCTTTTGAGCTCATGGCCATCAAGTTATTGCCATCCCACATCATGCGGTCTGCAGTAATAGTCCAGTTGGGTCCGGGGATGCCTAAAATCGCTCTGGCTAACAAACTTCGTCCTGAGCCAGATTCACCAACTAGCCCATGAATTTCGCCCGCATTGAGTGTTAAGCTGACTTTTTCTAGCGCCCGCACTCTACCGTGGGGCGTATCGAGTTCAATCGTTAGATTTCGTACGTCGAGTAAGGGCATAAGTTAGTTTCTGATGGGCGCAAGCGCCGACCGTAGGCCATCGCCAACCAAGTTAATGGAAAGCACACTGAAAAGAATCGCTAAGCCTGGGATAGTTACGGCCCAAGGTGCAGTTAGTAAATTATCCATCCCTTGGGCGACCATAGCACCCCATTCTGGACTCGGGGCCTGTGCGCCCAAGCTTAAAAAACCCAGGGCCGCGATATCTAAAATAGCAGCTGAAATGGCAAGTGTGGTTTGAATAATCACCACTTCCCACACGTTTGGCATAATGACATACCAAAAAATTTGCATTGAGTTAGCGCCGTCTAAACGCGCGGCTGTGACATATTCTTTTTGTAATTCTTCATGCACTGACTGGTGTATGGAGCGCACAAATTGTGGGGTTAAGGCAATCCCGACGGCCCAGAACACATTTTCAAGCCCTGGTCCCATTACAGCAACTACTAAAATGGTCATTAATAATGAAGGAATTGATAACAGCGCATCGAGCAAATGACCAAGAATACTGGATTTTAAGCCCCGCATCATGCCCGACAACGACCCTATGATAAAGCCTGTGAATAATGCAGTAACGACGATCAGCAGCGCCATGCCAAAGGTCAAGTGCGCGCCGTGTAATAATCGGCTGAAAATATCGCGGCCGAGATCGTCAGTCCCTAAAAAGTGCGCCACTGTCCCTGAAGGGTCCCAAGAGGGTGGCAATAGCAAGGCTCTTGGATCTTGTGCTTCTGGCGGAAAGGGCGCAATCATAGGGCCAAACAGGGTTAGCAAGAGCAGAAATGCAATCGTCCATAGACCCGCTAGGGCGAAAGGATTAGCCGAAAAGTTAATCCAAACCCGCATAGTCGGAGAGGCAATTTGATCTTCTTGATAAATTTTAACTGGTGGCATAAAGGTCTTTTCTGCTCAGTGGATTAAAGGCTGTGTGCAGCACTTCAATCAAGATACTTAGGAAGATAATCAATAGGGCCACGGCCAAAATCCCACCTTGGATAACAGTATAGTCCCGTTGGTAAATCCCTGAAACTAGCCAAGATCCTACACCAGGCCAAGAGAAAATCATTTCAACCACTATGGCATAACTGGCAAATGAGCCAAGCATTAGCCCTAAATGTTTAAGTACGGGGATCAGCGCATTGGGCAGGGCGTGGCGCAGTATAATCGTGCCAGTATGCATGCCTCTGGCTTCGGCGGCGCGAATGAAGGTTTGATTCATCACATTCACCATTGCCGAACGGGTGCTACGAACCACTACAGTAAAAGGTAACACGGCCAGTGTTGTGGCAGGTAAAATGATATGCAGCAGGGCATCTTTAAATGCCGACATGCCGTATTCTGACTCTGACAACAAGGTATCCACTAGCATAAAGCCAGTCACGGGCTTGATTTCATAGAGCAAATTGATTTGTCCCGAAATTGGTAACCAACCAAGATCGACGCCAAACCAAAGTGAAAGATACAGGCCTAACCAGAATACGGGTACAGAGTAGCCTGTTAGGGTAATCGCCATAATGGTATTTTGGGTGAGCTTATGTTGACTCTGGGAGGCGAGCACGCCTAAGGGCACGCCCAAGCAAATTGCGATAATGCCCGCCATCACAGCAAGTTCGAAGGAGGCGGGTAGGACGGCACTGAGTTCTTCGGCGACTTCTTGATGTGACGTGACTGAAATCCCTAAATTACCGCTAAGCCTTTGTTGTAGGTAAGCGATAAATTGCCACGCTTGGTTTTTATCTAATTTGTAGTCTTGTTCTATTTGAACCAGTTGGGTCGCCGTCGGTGTATGTATGCCAGTGAGTGCATAGGTGCGCTCAACTGGAAACAAGCCTGTAGCGTAAAATAAGACACCCACCATGACTAACGAAGTAGCAAGAAATAAATTGAGGCGACGCAGTAGGTATGTAAACATTAATTCGCCTCCTGTGGTGCTTGGCTAGTATGGGTGAAGGAAATCCCACCAAAAGGCGTAAGCTGCATATCCTTGATATCACTGCGAGTTAACGCTACACGTTTGGCATGGGCCAGACTCAGCATAGGTACTTGTTCAGCTAAAAAGGCTTCTGCTTGTTGATAAATCACTTTACGTTCCGCTTGATCTGATACTTCCCTTGCGCTGTTTAAGATTGCATCAAACTCAGGGTTACACCAGCGAGAACGATTGTTGTTTGATTGCATTGCTGCGCAGCTCAGCAGCGGATTAAAAAAGTTATCGGGATCGCTGTTATCAGCATTCCAGCCAATCAGCACAGAATCATAGTCGTCGCGGCTCAGTCTCTGATTAAATACGCTCCAATCGTAACTGACGATATTCACTTTTACGCCGATGTTTGCTAAATCGGATTGAATTAATTCGGCCGTTTTCAACGAATTGGGGTTATAAGCGCGGGCAACCGGTATGGCCCAAATATTGATGCTGAGATTTTTTATACCGGCTTCTTTTAATAGGTCACGTGCTTTTTGCGGATTGTAATCGACAAGTCCTTTGTTATTTTCGTAGGCCCATGATGCTGGCGGCAGAACGCCGGTGGCTTCAATGGCAGTATTTTGATAAACCGCTCGCAGGATATTTTGTTTATCAACAGCATAGGCAAGTGCACGACGTACGCGAACATCATCTAACGGTGGCTTTTGCGTATTAAAGGCCCAGAATGCTACGTTAAGACCTGGTTGTGATTCGATGTTTAATTCTTGATGCTGTTTGATAACAGGCAGTTCACCTGCTTTGGGCAGCGCAGAAACGCTGCAATCCCCCGCGATAAGCTTAGCGAGCCTAACTGTACTTTTGGGCGTGATATCAAATACCAGCATATCGATTTTTGCTGGCTCTCCCCAAAAATCGGGATTACGGCGATAGCGGATATATTCGTTTTTAGCGTATTGCACTAAGGTGAACGGTCCTGTACCAATGGCAAAGTGGTCGACGTTTTCAGGATGACCTAAAGCTAACTGCTGCTGCGCGTATTCGTTTGATAAGATCACCGCAAAGTCGGTGGCTAAATTCGACAGAAAAGAAGCGTCTTTGCGGGTTAAGTAAAAGACCACTTCATGATCGTTTATCTTCTCTATCCCTTTAACTTGCTGAGAAAAGCCAATACTTTGGAAGAAGGGATAACCCGTGCGGGAGACAAAATGATAAGGATGCTGGGTATCGATAATACGATTAAAGGAGAACAACACATCGTCGGCATTAAAGGGGCGAGTTGGGTAAAAACGCTTTGAATGCTGGAACTGCACGTTTTCCCTGAGAGTGAAACGATAGCTTAAGCCATCATCAGACATGGCCCAACTCGTCGCCAAGGCAGGGACAAGCTTGCCTGACTGGGTGTCATAATCCACTAGGCGACTATAAATTTGATGTGAGGTGGCATCGATTGTCGTGCCAGATGTCACCAATTGTGGATTAAAAGACTCAGGGTTCCCTTCGGAGCAATACACCAAACCAGAAGGGAGTCGTTGGGGGCCACACGCGACCAACAACCAACTCATGCAAGAAACTGCAGTTGTTAGGCACAGGCGTCTAATTAGCACACTCATTTATAAATCATTATTTTATCGACTATGAACGGCTATTTTAGCAGTGCATCTCCCCCGTGGGCAATCTGCTTATGCTTTATCAAGTAAATTGTACTTTTTAAGGATGCCACGCAGTTGGTGGTAGCTTAACCCTAGCATGTCGGCGGTTTTCTTTTGGTTATATTGGCTGTTTGAAAGTGCTTGCTGGATCAGATCCATTTCGTACTGCTCCGTTTGCTCTTTAAAATCTAACGGAAAATTAAAGCAATTTGTTGAATACTCAGTATTGACTTGTACTTCAGCCTCAAATATCGGCGCAGATTGTGGCGTACTGGCAACAGTTGTTGGCGCAACTGAGGTGATTTGACGTTCGCGGGTCTTGATCCGAGTTTTAGGCCGATACGGTGAAGCAAAGGGATCGAGGGTAATATGATCGATGGGTCTATTTTCACCACCATTACGGTAAACGCTGCGCTCGACTACGTTTTTAAGTTCACGGATATTACCCGGCCAGTCGTGGGTCATTAATTGCTCGACCGCATGGGCGCTGAAACCGCTGAATAGCTGCAGCTTTAATTGGCGCGCCATGCCAACGGCGAAATATTCCGCCAGCGTCATTATGTCTTCTGGGCGGCAACGCAGTGGTGGCAGAGTAATTACATCGAAGGCGAGTCTATCGAGCAAGTCGGCACGAAATTCGCCTGCGTCAGCAAGTGATGGTAAATCTTCGTTGGCGGCGCAGATTAAACGAACATCAGCCTGCACCGTTTTGCTGCCGCCGACCCGCTCAAATTCGCCATATTCAATGACACGCAGAAGCTTTTCTTGGATAAGTCCTGAGGTGTTGGCTAATTCGTCGAGGAATAAGGTGCCGCCGTCGGCGCGCTCAAAGCGGCCTTCGTGTTTGCCTTTGGCGCCAGTAAAGGCTCCTGACTCATGGCCAAATAATTCACTCTCGAGTAAATTTTCACTCAAAGATGAACAGTTTAGCTTAATAAAACTTTGATCCCAGCGCTTAGACAGATAATGTAAGCGTTCGGCAATAAGCTCTTTACCTGTACCACGTTCACCAATAATCAGTACGGGTTTAGACAGAGGCGCTATTTGCGACACATGTTCTAACACTTCGAGTAGGGCGTTGGATTGACCGATAAGGTTGTCTTGCTGAAATTTATTATCCACGATATTTTTTAGTCTTTCGCGCTAAAATTTGGTGAAAATGATAATAAGTGGCTTGAAGCGTAAAAGGAAGTAAAAGTTAATATTTTGTTTAAGTTGCTGTATTTAAACAAGAAGTAAAAGTTGGCACGGTTAGTGTATTACCTTGTGCGAGACCAACATCAATTTGAGGATAGGATTATGGGAATTTTCTCTCGTTTCGCCGATATCATTAACTCTAATATCAGCGCATTGCTGGATAAAGCCGAAGACCCAGAAAAAATGGTTCGACTGATTATCCAAGAAATGGAAGACACACTCGTTGAAGTGCGTTCTACCTCAGCTAAAGTGTTAGCTGAAAAGAAAGAGCTGCAACGTCGTATCAACCGCGTGTTAGAGCAAGTGCAAGATTGGCAAGATAAGGCTGAACTGGCACTGTCCAAAGACCGTGAAGACTTAGCGAAAGCCGCTTTAGTTGAAAAACAAAAAGCGACCGGTTTAGCCGATACGCTGAATCAAGAGTTAGCCGTCATCGATGAACATATCGCACGCTTGAAAGATGAAGTGGGCATGTTGCAAGAAAAGCTGCTCGATGCAAAAGCGCGTCAAAAGACCATTATTTTGCGCACTCAAACCGCGTCATCACGCTTAGAGGTGAAAAAGCAGCTAGATTCAAGCAAGATCGACAATGCTATGCTCAAGTTTGAGCAATATGAGCGTCGTGTCGAAGGCTTAGAAGCCCAAGTTGAATCTTACGATCTTGGCAGCAAGAAGACCTTAGCCGATGAGTTTGCGGCGCTAGAAGCGGAAGATTCTGTGAATGCAGAGCTGGCAGCGCTCAAAGCCAAGGTAAAAGGTAAAGTGCCAACTAAGTCAAAAGAATAACAATTCAGAGGTGAGTTATGGATATGGACGTGCTAATGGCGCCGATTATTATTTTCATGGTGATAGTCGCGCCAATATGGTTAGTTCTTCATTATCGCAGTAAGCGACAAGTGAGCCAGGGACTCACTGAGGAAGAGTTTTCACAACTCAATGATTTGATATCCAAGGCCGATAAAATGGCGGCGCGTATCGAGACCTTAGAGGCCATTCTGGATACAGAATCGCCCGAATGGAGGGGGAAACATGAGAGGATCTAATGGCCGTACTTTGTACCGCATTCCCCAGTCAGGCAAAATAGCGGGTGTATGTGCAGGGATTGCCGAGTACTTTGCGATTGAAACTTGGTTAGTGCGAGTGCTGACTGTGTCTATCTTCTTACTCGGCGGCTCAGGTGTGGTATTTATCATCTATGTCGCTTTGTGGGTGATTTTAGACATCAAGCCGCAAAAGCATTACGATAGAGACGATATCGAGGTGAAGAAGAAGCCGTGGCAGTCGGGAGAACCCGCAAAGCAAGCGCTAAGCGACGTGAGTCGTCAATTTCGAAGTCTAGAAGTTAGGCTACAAAATTTAGAACGCCATGTCACCTCTGACAACTTTGATTTAAAAAGACAAATCAATAGTTTGTAACCCTTCTAAAGGGCGGCCATGTCCGCCCTTGTTGCTTAATCTCTGCTCCATTCCAGTGTATAGTCAACATCACTTGACATAAGTTAACATCATTCGACATAAGGGAAGTCTCTATGGGAATGCTTGATGCCTCGCTCCATAAATTAACCCAAAAGGGCCAATCCCTGTTACATCGCACCGCGGACCGGCATTTACGTTTGGCCGTGACGGGGCTTTCTGGTGCAGGAAAAACAGCGTTTATTACGGGGTTAGTCAATCAGTTACTCAATTCTGGACCTGTCTCAACGTTACCCCATGCCCGCAACAACAGTGCTTTGCCACTGTGGCAGGTGAGCCGCGATCAGCGTTTACTCGGTGTTAAGCGTGCCATGCAGCCGGATCTTGAAATCGCCAGTTTTGATTATCAAGGCGCCATGTTAGCGCTCACTTCCGAACCTGCGATCTGGCCTGCCTCCACTCGTACTATTTCTGAGTTACGATTGGCGATTAAATACCAACCTAAGAAGGGCTTACTGGCAAAGTTTTCTGATACCGCCACCTTGTATTTAGACATAGTCGATTATCCTGGCGAATGGTTACTCGATTTACCTATGTTGCGCCAAGACTTTGTAACCTGGTGTCGCGCTCAACAAGTTCGCATCGAGAATCTTAAAAGCTCACCCTTGTATGCTGAGTTTGAACAATCTTTGATTTTATTGGATTTAGCCGCCAGCGCCGATGAGCAGCAATTAAAGCAGATTGCCGATCAATATCAGCTATTACTCAATGATTTAGTGCACGTGCAAGGTTATTACCAAGCGCAACCTGGGCGCATGTTATTGCCGGGTGAATGGCAGGGCGCTCCCTTATTGGCTTTTTTCCCCCTGTTATTGGTTAATGATGAAAAGTTTGCTGCGCTTTCGCAAAGCGATAAACACAGTGGATTCCATGTACTGGAAAAACGCTATCAAGAATACGTGGCTAAAGTGGTTAGGCCTTTCTATAAAAACCACTTTGCCGGTTTTGATCGGCAGCTAGTACTCGTTGACTGTTTTAGTGCGTTGAATCGCGGTAAAAAGCAATTTGAGGATATGGGCGCGGCGCTCAATGCCATTATGGAAAGTTTTCAGTTTGGCCAATCGAGTTATTTACGGCGTTTATTTGCCCCCCGCATCGACCGTTTGTTGTTTGCCGCGAGCAAGGTTGACCATGTGACTCGCGATCAGCAGAGCCATGTTTTGTCCCTGCTGACCGATATGTTGAAACACAGCCAGCATTTTGCCAGTTTCGATGGTTGTAAAGTGGAGACTATGGCGATTAGCGCCATTAAAGCGACTCGCCATGGCATGGTAACGACCCAAGAGGGCGAGGTGGAAGTCGTGCAGGGGATGGGACTCAATGGTAAAGCCCTGACCTTGTTTCCCGGCGAAGTGCCCACTCGCTTACCTGAAGCGCATTTTTGGCGTGACCAAGGGTTTAATTTTGTTGGGTTCGCGCCGCCGAGCAATGTTAATGTTGACCCTTCTCAAGTGCATTTTGACCATATTCGTCTCGATCATCTGCTGCAGTACTTACTGGGAGATAAGTTGGAATGACGTTAAAGCTATCGGATAACGCTAATGAGCAGGCCTCTAATTTCTCTGTATACTCATTTGAGCATAAGGCGCTGAAAAAGCAGCAACTGTTTGACCCACAAATAGTGGAGCTCAAACCTAGCAAAGAGGAGCTCAAAGGGGCGAAAGCCTTTGATCCCCATACGCCAGTGCAAGAAGTGGCTGCTGATATTGAGGAATTGATGGATGAAACGCTGTCATCCCATCCTAAAATGATCGATGCTAAATCGGTATCGCCTCAACTTGTAAAATCACGCCGTTGGTCTTGGCTCGCTCGTCTAGCAGCTGTGAGTTTATTGCTGCTTGTAGTCGTTCAAACAGGATTAGGACTGAGGGATGCTTGGCTTGAGAGTCCTTGGTTGTTCAGTTTTTATGGTGTGGTGCTTGGGGTTGTCAGTGCGTGGGCATTGGCGAGTGCAGTCAGTGAATACCGTAAGCTCAAGCGACTCAAACAGGTCGCCGATACTCAAGAAACGGGTGCAAGGCTAGCGCAGAGCATGCAAATGGGTGAAGCAGACGGCTTTATCGATAATATCGTTTGTCACTATGAAGACAGCCAAGGTTTGCAGCAACTTCGCCGTTCATTAAAAGATGAACATAATGATGCCGAGAAAGTATTGTTATTCGAGGACTTAGTGCTGACTGAGCGGGATGAACTGGCAAAGAAAGTGGTGCGAAGATATGCAGCCGAGTCGGCAGTGCTACTGGCGGCCAGCCCTTTAGCTGTGCTCGATATGGCGATTATCCTATGGCGTAATCAACGCATGCTGCGCGATGTGGCCCGTTGTTATGGCATTGAGTTAGGTTATTGGAGCCGGATTAAACTTATCCGCAGTATTATCATTAATATTATTTATGCGGGTACCAGTGAGTTAGTTACCGATTTAGGAACACAGCTGTTATCGGTTGAAATGACCGGTAAATTGTCTGCTCGCTTGGCCCAAGGTTTAGGCGGCGGTATGCTAACGGCGCGTCTTGGATATCAAGCCATGGCGCTGTGTCGGCCGATTGTGTTTAGAGAAGATCAAAGGCCTAAATTGTCTAAAGTGCATCAGGAATTGTTGATCGAACTTAAGCAGTTTTCAGGCAAGCTGTTTACCAAGGAAGGTCGCGACGCATTAAAAGGCCAGTTCGCCGATGTTGATGATAGGGTATCGCGGTCATCTAAAGATAAGTCTAAAGAGTAGATGCTATTGAATATCATATGATTAAACGATTCAAATAGCCGAAAGTAGATGCGCTAATGGACTTGTTCCTTAGCGCATTTTTTATGATTTTTGCAGATAAAGAGAATGACTAAGTGCGACGTAAAAGTGCTATGTAACAAGTTAATTACACTTTTGAACGCTGATATTTTCGTCATGCCACTGGCTTCAGTGCTTGGCCGCGTTATGGTAGGGCTTATTCGATAGGGCTAATGTTTCATTAACTTATCTATTAGATTATCCATAATGCGGGCATTGAGCGCTCCACACCAACAATCAATCAAGAACGGGAACTGCTCAATGCCAATGACAAGGAGCTAGGTATGCAAGATGAGTCAGGCAAGATGTGGAAGGCGGCAACACAGGTTATTCATGGCGGCCATGAGCGAGAGGCCTTTGGTGCCTTAGTGACGCCGCTTTACCAAAGTGCGACTTTTGTGTTTGAGTCTGCACAGCAAGGCGGTGAGCGATTTGCGGGTAATGAGCCGGGGTATATTTACACGCGCTTAGGGAATCCGACAACTGCCGAGCTTGAACGTAAAATGGCGATTTTAGAAGGGGCTGAGGCCGCAGCAGCAACTGCTTCTGGTATGGGCGCAGTATCCGCCGCATTGCTGGCTAATTTGCAGATGGGCGATCACTTAGTGGCGTCGAATGCCGTATACGGTTGTACTTATGCGCTAATGACGACTCAGTTTGCCCGCTTTGGTATTGAAGTGTCCCTAGTGGACTTTTCATCGGAAGCAGAAATAGAAGCGGCGATTAAATCCAATACTAAGGTCATTTTCTGTGAAACCCCTGTCAATCCGCATTTGCAGGTATTTGATTTAGCGTCAATTGCGAATATTGCCAAACGTCATCAGTTGGTCAGTATTGTCGATAATACCTTTATGACCCCATTACTGCAGAGGCCGCTGGATTTTGGTATTGATTTGGTGATCCACAGTGCGACTAAATATCTGAATGGCCATGGTGATGTGATTGCGGGGATAGTGTGTGGCAGTGAAGAACAGCTCCATAAAGTGAAGTATGAAATTTTAAAGGATATTGGCGCTGTGATATCGCCACATGATGCTTGGCTGATCTTACGCGGCCTTAAAACCTTAGATGTGCGTTTGCAGCGCCATTGCGATAGTGCTCAGCGTGTGGCGGAGTTTTTGGCGGAACATCCAAGCATTACACGTGTGTATTACCCCGGGCTTAAATCTCATCAAGGGCATAAATTCATTGGCCAGCAGATGAAACGTGCTGGTGGTGTTATCGCGTTTGAACTGGCGGCAAATTTAGAAGAAGCCATGGCCTTTGTCGGATATCTAAAGTTGTTCTCAATTGCGGTGAGTCTAGGTGATGCTGAATCCCTGATTCAACATCCTGCATCGATGACGCATTCACCTTATACGCCAGAGGCAAGGGCTGCCGCTGGGATTGGTGATAATTTGCTGCGGATCTCTATTGGTTTAGAAGATTGTGACGACATCATCGCCGACTTGAACCAAGCGCTAGCTCGATTAGCTTAATGAATGTTGTTATTTTAAAGACCGTTAGCTATTTGAATGATAAAAGGATGCTTTTTGCATCTTTTTATCATAGTCAAGCACTGGCTCATTGAGCTGAAGACAGAAGTTTAGCGATAGTGAATATTTATGACGCCGATTTGGTATTTCGGGACAGCTTAGACTATTTTTGATTTGAGGCCACGGAAGTAGGACGAAAGGCCGCAAATCATGGAATAGAGGAATTGTTATGAAAACCACAAATCGTATACCTGCTTTTATGAGTGCTATAGCATTAACGGCTTTTTTGGCAAGCCTAGCAATCGCAACAGAAACCCCAACCAAGGCCGCCGTGAAAGTACAGGCTAAAACTGAAGCAGGTGAAATGGCATCGGATGTGAAGAAAGCTATGCCAGATGCCGCTCAAGTCAACATCAATACCGCTTCAGCCGAGCAGTTACTCGTGCTCAAAGGGATTGGTGCCGCAAAGGCTCAAGCGATTGTCGACTATCGCACTAAAAATGGTAAGTTCAATGCTATAGATGACTTAGCCAATGTCTCTGGTGTTGGGGCTAAGATAATTGAGCAAAATCGCCATTTGATCAAGTTGTAACCACCTTTGGCGATGATTGCGCTGTAGCCTGCTGATTTTTATGATAAGAGATCCAATAAAACATATATAAAAGTCTGCATTTGCAGGCTTTTATCATTTCAATCACTTCATTTGCTTATAGATTGTGCAGTTAGGTGGGATATTAAGAGATCTTATCGATTAGCGCTTGATCCCATAGGGTCCATGGGGGATAATCCTTCGCGTTCAAGCAATGCTTTGGTTTATGTCATTCAAAGTAATGTTCGAAGTTATGGTGACCCTAGGGTCCCCCCGCAATGATAACTTGTGAACTCGGCCAGGCCCGGAAGGGAGCAACCGCAGCAAGCGACTCGTGTGCCGGGGTGTCGGCTCTAGGGGAACCTCCAATTCAACTTTCCCTCTGTTTATTCCTTTGTACTTCTCTATATCTACTCAATTTATGTTATTCAATATTTTAGTTTGCAGACTATTTCCGTTTTCTGCCGTTAATCATTTATAGCGTTAATATTTCTGCACAATGAGATAATCCATTGCCTGCTTCTGTTCTTGCCACTACAACGGCTAAAAATACTCTCAACAGTAACCTTTAACGAAATTAACGATTGGCTTCGGCTTCTTCCTGTAATCTTTTTTGCAGATTTTGTTTAAGAAAAGCGCGGGACTTTTCGAGTGCGGTTTGGATCTCACGCTTTAATTCCTGCAGCTCGTTATAGTCTTCAAAGAAGTAAGTATCGACGAGGTGGCGTATGTAGCGGACTGGCAGTTGATTTAAGGTCACGCAACATAAGTCGGCGAGATAGTCCTCAGGAAGTTCGTCCATAAGTCCTTCATCTGACAATATTTCCATTAAAAGAACTTCGTAGTAATTACGGATTTCGAGTTGCATTGTTATGCTCCATGACGGTTTTCATTGAGTTTGCTACCACAAATGATTTGCCGCAATAAAAAGTTGGCCGTGTCTTTGGCTTAATTGTAGTGCGTCTCTGCTATAGCCGCCGCCTATCACGGCTGCAATTGGAATATTTTCCGATTTTGCCATTGATAACACAGTTAAATCCCGTCTGAACAGTCCTTCTTGGCTGATATTGAGCAAGCCAAGATCGTCATTTTGATGAATATCGACCCCTGCATCATAAAGAATCAGATCTGGTTGATGGATTCGGATAAGGAGGGCGAGTGTCTGCTCCACGGTTTCGAGATACAGATTGTCATCGCTGCCTTTGGTTAGTTCAATATCATGGTGGGAATACTGCTTACGACTCGGGAAATTCTCTTTGCAGTGAATCGAGCAACTGATGATCCCTTGATGTTGGTGGCTAAGGGTTGCACTGCCGTCACCTTGATGCACATCGCAATCAAAAATCAGTACCTTGTGTACTTGCTGGCTCGCGATGGCATTTCTGGCCGCGAGGATAAGGTCGTTGAAAATACAATAGCCGCTGCCAAAATTGTAATGGGCGTGATGGTAGCCACCCGTGAGATGCAGGGCAATACCCTGATTTATGGCTAATGAAGCTGTGAGTGTGGTGCCTGCTACAGAATGCAAGGTACGCTCAACTAAGGCTTCACTCCACGGGAAACCAATCCGTCTTAGCGCCGCTGTTGGCAAGGTTCCCGCGATAAATTGCTCTACATATTCGCGTTGATGCACTTGTATTACATCTTCTGCATTCATGGCCGTTGGTGCGTGGAATTGTGCAGTCGTGGCAATGTGGTTATCGAGTAAGTACTGCCGTAAATGTGCGTATTTAGTGGTGGGAAATCTGTGATGGGGAGGAAGCGCCAGCTTGGAATAGCTGGCGTGATAAACCAGTGGGATCAGAGTCAATATTGACTAAACCTCGTTATCGCAAGTTGTTATAGCTGTGAAATTGCCCAGCTCATAAATTCTTTACGCGTTTTCTCATCCGCTTGTAGCCACCAGTATTGCAACATTTGTTGTGGATTAGCAGCTGTTGCTTTAGAGGTGTCTACGGGGGCAGTGAGTGACGTCGCGCTAACGGTCGCCGATGTTGCCACGGGTGCTGGTGCAACGGCTACTACTGCTCCAGCTGCACCAGTTGCTGCTGCGGCAGTACCGGATACGTCAACGGCTTGATTACCACTGAAAAGGCGAGAGACGAAGCTTTCTTCTTCTAAATTGGTATTCACCACTTGGTAATTAACGTTGCCTTTGTCACTACGGGTTAATTTGATTTGTGGGTTTTGCGCGTAAACTTTAGGCTTTTTAACGACTTTGCCTTCGGCCGCTTGGAGGTAATATTGATAGTCGCCATCAACGTCTAAGGTCACGATGAAAGGGGCTGATTTAACAAAGGTTTGGCTATCGCTAAAATCATCCTCTACCATTTCATGGTAACGAATGGCGATTTTGTGAGTGCCAGGTGTCAATTCTAAGCTGCTTTTATGATTGAACACGCTAGACTCGACTTTTTTACCATCGAGTGCAAGGTACTCAAAAGACATCGGAATGTTGAGATCTGCGGCGAAGGCTGAAGCAGAACCGAGTAATACTAGCAGGCTGCTGATTGGCAAAAGTGATTTCAATTGTTACTCCTTAACGATTATTACTCTGATACGGACGTTCGAATATTTGAATGCGATCTTCTATATAACTAATAGCTTGCCTGCATTTCCCTAGACGACGATGCATCAAAAGGATGTCATTTTGCAATTTTATTTTGTCAGCACTATGACAGTTTTCAAGTTTTGATTCCATTTCTTCAATTTTTTGTTCAAATTTTTTCGCCCAATTCAGATGTTTGTTCAATTCTTCGTAGATCTCATGACTATTTTGCATCACGTTATTGGCGATCCAATCGAAACCACTGGCTTGGTGAGACTGATTCTGGCGCTGTGCAAAACGGGCACGGCTACTGGCACGCTGCTGAGTTTTAGACTTAATGTCGATAGAAGTGGTCAGCAAGGCTCGTTTGACTGCGGTAAATCTATCTTGGATCCGCTCACAGCTCAGGGCAATGGTCTGGGGGGCGAGTTTAAGCTTAATTTGTTTTTCGAGCTGCATAATACTGTTACGAATTTGTTCAATACAGGGGCCGAGTTGGGCGCCGTGTTGGACAAACAGCGAGTGATTAAAACGCTCTGTTTCTTGCAGGAGTTTGCGCTGTGGCGGCGCGAGTCGATTATCGTGTTGCAGTACTTCTTGCTCTAGGGCTTTGAGCTGATTTTTTAGCATCACCAGTAATTGTTGGGTGTTCACAACCATGCGCTCCATGCCAAATTCGCTGCAATCATTAGTACGATCAAAATAAACAGTGGACGAATAAAGGGCATGCCAAATTTAATCGCGCAGCGGGCGCCGATAAATGAGCCTAACATCATGCACAATCCCATCCACAAACCTATTTGCCACTCTACCTGCCCAAGCCAGCCAAAGATAGTCAATGAGGTCAAGTTGCTGGTGAAGGTCATCGCACGGGCGAGGCCACAGCTGTGCAGTAAAGGCAGTTTATACAAAGAGCCGGATGTGACAGTCCAAAATGCGCCAATGCCTGGGCCAGCAAAACCGTCATAAGTGCCTAAAGCCAGTCCCTGTAGCCATTGTTGCTTGGCTGGCGGCTTGCTGGTTGGTGCTTGGCAGTTAACGTCTGACATCGCATTGGGGCTGACTAAACTGTAAATGGCGATGCCAATGATCAGCAAGGGTAGGACTTTTTCGAGCCATTGAGTATCGACTAAATAGACTAAGAAACTGCCCAATACCGCGCCGATAAAGGTGGCGATAAAAGCCATGTACCAAAACGAGGGTTTAAAGAGGTGCTTGCGATAATAGGTCCAAGCCGCCATAAAAGAGCCAAAGCTTGCGGCTAACTTATTAGTGCCTAATACGGTATGCGGCGCAATGCCTAAGGTTAACAGTGCGGGGATCGACAATAGGCCACCGCCACCCACGACGGCATCAATGAATCCAGCGATAAGACCTATGACTGCCAACAGGGCCCAATGACTGGGCTCGAGTAACAACTCCAAATTTTAATCCTACTCTATAACACGTCTAAAGGGCGGTAAGGCATCCAGTAAGGACTTACCATAGCGTTTAGTGACTAACCGCCTATCTAAAATAGTCACTCGGCCATAATCTTGCTCTTTACGCAGTAATCTACCACAACTTTGAATAAGCTTACGTGAAGCATCTGGGATCGTCAGTTGTAAGAAGGGATTACCGCCTTTGACTTTGACATATTCTGCATGCGCTTGCTCAACGGGCGAGGTTGGCACGGCAAAGGGCAGTTTAGTGACGATCAAATTAGTCAGATAATCGCCCGGTAAGTCGAGACCTTCAGAGAAACTGCCGGTGCCAAACAAGATGCTTGGTTCGCCCTTATCGCATTTAGCTTTATGATTTTCTAATAATTGTTGCCGTGGCGCATTGCCTTGAATAAGTAGTTCAGTGGTGAGTTTGCCTTCAAGTAATTCAACCACTTTTTCCATCTGCCAGTAGGAGGCGAATAGCACTAAGGTTGCCATTTCGCCTTCAATAAGGGTGATGATTTGTTCGGCAAGTTCAGCCGTATAGGCATCATCCGTCGGCTCAGTGCGCATTTTGGGTAAATAAAGTGTCGCATTATTGGGGTAATCGAAGGGCGATTGTAAGGCTAAATAACGACTGCCATCATTGAGTGACAACCCAACTTGATGCACGAAATGGTCAAAGTTATTGAGTGCGCGCAGCGTGGCGCTACATAAGACTACGCCTGCGGCCTTTTGCCACAGCATGGATTCCAGCATAAAACCGACTTCAATCGGCGAGGCGCTAAACAGATAATCCACTTGTTTACCTGTGATGAGTTCGACCCAGCGCGCCATAGGTGCGCCTTTGTGCTTATCTTCCTTGGCCATCATCCTCCACAGTTTCTGCAGGTTTTCGAGCCTTTGCAGCATAAAACCGGTTTCGGCTAACAGTGCTTCGGATTGATGTTTAGGAATGTCGCCATCTTTAATCGCTTCTGCTAGCAGTGACAGCATTTTATTAAACTGTTTGAGGGCAAGATTAGAGGTCACTGCAAGGTTTTCGGCCAGAATGAGTAATGAGTCAGGCAGTTTGCCGTGCTCAAAACGCAGACGGTTTTCAGGATTGGCAAAGTGTTTGGTCTGGGTATCGCAGTAGTGGGCCACTTGATTGAGCTGGCTGATAAGATCGCCTAAATGATCTTGCATCGCCTGCGCGGGGGCAATGATATTGTTGCTCTTTATTTGGTTTTGTAACTTGGCGCAGGTTTTACCAATTTTTTCGAGCCAGTCGCATGCGCCCCTCAGCGTGGCCTGCGCACTGGAGAAATCCCGCGCCACAATCGGTAAGTGATGTGCCTCATCGATAACATAAAACACGTCTTCAGGATCGGGCAAAATCACGCCGCCACCTAGCTCTAAATCGGCGAATAACAAGCTATGGTTGGCGATGAGCACGTCCCAAGTATCGACATCTTCGCGGGCTTTATGGAACGGGCAATTTCTGTGGCTGGCGACTTGGCGATGACAGCTGTGTTTGTCGCAGGCGATTTGTTGCCACAGGTGATCGGGCAGCGGCACGGCTAAGGTGTCGATTTCGCCGTTCCAGCGACCTTCGTTATAGTCTTTTAACAGGCCATGCATCATAGCCACTTGGCTATTGTCAGGTTTAGTTTGCCACATGGCCATTTGTGTACTGTTGTCGTCACCGATGAGCATCGCCAGTTTCGATAGACACACATAACGTTGTCGACCTTTAACTAAGCCAAAGCGGAAATTTAAGCCAGATTGCTCAAGAAAAAAGGGTAAATCTTTATGCAGTAATTGCTCCTGCAAAGCGACAGTTGCGGTAGCGATGCAGACCTTTTTCTTGCTCGCTAATGCCAGTGGAATGGTACCGAGGATGTAAGACAATGATTTACCGATCCCAGTCCCTGCTTCGACCACAATGATGCGCCTATCTTTATCATAGTCGCCGGCGAGGGTCTTAGAGATTTCCGCTACCATATAGTTTTGTTCGCGGCGCGGCCTAAAATTAGGCAAGGCGGTAGCAATATCCTTATAGATGGCGCGGATCTGGGTTTTTACATTGTCAGGTAACATGCGTCACTACTTTATCGAATTAATGCTGTACATAATAACAGTGATTGCATAGCCTAAGAAACTTTTCTGCCATTTGGCGGCATTTTAATTGAGGAACCATCTAAATTGACTAGCTATGCGATTTGGGAACCCATGCGATGAAGTCAGAGGCTACCGCGGCCGTTAGTGTACAAGGTCGAGTCTTAACACGCCATGCGATTCATCGTCATGGGAGTTTAGTGTTGCAGTATTATCTGGCTACCGCCCAAGGCCCTGTGCTGGTGGAAGTGCAAGGCACTGAACACATTTGTTTTTGTCATCAAACTGATGTCACGGCTTTGCAGTTGCAAACGCCGGGTCAAGCATTGCGGTTTGTACCGTTAGCGCTCAAAAGCTTTAAAGGCGGCGCAGTCAGTGGTGTTTATGCTAAATCGAGCAACAGCTTACGTACCTTACAGCGCATCGCTAAAGATGCCGACATCCCCTTATTTGAAGCCGACATTCGCCCTGAACAGCGTTATTTAATCGAGCGGTTTGTGGCACTTGATGTGGCGTTTTTAGGACATTTCTCTGCGCCGACTAGCGACAGTCTTGAGGCTAACTCGCTGCCCGTGTTTATCGCCGAGCGGGCTAAGAGTATTGCCCCTTTAACGGGTGTACATTTGCGCTGTATCTCACTGGATTTTGAATGTAGCTTTGAGGGTTTACTCTATTCGGTTGCACTATATGGTCAAGACAGTGGCCGAGACGGTGAGCAAGATAGCCTCAAGCAGACTTATGAAAAAGTGATTATGGTGGGTGAGGCTGAATCAAACTCTCCCGAATATATTGAATGGGTGGCCGATGAGGCTGCACTCATTCATCGATTAATCGCGTGGTTCCATGAGTTTGATCCTGACTTTATTATCGGTTGGTCAGTGGTGAGTTTCGATCTCGCGCTATTGTCACGCCGTGCATTATTACATCGTATTCCGCTCACCATTGGCCGCGGCGGTGCCAAGCTCGATTGGAAAGTTGATAATAAGTTTCGCCCAGAAACCTTAGTTTTACCGGGCCGTGTGGTACTCGATGGTATCGATTGGCTTAAAGCTGCTTTTTATCACTTTGAGCGGTTCTCGTTGGAATTTGTGTCGCGGCAACTATTAGGTGAAGGCAAGGCCATTCATAACGTCGATAATCGCGTTGAAGAAATTGACCAGCTGTTTAAGACCGATAAACAAGCATTAGCCCATTACAATCTTACCGATAGCCGCCTAGTGTGGGATATTTTTACTCACACTCAATTGTGGGATTTTGCCCTCGCGCGTGCCGAACTGACAGGTTTAGAACTGGGACGGGTAGGGGCTTCGGTGGCGGCGTTTAATCATTTGTATTTACCGCATCTACATCGAGCCGGTTACGTCGCACCCGATGCTCCTGCGAGTGATGGGATCGAAAGCCCCGGTGGCTATGTGATGGATTCTGTACCGGGACTTTATAAGCACATCTTAGTGTTCGATTTTAAAAGTCTGTATCCCTCCATTATTCGTACCTTTTTGATTGACCCTAAGGGATTAATTGAAGGTTTGCGATTGCCCGAGTCTGACTGTGTTGCGGGGTTTCTCGGTGGGCGTTTCAGTCGGCAACAGCCCATTTTACCTAAGCTTATCCAAACATTATCTGAGCAGCGCGAAAAGGCCAAACGTGAGCACAATGCGCCTTTATCCCAAGCGATAAAAATTATCATGAACTCGTTGTATGGGGTTTTAGGTTCTCAAGGTTGTGTTTTCCACGATGCAAAGTTAGCAAGTTCGATCACTATGCGTGGCCATCAAATCATGAAACAAACCCGCGCATGGATAGAAGAGATGGGCTATCAAGTGATTTACGGCGATACGGATTCGACCTTTGTCTGGCTTGGCAGCGAGCCTGATCTCTCAGACATTAACGCCTTAGGTAACACTCTGGCGCGGGAAATTAATGCTAAGTGGCAGGCTAAGATCGGTGAAGATCATCAAGTTGAGAGTTTTCTCGAGTTACAGTTTGAACGCCACTATGAGCAGTTTTTTATGCCGACCTTAAGAGGGTCGTTAGAAGGCAGTAAAAAACGTTATGTTGGCGCGTGGCGTAATGCGAGCGATGAACTTGAGCTTACTTTTAAAGGTATGGAGCAAGTGCGCAGTGATTGGAGCCCTTTAGCGCGCAAAGTTCAAGAGTCACTCTATGAACGGATGTTTAACCAAAGGGATATCAGTGTTTATTTGGCCAGTGTGTTTGAAAAGCTGCTTGATGGCGAGTTGGATGATGATTTGGTATTTCGCAAACGTATGCGACGCAATATTGAAGATTACACGGCTAAATCTTCTCCTCATGTTAAAGTCGCTCAACAATTATGCGACTTAACAGGAGATGCCTCTTTTGGCAAGCGTGGGGCGCAGATTGATTATCAGATTACTGTAAATGGACCGGAATCCTTACTGTACAGAACGTCACCAATTGATTACCAATACTACATTGATAAGCAAATTGGCCCTATTGCCGAGCCTGTTTTTTCGATAATGAAACTAAACTACATGGATATTGCGTCAAAGCAGTTACTGTTAATATAGTGTTTTTAATGTTCTTTATGTGTTGCGCAGGGTGGCGAATGTAGCGTTTTAACCTGTTTTATAGAGGTTAACTGGTTTGTTTTTGTGATGTTAATCGACATATTCTTTAGGTTTAGCTTTGAGGGAATATTGAAAGTTTGCTACCCTTTAAGAGGAAATTGTAAGGAAATATAACAACGGAATGACGTTGACAGAACATAAACAAAAAAGGTTAAGCACCAAATGAACAAGACGTTAGTAGCAACTGCGCTTGCAGCAATTTTTTTAGTTCCATCAGTCTCAGCTATCGAGAGCTATAAAGATAATAAAAATGCCGTAGAAATCGGTGGTTTTATTGATGCACGCGTGATCAACACTCAAGGGGAAACAGAGGTTGTTAACGGCGCATCTCGCATTAATTTTGGTTTTAATCGTGAGTTGACTGACGGTTGGAAAGCATTTGCTAAATTGGAATGGGGTGTGAACCCTGTAGGTAGTAGCGACATCGTCTATAACAATCGCTTCGAATCTGTTCAAGAAGAGTTCTTTTATAACCGTTTAGGTTACGCTGGTCTGTCCCATGACACTTATGGAACACTGACTATTGGTAAGCAGTGGGGCGCTTGGTACGATGTCGTTTACAACACTAACTATGGTTTTGTGTGGGACGGTAACACTGCAGGTGTTTACACTTATAATAAAGATGATGGCGCGGTAAACGGTGTTGGTCGTGGTGATAAAACAGTTCAATATCGCAATGCATTTGGCGATGTAAGCTTTGCAGTTCAAGCACAGTTGAAAAACAGCAGCTTCTATACCTGTGATACAACGGATGATATTTCACAAGCTCAGTGTCAAGCGAACTGGGAAAGCGGTGATAAAGCGGCTCAACAAGTAGAATACAATTATACTTATGGTGGCGCGCTGACCTATAAAGCCACTGATATGCTGACCTTAACTGCGGGTGTTAACCGCGGTGAGTTTGATGTGAGTTTTGGTAACGGCGAACAAACCACTGCGGTTGATCTTATCTACGGTGCGGGTATCACTTGGGGTAACTTCGATAGCAATGGCTTATACGCTGCTGCAAACGTTAACAGACAAGAAAATCATGACACAGACAATATTGGTCGTTTGATTAAAGACGCCTATGGTATTGAAAGTTTAGTTTCTTACAAGTTTGACAATGGATTACGCCCATTCATTTCTTACAACGTGCTTGATGCCGGTAAAGACTATGTCATTCAACCTAACTTTAATGCCGATCCTAACGATGAGTTCAAACGTCAGTTTGTCGTGGTTGGTTTGCACTTTGTATGGGACCCAAACACAGTGCTTTACGTAGAAGCACGTAAAGATTACAGCGATTTTACCAGTGCAGATAAAGAACAAGAAGCTAGAATGGCGCTTTCTGAATCTGACGGCGTTGCCATTGGTATCCGTTACACACTTTAAGTTTTCAGTTTCTATATAGTAGAAACCACTGTTTTAACAAAAAGCCAGTCAGCAATGACTGGCTTTTTGTTTTTAACAATAAGTCAATTTGTAATAAAAAAAACATTGTGTATTTTTTGTTTGTATTTAGTTATCTTTTTGTTGATTAAATGTCTCTCATATGATTTTATGCTTCCGCAGCACTTCGAAATGTTTAAGGTGCCCTTGTTTAAAACTGCTTATTAAATAAGCAAATTATAATAAAAACATGATTTTCCCGGGAGATTGACAATGCATAAAAAAAACTTGATAGCAAAATCTGTGCGCTTTGCACTGATTAGCGGTGTGACTGCTACGGTATTAAATGTACCTTTTACATTTGCAGATGATAAAGATGGAGCAAAAGTTGAGCGTATAGCTGTAACTGGTTCGCGAATTAAACGCGCAGATATGGAAACTGCTAGTCCTGTTAGCGTGATTGATGCTTCAGCCATTATTTCCTCTGGTGCAATATCGATTGATGATGTTTTGCAGAAAATGACTTCGGCTGGCGGTGCTATGACTAACGCTGGCATAAATAATGGTTCTGGTGGTAATTCTCGCATAAACCTCAGAGGATTAGGCACTAACCGTACTCTAGTTTTGGTTAATGGTCGTCGAATGATTGCTTCTGGTACAGGAGCTGCTTCTACTGTTGACCTTAATACGATTCCAGTTTCTATGATCCAAAGAGTTGAAGTACTTAAAGATGGTGCTTCTGCGGTTTATGGTACAGATGCTATTGCTGGTGTGGTTAACGTAATTTTGAAAAGAGACTTTGAAGGTTTTGAAGTCAACGCCCAAACCGGCATTTCTGGAGAAGGTGATGCTGACGAGTCTACGATTGATATGACTTTGGGTAACACCTTTGATAAAGGCAATGTCGTTATAGGCGCACAGTATACAAAGCGTGGCGAGGCAAGCCAAGCTGACCGTGATTTTTCTGATTGCCCTGTAACAGAAACTAAGCCTGATGCAAGTGGTAAAATTAGCTTGTTTTGCGGTGGTAGTGGTTATTCTCAAGGTGGTCATATTTGGGGCGATACTGCAGATCTAAGTGGTAGAGGTGGTACTTACCATGATTATGTTACTGCAAATGATGCATATAACTATGCGAAAGATAGTTATCTATCGACGCCAATGGAACGCTTGAATCTCACGGCTGCTGGAACCTATGAGTTGACAGATACAACTCGTTTCTTTACTGAGGCTATGTATTCAAAGCGTTGGTCAAATCAACAAATGGCTCCTCAACCAATTTGGAACAGCGATGCATGGGTTTATAATCCTATTTCAGCTGGTGGTTGGATGACCGATGACCTGCTGCCATGGGTTAAGCCTGGAGAGGAACTCTCTTATGGTCGTCGCATGGTTGAGTCCGGTACCCGTGACTTTAGTCAAGTTGTAGACACTATTCGTATTGTTTTAGGCGTAGAAGGTGAATTTGATAATGGCTGGAGTTGGGATGCCTCTTATAATAAAGGTCGCAACGACTCTGTCGATACTCTGGCAAATCTACATAATTTAGGTTCAATTAATGCAGCAGTTTTAAAGGGGGAATTTGATCCTTTTTTACAGTCTTCATGGGAAGGTGAGAGCATCACTCCATTCATTTATACCGAAGTAAATAGTGGTGGAAGTGAGTTAGATATTATTGCTGCAACCTTATCGGGTGATATTGTTGAGCTACCAGCGGGTATGATGGGCTTTGCTGCTGGATACGAGAATCGTAAAGAAGCAGCAAAGTTTACACCAGATTCATTAACAGCACAGGGGTTAGCTAATGATCCTCGGGTAGAACCTACCGGTGGTGATTTTAGCGTTAATGAAATTTATGCTGAATTGGCTATCCCATTGTTAAGTGGGTTACCACTAGTGGAACAACTCGATCTGAGTGCTGCAATGCGTTATTTTGATTACAGCACGTTTGGTGATGACACTACATGGAAACTAGGCTTAACTTGGCGAGTATATGATGACCTTATGTTCCGTGGGGGGTTGTCTACTGCATTCCGTGCTCCAACTGTTGATGAGTTATATGGTGGTAAGTCACCATCCTTCGAACAAATTGTTCATCCTGCAACAGAACAAGACCAAGCAGAAGTCACTGTTGGCGGTAATGGGTTATTAACTCCAGAAGAAGCCGACATTACAACGATAGGTTTAGTTTATTCACCAAGCTTCGTAGATGGTCTGTCTATGACTGTTGATTACTACGATATTGAATTAACAAACACTATAACTTCTGTTGACAACAATTATATTGCTAACCAATGTTTAGATGCTGCAGGTAATAAGATCAATACTGATACTGTATTGTGTCAATCTTCTAATATTCAGATTGATAACAGTGGTCGTATTAAGTTTGACAATGGCCTACAAAATATCGGTGCGACGAACACTGCGGGTTATGACATTAATGTTGCTTATGCATTTTCAGCTCTAGGATTGGATTGGAAAGCAGGTTGGGATACATCAATTCTGACCGAATATGAAGAATTCGATCCTGATGGTGTTGCTGTGGATTATCGTGGTTACATTACCGGCGGTACGGGAGCCTATGCAAAATTCAAGAGTAATATGAACATCACTGCTAGTGCAGATGACTGGAGCTTTACTTACGAAGCTCGTTATATTGATGGGATGGACTCATTTGCTTGTAAAGGCAAAGAATCTAGTTGTTATGCACCAACAGTTGGGAGTGTTATATACCATGATCTATCAGGATCTTATGATTTAACTCAAAACATTCGTCTATCAGGTGGTATCAATAACCTGTTTGATAAAGAGCCTCCCTATTACACAGGTAATAATGACTCAAACACAGATCCATATACTTATGAAATGTTAGGTCGTTATTTCTTCGTTCGTGCGAGTATGAAGTTCTAAATCCTCGTTAGCGGGAGTCATTATTTTGTTCCAGCTTTAAT
The DNA here is from genome assembly GCF_025653545.1 of Shewanella sp. SW1. Classification (NCBI taxonomy): domain Bacteria; kingdom Pseudomonadati; phylum Pseudomonadota; class Gammaproteobacteria; order Alteromonadales; family Shewanellaceae; genus Shewanella; species Shewanella sp. SW1. The sequence goes on along the minus strand of NZ_JAKKSG010000009.1, from coordinate 114,158 downwards.
TATAAAAACCCTGAGGCAACTTGGGGTTTTTTATCATCAGAATGAAGAAAATGGAAAACTAACTGGTATATAGCGTAATGGTCATTTAGATTAAGTCATTTATTTCAATAAGTTGGTCACCTTAAATAACGAGCGCTTCTCAAATGGAAGGTAATTCAAATTTTGTTATTGTATTTGTTCGACAAATTTTCAGAACTCGTCAGTTCTGCCCGCACACGTAAACTATCATAGACATCTTTGGTCATTGTTCTTATTGGCAATCAAGGACAAGTCAAATCCAGTCAAATGTCGGTATTAAAATCACTTTGGTTAAAAGTGCATGTTTAAGCAGAACTGAGGTTGTTTGTTGAAAATTATTCCCATGTTGTAATGATCCCCCCCATTTTGTTGAACAAAATTTAGCCATAAAATGTCAGGTTTTTTGAGCACTTATACTTAAAAGTGATTTTAAGTGTTAATTTTTTGCAAGTATTTATGTTTGAGTTGTTTTTCAATTTGATAATGGGGAACTCTCCATCACTATGAAATAAGTGCTTAAATTTCATTGATTTATGATTTTTATTCAATTCGACACTAGACAAAGCTTATGGCTAATCATCAGCTTTAAACTATTCACAAACAGCGATCGTTGTGTTATTTCAGTTTCAATTGTTGATTAAGTGTTTTAAATGTGATTTTATTGGGCTGATTTAGATTGTTGTGTTGCGTTTAGGTGTGACCTGTCGTGTGATGACGATGGGAATATTATAATAAAGACATACTTATATAGGGAGATTGACAATGTATAAGAACAGCTTTTTAAGCCATTCAATAAAGTACGCATTAGTTGGTAGTGCAGCTGTTGCTGCTCTAAGCACATTTTCTGTTGCTGCAGCAGAAGGTGAGGCAGTTGTTGCGGAAAAAACAATTGAGAAAATTGAAGTAACAGGATCTCGCATTCGTTCAACAGACTTGCAAGGTTTCTCACCTGTGCAGGTTATTGGCGCAGATGAGATTGACACTTCGAGTGTTGCTAACGTTCAAGAATTGCTGCTTAAAAACCCAGCATTTGGTGCCCCAGCACTCAGCCGTACTAACTCTAACTTTTTAACATCAGGTTCTGGAGTTGCTACTGTTGACTTACGTAATCTAGGAACAGCTCGTACCTTGGTCTTGGTTAATGGACGTCGCTTTGTGTCTGGCGTACCAGGTGATACTGCTGTTGACTTAAATACAATTCCAACACAATTCATTGAGCGTGTTGAGATTATGACGGGCGGCGCTTCAGCCGTTTATGGTTCAGACGCTGTGGCTGGCGTAGTTAACATCATCTATAAAAAAGAATTTGAAGGTATTGAATTTGATGTTCAAAAAGGTCAAAGCGCCGAAGGTGATAGCGAAGATGATCAAATTCAATTTACTATGGGTACATCATCTGCTAACGGCAAAGGTAACATCATGGTGCATGGTGCTTACACTAACCAAGGTGCAGTTTATTCACGCGATCGTGATCGTTCAGCAATAGATCAAATATCTTTAGGTGCTGCAGTAACGGGTCTGCCTGAAGATATGTTTACGCCGATGCAACCATTTTATTCAAGTTTTGCACCACAAGGCCGTTTTGTTGCAGGTGGTAAGCCATATACTTATGATAAGAACGGTAACTTTATCTCTGGTTTCTCAACCAATGGAACAGATACCCGTGAAGCTGACGGCTACAACCGCAACGCTATTCGTACAATTGCGGTACCTACAGAGCGCTACCTTTTTGCAGCGACAGGTAAGTATGAGTTTGCGGATGGATGGAACGCTACACTTGAAGGAACCTATGCGTCAACTCAAACACAGAGCCAGTTAGAACCCTTTGCACTGTCTTCTGTAGATATTTTTAAAGGCTCTGGTGGACAGCTTCCTGTAGAGTTTGAACAATTTATTGAAAGTGCGACTAATCCCGGTGAATATGAGCGTACTTTAGTTCGCAACTCTGTGATACCTGATGAGCTTTATAACTTAGCTACAGATACAAATGGTGATGGTTTAAGAGATATCTCTTTCACTCGCCGTATGTCTGATATAGCTAACCGTGGTAGCAGAGCTGACCGTGATACATTCCGTATTATGACTAGTATTGATGGCGAATTAGCTGACGGCTGGTTTTTAGATACTTATTTCTCATACGGTCAAAGTAAAGAAGGACAAACTGGCACTGGGCAAGTTAACGTTCTGAATTTTAAATCTGCGTTAGAAGCTGTTACTGATGAATATGGTAACAAAGTATGTCGTGATGCTACTGCTCGCGCTCAAGGTTGTGTGCCGATCAATATATTTGGCGCAGGCACTGTGTCACCTGAAGCCGCTAATTATGTGAATGCACCTAGCTCGTTAAACACACTTGCAACACAAACAGTTGCAGGTATGAATATCTCTGGTGATGTCTTTGAATTACCTGCTGGTTTCGTCGGTGTTGCAGTGGGGGCCGAGTACCGTGAGGAATATGCTCGTAGTGAATTTGATGCGTTACAACAAGCTGGCTTAAATGCGGGTAATGCTATACCAAGCACTGAGGGCGAGTTTGATGTGATGGAATATTTCACTGAGGTGAATGTGCCATTGATTGCTGATGCATTTATGGCTAAGCAGTTAAATTTACGTGGTGCAGTACGTTTCTCTGATTATTCTACCGTAGGCAATACTGAAAGCTGGAACGTTGCTCTTGATTGGGCACCAATTGATGAGCTTCGTTTTAGGGCAATTCGTGCGATATCAACTAGAGCACCAAACATAAATGAGCTGTATTCACCACCAAGCCAAACTTTCCCACCTGGTTTAACTGATCCTTGTCAGGGGGTGACAGCAACAACAACAGGCGCGCAAGCTGAGGCATGCCGAACAGATGCTGGTGTGATGGCAAACATTGCTCAAAATGGGGCATTCACTTTAAATCAATCAGATATTCAAGGTATTAGTGGTTTTAACCGTGGTAACCCAGATTTAGACGCTGAAAAAGGTAAGTCATGGACTTATGGTGTAACCTACTCACCAGATGGTATTGCGGTATTAGAGGACTTTGATTTTAATATTGATTATTTCGACATTGAAATTGAAGACGCTATAGTTAGTACTGACCGTCAGTACATTTTGGATCAATGTTACGGAGGTAATGCTGCATTATGTAGTTTTGTTACCCGTCGACAAGCACCTGAAGGCCCGAACAGTGCTGGTTCTTTAGAGTATATTGACTCTGCTGTAACCAACAGCGGTGGTTATGCTACATCGGGTGTTGACTATGTCATAACTTACGCTAAAGATTTAGAAGATTATGGTTTAGTCGGTCAAACCAATGCACGTCTAGCATATACCCATGTGATTACAGGTTATGAAATACCGTTGCCAGGTGCTGAGCCAGATAATTTTAATGGGGAAATTAATGCTCCACAAGATAAGTTTTACTTATCACTAGGCTATGAAATTGGTGATTTCAATATTGTTTGGAATACGACCTATATTGGTGAGTCATTCCTAGATGATTCATTCCTGTCAGGCTACGACTTAGCTCCCGAGTCTGTTGGTGTTGGTTCTGTTACTTACCATGACTTAAATGTAGCATATCGTCCATTTGATATGGCTGAGTTTTATGTTGGTATTAATAACTTATTCGACCAAGATCCTCCACCAATTATCAGTGGATTGCCAGATAGTAGCACTGGTGTAGAAACTGCTGCGAGTACTTATGATCCAATTGGTCGTCGTTACTATGCGGGTGTAAGATTTAAGTTTTAAGATTTAGTTGGTATAAAGCCCTCTGGATGTCTAGAGGGCTTTTTTATATTTACGGTATTTAATTTGGTTTTGTCTGCTAGCGGGTTAGTTAACATCGGTTATAAATGGGTATTTTCTTTTCTAGTTGATTTTTATGCTCATCTTTTTAGCCTGGAAGGCATAAGCAACTGGACCTTTGATGAAATTCACTAAAACTCAGGCAACTACGTCGCCTTAGATGTACTATCTGAGAAATATTTTTCAGTTAATCAAAAACTTTATTGATCATAAATCGGTTACGCAGCATCAAGTCCAAGCATTCTGAGTTTAAGTTAGTTAAGTTATTAAAAACGATGCCAGTTGGTTTGAATTAGCGGTTAAACAGAGACTCATGGCGCTAAGGTTGTTCAGAACAGTTTAAGAATGCCGGTATCGCTGGTGAATTAAGGAAGTGCTTCGGGCAGATAAATTCAGTTAAATAGGTTTTGAAATTGCTATATTCAGACTGATGTAAGGCCACAGCTAGGGAGTGATGACTTTATTGCAATTGGGTTTTGTTCGCTTTTATCCGCAGTTCGGATGAGTCAAATTAATGAAAGCTTCCTTTAAATTATCCATTCTAAATTCTTCTACTATTAACATTTCTCGAAAAAACTGGGTCTTCGATTTCTTTAATACTGTTTCACTCCTAATCCTTAAGTAAATTTTGATTGAGAGGAGTAGGATATGAGTAAAGAGCATCTACTTGAGTCGTCTTTATGTTAAAAAATGTTAATTTTAATAAACAGGATACACAAAGTTGGCCGTTAGCTATCGTTATGATTTTATATGTTTTTAATTAATTTTTTATTTTTTGGAACAAAAAGTAATAACCCTAAAGATTCATTTCCGCCTAAAAAAACACCTTTCGTAAAAAATTTCATTATTAGCGCTTCTTTACACTAGTTTTTAGTCGTCTGAAATGTTGACACAGGTCAACATTTTGTGAAATGATGCCAGCGGGTCTATGCCTGTAAGGGCGTAGGAAAGGGAAGAAAAAACTAAGAATCACAAGAGAAAGACGAACTTACAGAAATTTTTTCGGCAAGTATTTATTCCTTGTCGTTATGTTGCTGGTAAGTTAAACCTTTTTATTCACTTCAAATTGGTTGGGAACTATGTCCAAGGTAAGCAATAGAACAAAAATCGCTACTGCACTTGTTGGCGTGCTGGCATTAGCGAGCAGCAACTTAGTAGTTGCAGATCCTCTTACCGACGTGCAGAAAGCGGATAGTATGATCCATGCTGATGCTGCTGCGTCGCAAAAGAACGTTGATAAGTATTTCGATCAAGCACAAGACATGCTTTTTGAGTATGGTTCTGTCGCAGATGAGCGCGAATCACTGAAATCATATAACGATTACGTTGCAAGCTTAGTCGCTGATCAACAAAAGACAATGGATTCAGTGCAGGGTGACATCAATGGTGTAGATAAACTTCGCCAAGGTGTTGTGCCATTAATGTTTAAAATGGTTGAGTCATTAGAACAGTTTGTTCAATTAGATTTACCTTTCAATTCTGAAATACGTACTAATCGTGTTAATGAACTGAAAAAACTTCTTAATACTGCCGAAGTAACACTAGCAGAAAAATACCGTCTAATTCTTGATGCTTATAGTATTGAGCGTGAATACGGTAGTGCTGTTGCCGTTAACCAAGGTAAGTTAAACCTAGATGGCAAAGAAGTGTTGGTTGACTTCTTTAACTTAGGTCGTGTTGCTCTTTATGCACAGAGTTTAGATCAAAAGACTGGCTGGATGTACAACCCAGAATCTAAGGGTTGGGATAAGTTAGATGACAGCTATTTGCGTGAACTGACCAAAGGTATCCGCATTGCCCGTAAACAAGGCGCTCTAGATCTATTCGCGTTACCAATTCCTGCTGCGGAGACTGCACAATAATGAAGAAGTTAATTACTACAGCTGTGTTGGCTGCAAGTTTCTCTTTAACTGCTGGTATGGCGAGCGCTGCTGATGCGCCTAAGTCAATTGACCAATTATTGCAACAAGTTAAAGTTGAACGCGCTGCAGAAGGTAAAGTCAACAGCAAGCGTGAGCAAGAGTTCCAAGCAGAGCGTGGCGATAAGGCCGCTTTACTGCAAAAAGAAAAAAATGCGTTAGCTGCTGAAAAGCAACGTGGTAAAGATTTAAACCAAGCGTTCTTAGATAACGAGCGTAAAATTGCTCAGTTAGAAGAAGATCTAAAAACGGCTCAAGGTGACTTGGGTGAAATGTTTGGTGTAGTTAAAGGTGAAGCCGGTGATTTCGCTGGTAAACTGGCAAGCTCAAACATCAGTGCTCAATTCCCAAATCGCGATAAGTTTATCGCTGATTTAGGTGCCCGTAAGCAATTGCCAAAAATTGAAGAGTTAGAACAATTTTGGCAAGAGCAGCTATTTGAAATGGCGCAATCTGGCAAAGTGGTTAAATTTGAAGGTTCTGTTACCGAAATTGATGGTAACGTGAAAACGACGACTATTCATCGTATTGGTGCTTATAACTTAACGGCTGACGGTAAATACGTTGTATATAACCCTGAATTAGGTTTAATTCAGCAGTTATCTCAACAACCTGAAGGCTATCAAGTTAGCGCTGTTGCTAAATGGGAAGAAACGGCCTCTGGTACAGCACCTTTCTATATTGACCCTGCACGTGGCGTACTGTTAAACATCTTTACGAACAAAGCTAGCATGGAAGATCGTATCGAGTCAGGCGGTACCATTGGTTATATTATTCTGATATTACTTGCTATTGGTTTATTAATTGCGGTTGAGCGTTTCGTTGTGCTGGCAGCTATCGGTGCAAAAGTTAAACGCCAAGCTAAGAATGTTGATAACCCAGGTAACAATGCCCTTGGTCGTATCTTGAAGGTTTACCATGAAAACAAAGATGTTGATGTTGAAACATTAGAGTTGAAACTGGATGAAGCTATTCTGAAAGAAACGCCTGCATTAGAAGCTCGAATTTCAATTTTGAAAGTCATTGCAGCTATCGGCCCAATGTTAGGTCTACTAGGTACAGTAACTGGTATGATTGCGACCTTCCAAAGTATCCAACTGTTCGGTACTGGCGATCCTAAACTGATGGCGGGTGGTATCTCTATGGCTCTGGTTACTACAGTACAAGGTTTAGTTGCGGCTCTGCCACTGATGTTACTACATGCAATACTCGTTGCGCGTAGCAAATCAATCACCCAAATTTTGGAAGAGCAAAGTGCGGGCATTATCGCAGCACATGCTGAGAAGAGGGCTAACTAATGATGCTATACCTGATGGACATATGGGATTCCGTCAGGGGCTTCATGGCCGCTGGAGGAAACGTCCTTTGGTTGGTTGCGTTTGTATTGTTCTTCATGTGGGTATTGATGCTTGAGCGTTATTGGTATCTTAATTGGATATCACCAAAGCAACATAAAGCTATCATATCTGCGTGGGATGCTAGAGAGGAAACAACCTCTTGGTACGCACACCGTATCCGTGAAGCTTGGCTGTCCCAAGCGAAGCAAGATTTGAATGCACGTATGCTGATGATTAAAACCTTAGTAGCTATTTGTCCTATGATAGGTTTGTTAGGTACCGTAACCGGTATGATTTCAGTGTTTGATGTGATGGCAGTTCAGGGGACGAGTAATGCTCGTTTAATGGCGGCTGGTATTTCAATGGCGACTATGCCCACGATGGCGGGGATGGTTGCAGCATTATCGGGAGTATTCTTTAGTACTCGTCTGGATGTAAAAATGAAAATCAGTTTAGAAAAGCTAAAAGACAGCATGCCGCACCACTAGAGAGAGATTGAACATGGCACGTAAAAAGCATTCCAGTGTAGACGAGGAAGCGCAAATTGATATGACACCGATGCTCGACATCGTGTTTATCATGTTGATCTTCTTCATTGTAACAACGTCATTTGTGAAACCTTCTGGTTTGGATTATAACAAACCAAAAGCTTCGCAAGCGACTTCAAAGCCTTCGGCTAACATCTTTATCGGCGTCAGTAAAACAGGCGTGATCATGATGGAGAACCGTCAGGTTGATATCGAACGTGTAACGGCAAACGTTGAGCGCATGCTGGCTGAAGCTCCTGAAGCTGCTGTATTGATTCAGGCTGATAAAGACGCAATGCACGGCTTAGTTGTTAAAGTTCTAGACCAAGTCAAAGCGGCTGGTATAGATAAAATTTCGGTATCTGCGGGGAACGATTAATATGCTAAGAGCACTAGTATCGATCATTATTGGTGCTGCTGTGACTTTTGGTCTGTTCGCTTTTATGGCGTTCTTGGTCGGTGGCGGCGCACAGCGCGGCGAAACATCGGCCGAGACCCCTGTAATTGAAATCACTATGGATAGACAGGATTCAAAAGCACAGAATAAGCCAAGGGTAGTGCCTAAGCCGCCGCCACCGCCAGAACAGCCACAGAAGCCTGAGGCAACGCCGCCAGAATCTTCGAGCAATATTGACACAGCAATGTCGTTCAATATGGGTGGTGTAGAAGCAGGTGGTCCAAGTACCGGTTTTAAATTAGGCAATATGATGACTCGCGATGGTGATGCTACACCTATCGTTCGTATCGAACCTCAGTATCCAATTGCTGCGGCGCGTGATGGTAAAGAAGGTTGGGTACAACTTCGTTTTACCATTAACGAACTCGGTGGTATCGACGACGTTGAAGTTATTCAAGCAGAACCAAAACGCTTATTTGATAAAGAAGCTATTCGTGCACTGAAGAAGTGGAAGTACAAGCCTAAGATTGTTGATGGCAAGCCATTGAAACAACCTGGTATGACAGTACAACTAGACTTCACCTTAGATAAAGGAGGCAACCAATAATGCGTAATGTTAATAAAATCGCAGTTCTATTATTGCTTTCTGTTTGTGGAGGTTCATTAACTCTTTCATCTGCAGTCGCAGAAGAAAAGTGTGCTATCGACAAACGTCAATCTAAAGCCGTGGGCGAAGGTGCGGCGAAGAAAGTTCAGAAGTCATTTGAAGCTTATACCAATGGTCAGGTCGATGAAGCTATTGCTATTTTGCTAGAGGCAAATGCCAAGAACGACTTCGATAAAGCCTATGTTGCACGTATGTTGGGTAACTTTTATGCCGAGAAAGGCAAAATGGATACCGCGATCAAGTACCTAAAACAAGCTGTTGAAGCTGATATTTTAGGTGGTACAGATCATGCTGCAACTATGCGTCTTTATGCTGATTTGCTATTACAAGAGAAAAAGTTTAAGGAAGCGATTCCTTATTATTACAAGTGGATGGAATTTACTTGTAAATCCGATTCTCAAATGTATCGCCGTATTGGTATTGCGCATTCAGAACTTAAACAGTGGGATAAAGTGATTGAAGTGGCCGACAAAGGTCTTTCATTAGCTGAAGCTCCTGACAAAGGTCTGTATCAAATGAAACTGACAGCTTACTTCAATCAGAAGAAGTACAAGAAAGCTGTTGGCGTGTTAGAAGTCATGGTGCCTTTATTCCCGGATGATGGCAGATTGTGGGTTCAATTAGCACAGTTTTATTTGATGGTTGAAGACTATGACAAGTCTCTTGCAACTTACGATTTGGCTTATAGAAATGGTTTCTTAGATAGCGCGGGCAACATTACGCGTTTAGCGCAGTTAATGGCACAAAAAGGTGCTCCTTATCAAGCTGCTAAAATTTATCAGAAACATATGAAATCAGGCATGATCGCTGAGGACGCCAAGTCTTTAGAGATTTTGGCGGGTTTCTATCAAAATGCGAAAGAGTTTAAGCAAGCTGCTGAGTATTACGGTAAAGCTGCAGCCATCACCAATGATGGCAAAACTTACTTGAAACAAGGTCGCTTATTAAACTTGAATGAACAATATACAGCAGCGATCCCTGTGCTTGAAAAAGCCATATCAATGGGTATTGATCATCCTGGTGAAGCAAACTTCGAATTAGCTTTGGCTCATTTAAGTTTGAAACAGTATAAGTCGGCTTATAACCGTGCAGTGTTAGCTGCTAATGATAAGAAGACACAGAAGAGTGCAAATAGCTATATCTCTTATATTAAAGAGAAAGCACGTATGCATAATGTCACGCTGTAATTACTTCGCAGTTTAGTGTTTGAATTGAAAAGCCCCGTAAGGGGCTTTTTCTTTGGTATCAATAAACCTATTTACTGTAAGCGGATTAAAGCTTGGGATTGATCATGATTTTTTTCAAGCTGTTGTGAAAGTTGGCTGACATTACTGAAGAGTGACTCTATTTTACTTTCCTGTGTAGGTAGGCAAATACAGGCAGCCAGTTTATAGTCGATTGTCAGTTTATGATGTTTACCAAAATCTTGATTAAAGTCAGATATTTGTTGTTCTATTCGCTTTAACACTACTTCCGTTCCCACCTCATCTATATTGAACAAACCCAACGCAAAGTGATTGTGATCTAGCCTAGCAATCATATCTGTTGCTCTTAATAGCGCTTCTTGCACTTGTTTAGTAAAGAATTCGAGTAAATGGGGTTGTTTGACGGTTTCATGTATGTGAGGGCACAGATACAATAGTGCCAAGCTTTGGTGGTCTCTCATGTGACGATGCCATTCTCGGTTGAATACTTCCATGAAATAGGTTTGGTTATAGACTCCAGTTTCAGGATCCCTGAAACCTGAGTTGCGGAACGAGTAGATCATAGATTAACTCCGATAGCAGACCTTGAACTAAGTATAGAAACAGTTCTGCAATAGCGGGCCAAAAAGGAGAAATATTAAAATGAAATTGGGTTTATTGGCAGGTTCGATAGCGTTAATCTTCACCCTTCAAGGTTGTTCTAAGCCTGAAGCCACTGCAGTTCAAGAAAATAGCTCGGCTAATACGACAGCTGTGCAGGGCGAAACTCAAACGGCAGAGCAGCGTTACTTAGCGCTTGTGGATGCTTATTTTAACGATTACCTAAAGCTTGAGCCCATCTACGCCACTTTTGTCGGCGTTAATGACTATAACGCCGATTTCGGCGGAGATTTAACTGAGGATTACCTTAAGGCTCGTCATGATCTTAACACTCACTATTTAGCTCAGGTGCGTGCGATAGATCCAAAGCAACTGCCTGCGGATCTACAGTTGAGTTATGACCTGTTCGTCTATGACCGTGATATGGCGTTAGTGGACGAAACTTTCCCTTCACGCTTTATGCCGATAAGCCAGTTCTATAGCACTGTCATTACTATGGTGCAGCTGGGAAGTGGCGAAAGTGCACAACCTTTTAAGACTGTCCAAGATTATCGTAATTGGGAACAGAGAGTCGATGGTTTCATCAAGTGGGTCGCACTTGCTGAAAATCGTATGAATCAAGGTATTGAAAGTAAAGTGGTACTACCTCGAGTGTTGGTAGAGCGCATTATTCCTCAGTTAGATGCTATGTTAACGACGGATGCGACTCAGAGCATTTTTTACTCGCCAATCCAGCATTTTCCCGAAAGTTTTTCAGAGCAAGATAAAGCGGAATTGACCACCCGTTATCAAGCCATGATAGCCGAACGTATCGTGCCAGCGTTAACGAACTTACGCGATTACTTTAAGCAAACCTATTTACCTAAATCGCGGGCGACTGATGGTTGGTCAGGTTTGCCTAACGGTAAAGCTTGGTATCAGCATCTGGCGAACTCACATACGACCACCACTATGTCTGTAGATGAAATTCATCAAATTGGTTTAGGTGAAGTGGCGCGAATTTTATCTGAGATGGATAAGGTGCGTGAGCAGGTTGGTTTTAAGGGTGATTTGAAGGCGTTTTTTGCGTCTTTATCTTCAGAGCCGCAGTATTTCTATAGCGATCGCCAAGGTTTGATTGATGGTTATATGGTGTTGAAAGATAAAATCAATCATGTCTTACCTAACTACTTTAATGTGATGCCAAAGGCTGATTACGTGGTTAAGCCGGTTGAAAGTTTTAGAGAACAATCAGCAGCGGGAGCCTCTTATGAAGCGCCAGCGGTGGATGGCAGCCGTCCAGGGGTGTTTTATATCAACACTTATAACCTCAAAGCACAGCCTAAGTGGGGGATGACGACTTTATCTTTGCACGAAGCCGCTCCTGGGCATCACTTCCAAATCGCGATCAAACAAGAGCTGACTGGTGTGCCTGAGTTCCAGCGTTTTAGCGGTTATACCGCTTTCGAGGAAGGTTGGGCACTTTATGCTGAATACTTAGGTATTGAGATGGGGCTATTTACCGATCCTTACCAGTATTTTGGTAAGCTTTCCGATGAAATGCTGCGTGCAATGCGCTTAGTGGTTGATACAGGCCTTCATTCTAAAGGTTGGAGTCGTGAACAGGCGATTCAGTACATGAAAGACAACTCGCCTATGGCTGAGAGTGACATAGTCGCTGAAGCGGAGCGCTATATGGCGATCCCTGGTCAAGCTTTGTCTTACAAGGTCGGTCAGTTGAAGATTTTGGCACTGCGTGCCCGCGCAGAAAAAGCCTTGGGTGATAAATTTGATTTAAAAGCATTCCACGATCAAATCCTCACCTCAGGTTCATTACCCATGGCGGTCATGGAAAACAAGATCGATCGTTGGATTGCGTCGAAACAAGCTTAGCCGTGTAAGGTGCCGTTACTTGACTTTGTTGTCAGTGACGGCATTTTAAGACTTTTTTATTCAACAGAAAGTTTTTATACTGTTGATTCAAAACCTGTTAAAACGAATGTTTTAGTGGGAACTCAATGATATTTGGGGCAAATGTCTCATGATCCTTACAGGAGTTTTACTATGGTCCAGGCAACAGCAAGACATTTGTTAGTTAGCAGTGAAGAGCAGTGTCAAGCGCTGAAACAGCAAATAATGGAAGGCGCAGATTTTGCTCAAATTGCTCGCGCGCACTCTTCTTGCCCATCAGGTGCCCAAGGCGGCGAATTGGGGTCATTTGGTCCTGGCATGATGGTCAGAGAGTTTGATGAAGTGGTTTTTAGTGCACCATTAAACGAAGTACAAGGCCCCGTGAAAACGCAATTTGGCTTTCATTTACTTGAAGTGACCAGCCGCGCGTAAGTTTTACCGCTTATCTAATACAGCTTGTTTGATACGGCAGCGTTTGCTGCCGTTTTGTTTTATATGCTCATCACGGAGTCACTATGCTGGAACTCTACACTGATAGATTGAAACTCAGGAGCTTACAAGATAGTGATTGGGAACATTTTTATGCACTGCATAACGATCCTGAGATTAATCGTTTTGTACGCGTTCCAGAGTCGCAAGAGGTGATCCGCTGTAAGTTTCAGCAGCGTTCCGATACTTGGTTCTACGGTTCTGGTGATTGGCTGACCTTAGTGATTGAGACAGTTGATACTGGGCAGTTTATTGGTTTAACGGGCCTTTATTGTCAAAGTTTCGAGGAACAGCGTGCCGAAGTGGGTTATTTACTGGCGGCCGAGGGCCACGGTAAAGGTTATGCGACTGAGAGTTTAATGGCGGTCATTGATTGGGCTTGTTTAAGTTTTAATGTACATAAATTTGTTGGCCATTGTGCTAAAGATAATCACGCATCGGCACGAGTACTAGAAAAGTGTGGTTTTCGGCTTGAAGGTTTGCTCAGGCAGCAATTCAAAATAGGTGAAAACTGGCTCGATGAATCAGCCTTTGGCCTACTCGCCGATGAAAGACGTCTCTAGCCAAATTATCTTCAGCGAATTTTGTACTGTGCTGGTATAATGTCGCAGGTTTATTTTTAGAAGGCGTGTATTAAGTGGCGCAAATTAATCAATTGGCTTTGCATTCTGGCGAAGATTTCATTGAATTGTACAAAGTATTAAAAGTGCAAGGCATGAGCAATGCAGGTGGTGAAGCCAAACATTTTATCGAGGAAGGTCAAGTCACTGTGAACGGTGAAGTTGAAACTCGTAAACGTAAAAAAATTATCGCGGGCGACATCGTCAGCTTTAATGGTGAATCAGTTCAAATCATTGCGGCAGAATAGCCTGAAACAGTGGAGCAAGAAATGCAATTTCCAGATGATGACAATGGTAAAATGCTGGCCGCAATGGCTGAAGCGGGAATCGATTTAACTAAAGAGTTAGATGTTGATTTCTTTTTGGTTTTTGACGACCAACGCGATGCTGAAACTGCGTTAGAAGAATTAACAAATTCTGACTTGGAAGGCGAGCTTGAGCTGAATCTGAATGATGAGCTTGGTAAGTGGGAAATCATTGTTTGTCTCAATATGGTGCCTGAGTACGATACATTGGTTGAACAAGAAGTCATGCTAAATGATTTTGCTGCCGAATTCGGCGGCATGACCGACGGTTGGGGCGTAATGCAACATCAAGACGGTGACGATGAGTTTATGGACGATGATGACCATGACCATGTTCACGGTGAACATTGCAATCACTAATTCTGATACGCTTTAAGTCTTGAATCTAATAAACCACCTTTTGGGTGGTTTTTTATTGATGTTTTTCTGCGCTCCGTTAGTGATCTCAATAGCCTCGTTTGGCACTTATAGCGTTATTGTGCCTCGCTTGAACTGAGATACGCTTAATGCAGATTAATGACGATAGGGTGCAAAAATCTCTAATAACCAGTCGATAAAAGCTTGAGCTTTTAACGGCAGGCTTGGGGATTTTGGGGTGAGTAAATAATATCGATAGGGACTGGTAAAGGGGGCGTTGAAGGGGATGACTAAGCTGCCATTTGCCAGTTGTTCTTCGATGAAGAATCGCGGAATAAGTGCTGCGCCCATGCCACTCGCTGCCGCTTGACTCAACATATAAAAATGCTCGACACCAAAGGTTTGTGCTTGGGTGAGTGTTAATCCCACCTTTTCCGCCCAATACTCCCAAAGTTCTGGTCTTGTGGTGTGTTTCAGTAACGTGACGTGATTAATGTCCTCGATATTTTGCAGCTTAGGCGCTAGCGAAGGCGCGCAAACTAAGCATAAATCCTCATCCATCAGCTTGATATAATTCGCGCCCTTAGGGATAACTGTGCTACTACGGATCGCAATATCATAACGACCTTGGCTAAAATCCACGGCAAAGTCGCCAATGGATAAGTCGACATACAAGTGTGGATGGCGGGATTTAAACTGCTCCATTCTTGGAATGAGCCAATTGATGGTTAAGCTTGGAAGCACATTGATGGCTAAGGTTTGCGGCTTAGTGGGCTGACGGCGCAAGTCACTTGTAGCACTAGATAATGTTTGCAGAGCGGCTTGAACATGGGGTAAATAGCGTTTGGCTTCATCGGTTAAACCAACTTTTTTGTGTAAGCGTACAAAGAGCGCAAAACCTAAATAATCCTCCAATACTCTGATTTGTTTGCTGACTGCGCCATGGGTGACATGCAACTCCTTGCTGGCTAATGTCATGCTCTGTAAACGTGCTGCGGCTTCGAAGGCACGGAGAGAATTGAGGGGTGGTAGTTCGGCAAACATTTTATTTCCTACTGCTGGAAAATCAGAACAGGACTCGGGATTTTGTGTGAGTTTATCTCACGCTGTGCCGACAATAACTCCTTTGCGTTTATTTGGCAAACGCAGTCTAATGTTCGGCAATCACTCTCTTTTTTATCAGAAGAATAATAAATCATCATGGAATTTGAACTGACTCTACAAATCGCAGCGATACTTTTTGCCGTCGCTATGGTGGCTGGTTTTATTGACTCAATCGCCGGTGGCGGAGGCTTGCTGACCATTCCTGCACTTATGTGGGCAGGCTTGCCGCCTGCGGTTGCCTTAGGGACAAATAAGCTGCAGGCCTGTGGCGGCAGTTTTTTTGCGAGTTTGTACTTTGTCCGTAAAGGGCTGGTTGATCTTAAATCCGTTAAGTTAGCCTTGATTTGTGCATTTATCGGTGCGGCATTGGGTACGATTCTAGTTCAACTCGTCGATACTGAAGTGCTGGAGTTGATGTTACCTTTTTTGATTTTGGCTATTGGTTGTTACTTTTTATTTTCGAAAAAGATTTCTGAAGATGATAAACATCAAGTGCTGACTCCTACCGCATTTGCCTTTACTGCAGCATTGGGCGTGGGATTATACGATGGCTTTTTTGGCCCTGGTACTGGGAGCTTTTTTGCGCTGGCCTTTGTATCGCTAGCGGGGTTTGGTTTGGCGAAGGCAACTGCACACGCAAAACTCCTTAATTTCTCCACTAACATTGCTTCGCTGATCTTCTTTGCCTTGGGCGGAAAAGTGATTTGGTTATTAGGATTAGTCATGCTGGCAGGGCAAGCGATTGGCGCAACCTTGGGTTCTCGTCTCGTGGTCACTAAAGGTACAAAGATTATCAAGCCATTGGTGGTGACTATGTCCCTTGCTATGAGTTTTAAACTTTTGGCGAGCCAATATAATTTATTTTCGTAAACTCTTTGATATTAAGCATTTTATAAAACTCACTCATCAATAGAAGCTCTTTAAGCTGCGCATGAGTGTATCTTAGTGGCGTCCATCTTGGCTCAAAAGTTAAGCTGAGGTGGATATCACCCAAAAGATCCGCCAAATGACGACTTAAAACGTCTCATCCTACTTTGAGTTAGGTGTACTCTTTCAAGTTTTTTGAATAGTATTACCTGTCATTTTTAATACACTTTTTAGGCTTCTTATTGTTTTGGTGTGTATTTTAAATATTGTGTACATATTTAATCCGATTGATTTAAGTGCAGTGTCTATCTTGCCAGTCTTATTTTGCATCGACGGGCGGCATGTGCGCTCGGGTTTAGCGCCACCACTTCTTTAAAAGAGCGATTATGAAATTTATCCACACCTCGGACTGGCACATAGGTCGTCAATTACACAATCAATCACTACTGGATGATCAAGCCTTTGTGCTCGAGCAAATTATTGCTCTAGCGGATGAACACAAGGTGGATGCCGTGATTGTGGCGGGGGATATTTATGACAGATCGATTCCGCCTGCGAATGCGGTTGCGCTGTTAGATGATGTGCTTAACCGCTTAGTGCATGATTTAGGCCTGCAAGTCATTATAATTGCAGGTAACCACGATGGTCACGAGCGCTTAGGTTTTGCAGCAAAACAAATGGCGGCAAGTGGGTTACATATTATTGGCCCTTTGAGTGCTGACATTCATCCCATTACTTTGTCGAGTTCAAGCGGTGATGTGGTGTTTTATCCCTTGCCCTATGCCGAACCTGCCACAGTGCGCCAAGTTTTTGAGTGTGAGGCGGCAAGCCATGAGGCCGCAATGACGCTATTGCTTGAACAAGTACGCCAGCACGATAGCCAAGGTTTGCCGAAAGTGGTGATAAGCCATTGTTTTTTGGATGGTGGCAGTGAGTCAGAATCTGAGCGACCACTGAGCATTGGTGGCGCCGATAAAATATCGCCAACGCTATTTACTGAGTTTGATTATGTCGCCCTTGGGCATTTGCACGGACCGCAATACAAAGGTGCAGAGCATGTGCGCTACTCAGGATCGATTTTGAAGTATTCCTTTAGCGAACAACATCAACATAAGTCGGTGACCTTAGTCGAACTTAGTGCGCAAACGCCGATTAAAATTAGTTTATTGCCATTAACGTCGATACGCGATGTCCGTATCTTAGAAGGGGAGTTAGCCACATTACTCGCCCAAGGTAAAACGGATATCAAGCGTGAGGACTACCTTATGGTCAGACTCCTTGATAAACATGCCATTTTAGATGCTATGGGAAAATTGAGAGCTGTTTACCCTAATGTGCTGCATTTAGAGCGGACTGGTCTGATGGCGGGGCAGCAACAAGTCACCTTGAGCCGAGATCATATCAAAAAAGGCGAGATGGACATGTTCCGTGACTTTTTCTCTCAAGTGTCCGGCGAGTCATTAACACAAGCACAGCAAGCCGTGATGGATGAACTCCTAACTAAGCTACACAATGAGGAGCGCCAAGCATGAGACCACTTAGCCTTTCCATGTCAGCCTTTGGCCCCTTTGCATCGACTCAAGAACTTGATTTTACGGCCTTAGGGACTAATCCGTTATTTTTGATTAATGGACCCACTGGTGCGGGTAAGACGACCTTGCTGGATGGTATTTGCTTTGCTCTCTATGGCAAAACCACAGGTAATGAGCGTGAAGGCAGCCAGATGCGCTGCGATATGGCCGATGATAGTCTGCTAACAGAAGTCACTTTTAGTTTTCAGTTGGGTAATAGCAGTTATCGTATTCGCCGTGTGCCAGAACAAGACAGGGTTAAAAAAAGCGGTGACGGCTCAACGGTGCAGAAGCCCGAAGCACAGTTATACAAGATAGACGCCGAGGGTAATGAAAGTTTGCTTGTTGCGAGCAAAGTTTCTGAGGCAACTGCTGAGATTGAAGCTTTAACTGGCCTCGATGTGGAGCAGTTTCGCCAAGTGATGGTGTTGCCACAGGGAAAGTTTCGCGAATTGTTAATGGCAGACTCTAAAGCCAGAGAACTGATATTTAGTCAGCTATTTCAAACGCATATATACCGACGTATTGAAGATTCCTTAAAAAGTAAGGCTGCAGATATCCGCGCCTTAGTGAAAGATCAACGCAGCCGCCGTGATGGCATCTTACAAAGTGCGGGTTTAGCATCCGATGACGAGCTTCGCTGTGAATTAGCCAAGCTTACGCCAGAACTTGAAACAGCCCAAAGTGCGAAAGAACAGGCATTACAGCAGCAACAATGGGTGATAAAAACCAGCGATGCCGCCCAGCATTTATTGGCCGAATTTGCGCAGTTTGATGCCTTAACTCAAACGGTTGCTGCGCTTGATGCACAGCAAGAAAACATGGCTGCGCAAACCTATAAACTGAATTTGGCTAAACAGGCGCAGCACTTGGCACCCATGCTTGAGGTGTTTGTGGCCCGTGAGCAGGAAGCCAAGGCGGCAAGTCTTGCCCTTGAATATGCGAAAACAGCATTAATCAATGCTAAAAAAGCCTTCGATAACGCAGAGCTTAAGGCTGCTGATTTGCCCGTGTTGGAAGCGTCGTTACTTGAACAGGAACAGGTTAAACAGCAACTGAATGCCTTAGGGCCGCAGCTCAGGGAATTGGATAGGCTTAATAAAACCCTTGAACAAGAGCAAACGCAGCTCATTAGCGCGAAAACACAACTTCAGAACAGCAAACATGAGTTAACCACCTTAGTCCAAAAACGCCGTGAATTAGAATCCGCTCTGCCGCAACTACAGGCCAACAGCGAAACTCGCCTCTCATTGCAACAAGCGCATCAGCAGCAACAGCAGTTATTGTCTACCTATCAGCAATGGCAACAAGTGGCGGCAAGGGTATCGTCGACACAGGCAAAACTTGTTGAGGCTAAAGTCAAAGGGCAACAACTCAGTGCTCAGCATCAGCAAGCACAGGTTGCATATAAAGCCTTATTGTTGACTTGGCATCAAGGGCAGGCAGCTATTTTAGCGCGGCAATTACAGCAAGATGAACCTTGCCCTGTTTGTGGTAGCCAAACACATCCACAGCCAGCACAAAGCCAAGAGCCGCTCCCAAGTGATGAAGCGCTGCAATTAGCACTAGAGGCTGAAACGAATGCTCAAGAAATCCTGAGCAAAGCCAGAGCGGAATATCGTGGGCTACAAACGCAGTTAGAAACCTTGCAACAGCAAGCACAAGATCTCGCGGTCCAATTGGGCACTGCGGTTGATATTCCTTTAGGCGAACATACACATACCTTGTCGCAATACGCTTTCTCACTCACTCAAGCGGAGCAAGCCCATCAGCAGTTACAGCTGTTACAGCAAGAGATTGCATTGTTGCACGCACAGGAAACGCATCTACAACAAAAACTAGAGCAAGGACAAACACACGACAGTGCACTGCAATCTAAAGTGGATATATTGCAGGGGCAGTTAGCGCACATGCAGCAAAGTGTTCCATCTGCGCTTGCAACGCTTGAGGCCTTAACTGCAGCAATCGCGCAAAATCAGCAAAGTATTAGCCAAATTAAGCAACAGATTGCTAGTGTTAGGGATCTCCAACAACAGACTGGCCAATCTTTTGTTGCGGCTAAAGCGGCACTTAATGGTGCTGAAAATGCTGCTGAGGCGGCATTAGCCCAGCAAACGCGTGCACAGCAGCAACTCAATCAGCAATTAGTCGCAGCAGGTTTTGCCGATCAACAGGCCTTATTTGAGGCCATGCTGGATGAAGAACAACAGCGTGCATTAGCCAGCGAAATTGAGGCTTACCAGCAGCGCAGTGCTTTGACCAAGGCACAGTGCGAGCAGTTAGCGCTTAAGCTTAAGGATAAAGTACTACCCGATAGCATTAAGCTGGCTGCTGAGTTTGAGTTCGCGCAGCAAGCATTACACGCTGCCGAGCAGGCATGGCAGTTGCTTCACACTCGCACAGTATTACTGATGCAAACCCAAACCCAGCTGAGTATTGCCGATGCAAAAGCTAAGGTTTTGGAAGATGAATATGCGGTTATCGGCACCCTTGCAGATGTCGCTAATGGAAATACAGGTAATAAGATCAGTCTGCAACGTTTTGTGTTAAGCGTACTGCTTGACGATGTGTTGTTAGAGGCAAGCCACAGGCTACACCTAGTGAGCAAAGGGCGTTATCGTTTACTACGTAAGGAAGATAGGGCCAAGGGCAACAAAGCTTCTGGGCTCGAACTAGAAGTAGAAGATGCTTATACCTCCAAAGTGCGTCCTGTGGCCACCTTAAGCGGTGGTGAAAGTTTTATGGCAGCATTATCTATGGCGTTAGGCCTATCTGATGTAGTGCAAGCCTATGCAGGTGGTATTAAACTCGATACTTTATTTATCGATGAAGGCTTTGGCAGTTTAGATCAAGATTCTTTAGAACTGGCCATTCGGACCCTGATGGATTTGCAATCCTCTGGCCGCATGATAGGGGTGATCTCGCACGTGTCGGAAATGAAAGAGCAGATAAATACCCGCATCGACATCAATAAAACCTCACATGGGAGCGAAATGACGATAGTTTTGCCTTAGTTGCTCATTCTCACAGAGTGCGATAAATAACAAATTGTTTTATAAGTGTTATTTATTGTATCTCCTGTGTGTTTAACATTCGGATAATACACACAAAGTGAGTTGGAAATGCCAACTAGCGCATGTTTTTCATTAATGGTGCAACAAAAGAGTGAAATAGCGTTTGTCATAATCGTTTTTTTGATATAAGTTGGAAAAAATTCGGGCTTCCCTCAAAGGGACTGGTCAAAAATAGAACGCAAAGTTAACGAAAGGTGAAAAGCGTTGCAAACAGGCAAACCCAACTTTATCAACTTATCGCAAACCCGTTTGCAGAACTTATCATCGACCCAAAAGAACATTCTATTAATGGGTAGTTTGTTGATGGGTGCTGCGATGTTGATGCCGAATAATAACCATGTTACGCCAACTGCTCAGCGTATCCCTGTTGTTCTCGATATTGAAAATATTCTCCCTCAAGTTTCTGAACCTGAAGTCCTAGATCAAGCTGCACTCATTAATAATGCTCCCCAGTTTGAGCGAATTATCGTTTCCGGTGATACCTTAAGTGGGTTATTTTCCAAGGCAGGTGTTGATCAGCAGACTATGTATAAGGTTTTAGAAGCTGATTTAAACATTTTGGCACTTGATACCTTGTTACCTGGTAACAGAATGCAATTTTGGCTTGATAGTGAAGGCCAGTTACAAAAATTAGAACTTTATTTTAACGCTGCCCGCCAAGTGGTTTTTACGCGTTATGAAGACGGTAGTTTTAATGTTGAAGAAGTGAACGTTGAAGGTGTTTGGCAAAATCGAATTTTGACTGGCGATATTAAAGGTTCTTTCTACGTTTCAGCCCAAAAAATGGGCTTAGCCGCTGCAGATATTCAGCGAATTGAAGATTTACTCAAAGAAAAATTGAATTTTGCCCGTGATTTACGAGCTGGCGACAAATTCTCAGTTTTGGTAAATGATCAATATGTTGAAGGTGAACCGACGGGAAGTAGCCAAATTTTAGGCGTCAGTATTAAAAGTGGCCGTTCTGAAATTAGTGCATATCAATATTCTGATGGTAGTTATTATGATGCTAAAGGTCAGAGTTTAGTTCGGGCATTCCAACGTTATCCGTTAGCTAAACAACCGCGTATGAGTTCACGTT
Organism: Shewanella sp. SW1; assembly: GCF_025653545.1. Lineage (NCBI taxonomy): Bacteria > Pseudomonadati > Pseudomonadota > Gammaproteobacteria > Alteromonadales > Shewanellaceae > Shewanella > Shewanella sp. SW1. The sequence continues at coordinate 92,335 of NZ_JAKKSG010000009.1, read as the reverse complement.
TTAACAGCCATCGCAAACACCCAATCACAGGGCGTATTTCTCCCCATAATGGAACAGATTTTTCCGTGCCAATCGGGACTAAAGTTATTGCACCTGGTGATGGAATTGTCAGTTTAGTGACGGACCATCAGTTTGCTGGTAAGTATATTGTGATTGAACATGGTGGTAAGTACCGTACCCGTTACCTACATTTGTCTAAGGCGTTAGTGCGTAAAGGTCAACGTGTAACTCGCGGTCAAGTGATTGCTTTATCTGGTAATACAGGTCGTTCGACTGGTCCACATTTGCATTATGAATTCCATATCAATGGTAAACCTGTTGATCCGTTGAAAGCCGATATTCCTATGTCGAGCAAGTTAGCGAATCAAGATTTACGCACATTCACTAATATGGTGAAGAGTCGTGAAGCTATAATGAACTTAGGTTAGCCAAACCTAAGCTAATAGAATTTATAGTATCAAAGTTTGAATAAACAATAGCACTGACTTTCTAGAAGAGTTTATCAATGCCGATGAAATGAAAATTTCATCGGCATTTTTGTTTCCACAATACTTATTATGGTGGATATTTTCCTGCTATCACGAGTACTGTTCGAGTAGTATAAAAGCTTAAAATTTGTTCGATTCGAAGTCGTGGCGATAAAACATAAGGGGATAAAATAGGTTGGATCTTCAGTTAGAAGTGTTATAGCGAGTCATTCAAAAGGTTGTGAAGAGGAAAATTGTGCGGCTGAAGAGCTTATAACGTTTTTTATTAAGGACTGAACAGAGAACCAAATATGCAGTGCTAAATAGTGCCTATCAGCTTGCGTGGCGCCTTTGCATCACTTTTAATGCGCACTTGCACAATTTACCTTTTAATGCTGGACAGCCACCGCAGGGGGATTTTTTAAAGGGGCGTAATGCAAAGCTGTGTTCTGTGGGTAAAGGAGAAAGTCGAGTAATAATAGTCGATGGAAATGTCGCATCATTTGCGGCAATAAACTTAGCTTTTGCGAGTTTTAATTGTTTTTTGAGTGTTGACTTATTGCTATGGGCAAATTCTTGCTGAGCAATATGCTTAGAGAGTAATTGGGTGAGGTGCTTTCGTTGAGCCTTTTTATTCGTCAAAGATTTATCAGTCTGCGCGCGTAGATGTGATGAGGATGTAATAGCGTTCCCTGTGTTTGAAACAGATTTAACCTGTGTTTTGAGTAGCTTTTTAGCTTGCTTTTTACACCACTTGCTTAAGAGTTTGTCGATATTCTGTTTCGTCATTGTCATTACAGTATTTTGCTGCGCTAGATACTATAACATTCTAAATGAAAACTATTATCAGTCAAGTTTTGGGCGAAAAATATACGAAGGTCAGGTGTCGACTTTATCTGCAGAATAAGGGGATATGTTAGCGTCGATGCAAGTCAATAATAAGCGCAAATCAAATTCAAACTGGTGATAATCCGGCTCCATGTGGGTACACAAATTATAGAAAGCTTTGTTGTGATCTTTTTCTTTTAAATGGGCTAATTCATGTACGACGACCATACGCAACAAAGGTTCTGGCACACGCTTTAAACGCGAAGAAATGCGAATTTCGTTCTTCGCTTTGATTTTATTGCCTTGAACTCGTGCTACGTAGGAATGCAAGCCAAGTGCATGATGGCTAATATTAATTTTGTCATCAAATATCACTTTTGAGAGCGGTGAGGACTGGCGTAAAAATTGATTTTTAATCGTCTGAGTATAGTCGTACAGCGCTTTATCGCTACGAACGCTATGTATCACAGGATGACGTTTCAGCAATAGTTTGGGTAATGTGCCAGCATCGAGATGTTGCTGTACCTGCTGCTGAATATCAAGGCTGTAACCGTTTAAGTACTTTAATGGATTCATAGAGGATTTAGCTCCGAATGACTTCGGAGCCTGAGTTCATCACATTACTTATACTTTGCCAAAAATTCGGCGATTTTGATGGGCATAAGCGGCTTCGAAAGCTAACTGCTGTACTTTTTTAAGATCTAAACTATCGAAATCAACTTGGGGTGGATTGCGCTTGTTTTGCTCTTTGATAGTGACAGGAGACAATAGACTGACGGGTAATTCCCCTAATTGAATGGCTGCTTCAAGTTTAAAGCTTGTCGCTGAACCCGCGAGTTTACCTTTTTGCTCACGTTCTATGATGACAACTTCATCAACGCGATAATCTTGCATAAGCTTATGAAAAGCGAAGTGAAACTCACGAATAGCTTCTGTGGTAGCAGATTGGGAAACGGTGAAAGACACCTTGCGGCATTCTGGCACATTGAAGGTTTCACCTTCATAGCTCAATAAACTGATAATGGCTTCGCCACCTTTTAATTCAACACCACAAACTCTCATGTTACACCTTCAAAATATCGATAATAGCGCTATTGTAGCTGGAAATGACCTGAGGATCAGCGTTTACCATGCGCTTTTGATTCGCTTGGCGACAGACTGATAATTTTAGTATGTCAATTTCCAGTATTAGATCATGCCTATGTGATTTGTATCAGAGATAATATCTGATGTTAAATCCATCGGCATTTATGCATAAATTAGTTTTAAACTTCTTCAGTATCAATGTCTTGCAGTAATTGCGCCGCAGCAGGTTTTCTACGCATAGGAGCATCGCCGACATCCACGCCCGTGATGAAACGCTTATCCCGCGACGGTGCTGGTGTGATTGCTTTGGTTCTTTTGCTCTTACCTTTAGCAAGCTCCGCTTTAGCAACACGTTTTACTGGCGTCTGTTTAGCTTTGCTTTTTAGACCACTAAATTTAGCTTCGAGGCCTGGAATTGTGCTGATCTCAAAGGTTTTTCTGAGGAAGACTTGGACTTTCTTAAAGTTGTCCCAATCTTTTGGCCCGACGAGCGATATCGCATCACCTTTTGCGCCTGCACGACCAGTACGGCCGATACGATGCACGTATTCTTCGGCAAATTTAGGCATGTCGAAGTTAACGACCAAGGACACATTGAGCAAATCCAGACCACGAGAGGCGACATCGGTCGTCACTAGGACTTGTTGTTGGCCACGGGAAAATTGGTCCATGATTTGGTTGCGTGCGGCTTGCTTTAAATCACCGCTGAGTGCTGCGGTTGCAAAACCTTGCGCGGTTAATTTAGCAGCTAAGCGCTCTGTATCTGGGCGCGTCGCAGTAAAGATGATCACTTGTTTATGGGTTTCATCTTTGAGCAAACGGGCTAATAACGCTTCTTTATGGTCTAAGTGGTCACATAAAAAGATACGTTGATGAATATCGTTATGCTCAGAGTGAGCTGCGCCAATCGCCACATGCGCTGGATTTTTTAGTAATGTTGCTGCGATATCATTGATTTCATCGTGATCTAACGTGGCCGAAAACATCAGCGTTTGACGACGTTTATGATCGGCTGCATCGTTGATGGCTTTTAACTGCGGGGCAAAGCCTAAATCCAACATGCGGTCGGCTTCATCGAGGACTAATAACTCTAAGCCATTGAGAAAAAGGTGCTTCTGTTCTAAATGATCGGCGATACGGCCTGGAGTCGCGACAATAAAATGCGGTTCTTTCGCTAAGGCTTTGGCTTGGTCATTAAAGTTTTCACCGCCCAGTACGCTGATGGCCTTGTATTGGGTGTTGGCGACAAGTAGGCGAAGCTGACTATAAACCTGATGTGCTAGTTCGCGAGTCGGTAATAAAATCAAGACTCTAGGATCACGTTTCGACAGTGAGCGGGTAGAAATGACTCTTTGCAATGCGGGTAACAAAAACGCTAAGGTTTTACCTGAGCCCGTTTTTGATGACGCCATTAAATCTTTACCTGCCAATGCGATAGGCAGTGCTTGTTCCTGGATGGCGGTGGGTTCTGTGATCCCCATATGTTTTATGCTTTGAAGCAGACGCTGGTCCAGAGAAAAATCGGTAAATTGCAAAGGTATATCCCCTAAATCTTAGTAAGGGCAGATTATAGCCTTAATCGCCCTTGCTCAGCTATCCACATCGGTGATTATCTCTGCTTCATGCACGGATTGATGTAGAAAGTGTGCCATTTATGCTCTGTTGATTGTATTTATTTACATTGGTATTACAACCTCTTAATTGTGTCGTTTTTACCGATTGACAGTGGATATGGCAGGATTTTACGTTATCGTGTACTGCATTGAGTTACAGGAGAAATGATTTATGGCTAACGGAACAACCCCTTCGGTAGGTATTGCCTTGGGTAGTGGGGCGGCGAAAGGTTGGGCACATATAGGTGTATTGAATGGTTTAGCTGCCATGGGTATTAAGCCCGATAAAGTGGCTGGATGTTCGGTAGGGGCTTTAGTGGGGGCCGCTTACGCCCATGATCATTTACCCGAGTTAGAAAAATGGGTGCGCGGTTTTTCTAGTTGGGACGTGCTTGGCTTGATGGATATTCGATGGCGTAAGGGCGGGCTTATCGGCGGAGACAAGGTGTTCGATGTGCTGCATGCACGTATAGGAGATGTGAATATTGAGAATCTCAATCGTCCCTTTGCAGCCGTCGCGACTGACTTATACTCTGGTCAGGAAATTTGGTTTACTGAAGGGGATTTACGGCAAGCGGTACGGGCCTCTTGCTCCATGCCGGGGATTTTAGCCCCGGTCAGACAAGGAGAACGCTGGTTAGTCGATGGTGCTGTAGTGAATCCTGTTCCTGTTTCGGTCAGCCGCGCCATGGGCGTTGATGTGGTGATTGCAGTGGATTTATATGGCTATCATTCTGGGCGTATCCAAGTGTTACCCGTGAATATGACCAGCCAAAGGACTGTCCAAGCTGAAATGGATATGCCAGCGCGACAAGAAACGGGCTTTATGGATTTATTCGCCCGTGGCCGAGATTATGTCAGCAACCTAACCGATAAGTTTTCACTCGGCACTAAATCGAATCCGGGGATGATTGCTGTGATGTCGCAATCTATGGGTATTTTAGAGCAAAGACATAAGCGGGCGCGGTTGATGGGCGATCCACCAGATATTTGTATTGTGCCAGAGGTGGGAAATATCGGCACTATGGAGTTTCATCGTGCTGATGAGGCGATTGCCGCCGGCGAAGCGGCGGTGGAGAAAGTCGCCCACTTGATTGAAGCAGCGCTCTGGAAGGGCTGATGAGGCAAAATGTAGAGTCAAAAGTTTTATATAGATAGCGTTTGATTGCCAGATAAACAAAAGTCGGTATCACTTTCGCGATACCGACTATTTGCTATCTCATATTGAGATGTTTATACCGCTTTGTTGGTGACTTAGGCTAGTTTTACCAACATTTTACCGCGATTCTTACCTTCAAATAGACCGATAAAAGCATCAGGTGCTTGTTCAAGCCCTTGATAAATTGTTTGTTCTGCTTTGACTTTGCCTTCCGCTAACCATTGAGCCATTTTTGCGGTGAACTCAGGATAATGCGCCCAATGTTCGGATACGATAAAACCTTCTAACTTGAGTTTTCGCATTACAATTAGGGCTAAGTTGTCTGGGCCAGGTGTTGGAGTTGTGTTGTTATATTGCGAAATCATACCGCAAACAGCGATACGTCCATGATCTTTCATATTGCTCAGCGCTGCGGCTAAATGCTCACCACCGACGTTCTCAAAATACACGTCAATTCCTTCTGGGGCGGCTTTTGTCAACGCTTGGGTGAGATTGCCACAAGTTTTGTAATTGATGACCGCATCAACACCATAACTTTTTAATAATTCAGCTTTTTCATCTGAACCGACAGAGGCTATTACACGAGCACCAATTAGTTTACCAATTTGGCAGGCTACGCTACCTACTGCGCCAGAGGCTGCGGAAACGAACAGTGTCTCACCCGCTTTTAAATCTGTAATGCGAGTCAGTCCTGTCCAAGCTGTCATGCCTGGCATTCCGAGTACGCCGAGGAAATGTGAATTATCAAGCGTAGTTAGTGGTAAAGCTGTCAGTCCTGCGGTATCTGTGACTGCGTGTTCACGCCAACCTAGCATGCTGCTGACTTTAGTACCAACCGGGAACTCGGTGTTTTTTGACGCGATAACTTCACCAATCGCACCGCCTTCTAAGACTTGATTTAAGGCGAAGGGCGGAACATAACTCTTGCGATCAACCATGCGCCCGCGCATGTAAGGGTCAACCGACATCCATAGATTTTTAATCAGCACTTGTCCATCAGCGAGCGGTGCTAACGCTTTATTTACTAAAGTAAAGTTCTGTGCTGTAGGCATGCCTTCTGGGCGATTAGCTAGATGGATTTCACGGGTTTCAGTCATACTCTTCATAAAAACTCACCTTTTGTTTGTGCGCAAACTAATGATGTTAACTCTACGTGGCTTTAAGATCGAATGCAAATAGTTTGCGCGCAAACTAGATGAGGTGGGACAGATCGGATAAGATAGCGTTATGTTTAAATGACAGGCGCTTAAACGTGCAGAATTGCTTACCTCAACCTGAGCTAGACGCTACAAAACAGACTCATAGCCAAGCTTCTAGCGATCCACTCTGTTTATCCGATAATGTTTGTTTCGCGTTATATTCTGCGAGCAATGCATTAGTGCGTGCTTATCGGCCTCTACTCGAGGCATACGAGTTAACTTTCCCTCAATATTTAGTGATGCAAACCCTGTGGCGTCAAAACGGCTGCAGCCAAACCCAGCTATCAATGGCGACTAAACTCGATATGGGAACCCTAACGCCAATCGTCAAGCGGTTAGAGTTGAAGGGGTTGATTACGCGATTAGCCTGCGTTGAAGATGAGCGGAAAAAGCTGATCACTCTGACAAGTCAAGGAGAGGGTATCAGGCACGAAGCTCTTGCCTTGAAGCAAACCTTGCTTGATAAAGTGCAGATGGACGCTGAGGCACTCGATTTACTAAGGCGGCAATGTCTTGCCTTGATCGAAGATATACAGTCCTAGATATAAGTTGGTTTATGCATAGTGATGCTATTAACTCAGCGGTTGCACTGATTAATACTTGATTGGCTTAGTTTTTGCTTTAAAACCGTCATTGAGTCTTAGACGCCGAATTTTTGACGATGAATTCTATTTTAAATGCCTTTAATCTTAATCGCAGCAGTGCCAGTATCGCCGATGCCTATGGTGCCAATAGCCAAAAGACGAGCACGGCTAAAACCGATACTACGATAGAAACAAATAAAACGCAGACGGATGCTACCAAACCCGATAACGGTAAAACCGATGAGATAGCGCTGTCGCCAAGGGCGCAACGCGCACAGAAAATTCAATCGATGGCGAAGGATTTTTTTGCCGATGGTCAATTTGGTGTCGCCGATATTCCCGCATTGGTGTCGCGCTTACAAAAAGATGGCATTTTATCGGATGTGCAACTCGAGCGTTTATCGAAAAACGGTATTACAGTGCCGAGCACAACAACGCCGACTAAACAATCGTTGCAAGATTTTTTAGATGATGAAATCAAGTCATTAGCTAAAAAATCACCTAATAATCCTCTTATCAATACCTTAGTTGATGCTAAGAACGTCTTAACCAATATGGATGATGCTCAGTCGCCGGTGCTAGCCCAGAAGGCCACGAAAGTCCTTAGCCAATTGACGGATTATTTGAATTCTGAACCTCCGCTTACGGATGCTCAAAAGCAGCAGTGGCAGGGGCTAAAATCTATGATGCAACTTGCTTCATCTATGGGGGCACATCAATCTGCATCGGGCCAACTCAGTAGTTATCTTGCGCTTGCTAAACGTTAATTCACATCCATAGTGCGTGATAAACACAAATTGTCACGCATTCAACTAGCTGGGTTTAATCAGCAGGTCAAGGCGCAATTTTCAGATAATTGGACCTAGCTGCAGTTCTGGTTTGTTCTTTTATTTCTTCCTAAAAACTATGATCTGGATCATGGACGCTTCATCGTCGCTGTAGCCTAATACTCTACATATTGTGTTTTGTGCTTTTAAAATCACTAGATGTAGTGTTAATTTTTAGGCGAGATGGAGAGGAACTGAACAATGCCAGTCGTAATTAAGCGTGATGGTTGCCGCACACCTTTTGATGAAACAAGGATAAGGGATGCAGTGAATGCCGCTGCAAACTCAGTTGGAATAGAGGATGGCGACTATGCAGCGACAGTGGCAGCGTGTATCAGTCAGAGCGTCGCGCCATTAGCTGAAGTCGATATCCACCATCTGCAGGATGCGGTTGAGAATTTACTGATGGAAGGGCCGTACAAGTCCCTGGCGCGGGTGTATATCGAATACCGTCACGACAGAGATGTGTGCCGTGAAGCGACCAGTAAACTCAACCTCGAAATCCGTGGTTTAGTCGAGCAAAGCAATGCGGCTTTACTCAATGAAAATGCTAATAAAGATTCAAAAGTCATTCCTACTCAGCGGGATTTGCTTGCGGGCATAGTTGCTAAACATTATGCCAAGAGTCATATCTTGCCAAAGGATGTGGTCGCCGCCCATGAAGCGGGGGAGATCCACTACCACGACTTAGATTACTCGCCATTTTTCCCGATGTTTAACTGTATGCTGATTGATTTAGCTGGCATGTTGACCCACGGCTTTAAAATGGGCAATGCCGAAATTGAAACCCCTAAATCAATTTCAACGGCGACAGCAGTGACCGCACAGATCATTGCCCAAGTGGCGAGCCATATCTATGGCGGCACAACTATTAATCGTATCGATGAAGTGTTAGCGCCATTTGTCGCTAAGAGCTACGACAAGCATTACCAAATCGCCCTGAATTGGAAGATTACCGACGCTAAAGCCTTCGCCACGGCGCAAACTGAAAAAGAATGTCACGATGCATTCCAGTCTTTGGAATATGAGGTCAATACCTTACACACTGCCAATGGCCAAACACCGTTCGTGACCTTCGGGTTTGGGTTGGGTACTTCGTGGGAATCGCGCTTAATTCAGCAATCTATGCTCAAAGTGCGGATGGCGGGATTGGGTAAAAATCGCAAGACGGCAGTATTCCCTAAGCTAGTGTTTGCGATTCGTGATGGTATTAATCATAAAGCGGGCGATTGCAATTACGATGTAAAACAGATGGCGCTCAAATGCGCGACAATGCGCATGTATCCCGACATTCTCAACTACGAGCAAGTCGAGAAAGTCACCGGTTCATTTAAAACCCCAATGGGTTGCCGTAGCTTTTTAGGCACCTATGAAGAAAATGGCGAGCTTGTGCATGAAGGGCGCAATAATTTGGGAGTTGTCAGTTTAAACCTGCCGCGGATTGCCTTAGAAGCCAATGGCGATGAAGCTGAATTTTATCGCATTTTAGATGACAGACTAGTATTAGCCCGTAAAGCACTGGATACCCGTATTGAGCGACTGAACGGTGTTAAAGCCCGCGTTGCACCTATCCTCTATATGGAAGGCGCCTGTGGTGTACGTTTACGGGCTGATGATGATGTGGCGCAAATCTTTAAAAATGGCCGTGCGTCGATTTCACTCGGTTACATTGGACTGCATGAAACCATGAATGCACTCTATGGCACCCAAACCCATGTATTTGATGATGCACAATTAAGGGAAAAAGCCGTTGCTATTGTAGCTTATCTTAAAGCGGCTACCGATGCGTGGAAGGCCGAAACAGGTTATGGCTTTAGTCTGTATAGCACGCCAAGTGAGAGTCTTTGCAGCCGTTTTTGTAAACTGGATGCGAAGCAATTTGGCCTAGTCACAGGGGTGACGGACAAGGGCTATTACACGAATAGTTTCCACCTCGATGTGGAAAAAAGTGTTAACCCTTACGATAAAATTGATTTTGAACAGCCATATCCCGCTATCGCGAACGGTGGCTTTATTTGTTATGGCGAATATCCCAATATGCAGCATAACCTCGAAGCGCTGGAAAACGTCTGGGATTATAGCTACAGCCGCGTGCCTTACTATGGCACGAACACACCAATTGATGAATGCTATGACTGTGGCTTTACCGGCGAATTTAGTTGTACCAGTAAAGGGTTCACTTGCCCTAAGTGTGGCAATCATGAGCCTAGTCGGGTTTCTGTGACGCGCCGTGTGTGCGGTTACTTAGGCAGTCCTGATGCGCGGCCCTTTAATTATGGCAAGCAAGAAGAAGTAAAACGCAGGATCAAACACTTGTAACACTATTACCTTATTCTGCCTGTTAGACTTATTCCGTGGCATCACGTGGCATCAAATAGTGCCACGGGATGAGTGTCAGTGTTAAAAGATGAAATGCACTATGAGTGACCATCAATGAATTACCATCAATATTTCCCTATCGATGTGGTCAATGGCCCAGGTACCCGTGCGACCTTGTTTGTCTCTGGCTGTGAGCACCAGTGCCGCGGTTGTTACAACCAAAGCACGTGGGATCCCCGTTCTGGGCATGTGTTTGATTGGACGATGGAAGATAGGATTATTGCCGATCTCAATGATCAGCGGATTGTGCGCCGTGGTTTATCGCTTTCGGGCGGCGATCCTTTATTGCCTGTCAATCTCAGTGCCATTTTGACGCTCGTCAAACGAGTCAAGGCTGAGTGTAAGGGGAAGGATATTTGGCTGTGGACAGGTTATGTGCTCGATGAGTTGAGTGATGAACAGCGCGCCGTGTTGGCTTATATTGATGTGCTGGTGGACGGAAAATTTGAACAAAGTCTTGCCGATCCGAGTCTTGTCTTTCGCGGTAGCAGCAATCAGATCATTCGTTTGTTATAAAAGCGGTAACGAGGATCTGTAACTTGCTGCTATAATCTCAGGCCTTGACACAGACGCTAGCATAATCAGGCTAAGATTTTACTGTGGCTAACTTAGGTAATTTAAGGTAACAGAATGAATTTAAAGCAAGAACTGCAGCAGCTTAACGATAAATTAGATAAATTTCGTCGTAAACTTGCTGCGGCTGAACAAAGAGGCGATGACGTCATTATTGCCCAGTTCAAACGCGAAATCGCTGCGGTCACTAAGCAAATCGGCAGTGTGAAAGGGCAACAAACCCGCTTATTGAATAAGCAAGGGTCAGATATTAAAGGTTTGCCTTTCCATCGTGCTTTGACAAAAGCGGAACAAGCAGACATGGGCAAACTGAAAAAGTCTGTCAAAGGGCTTGTGGTAATCCACCCTATGACGGCTATCGGCCGTGAAATGGGGCTAACGGAAGTTACTGGATACGCTCCCGCAAAATTTTAATGTGGGATTGGATGTCACTGGCACGGGATCGAGTGTCGATCACGTGTTTGTGCTCCTGTATTTAATGCACTGCTTCGTTTTAATCCATTCCTTCGTGCTGCCCATCGAAAAGACATTCATGTTTGGTTTAGTTGATTAAAACACTAAAGTATTTCTGGATTGTTCGAAAACACTTTAGAATAGTGCGCTTAGTTGGCTAAGTGCCTAATCCTCGTTTTGTTTCTAGGGATCTTATTCGTCTCATGGAATGAGAGTTGTCGTTAAGGTTAAGTATGTCGATAAAATATGTCGCGACGTCAAAGTTACCCACTCCTTGGGGCGTGTTTGCCATGCATGGTTTTGAAGATACCGAATCAGGTAAAGAGCATGTTGCGCTCACATTCGGTACTCTCAGTGCGGATGAACCTGTGTTGGGCCGTATTCATTCCGAGTGTTTAACCGGCGATGCTTTATTTAGCTTGCGTTGTGACTGTGGTTTTCAGTTACAAGCTGCCATGCAAAATATTGCGGAAACGGGCAGTGGCTTTATCCTCTATTTACGCCAAGAAGGCCGTGGCATTGGTTTGCTGAATAAAATTCGCGCCTATGAGCTGCAAGATAAAGGCGCCAACACGGTTGAAGCCAACGAGCAACTCGGTTTCGAAGCGGATATGCGTAAATACGACATGATCAAGCCTATGCTGGAACAGATAGGGGTGAAGCATGTGCGTTTGATGACCAATAATCCGCGTAAAGTGAAAGCGATGAAGGAGTTTGGCATCGAAGTGGTTGAGCGCGTACCGCTGCAAGTTGGTAAAAATCGTTATAACGAAGCGTACTTAAAAACTAAATCCACTGAGCTTGGACACATGATGTCTGAATATCATTTTATGGATGAAAATAAGTAGTTTTGTCATCATGATGAGTCGACCGATTGAGTTAAAAATGAGGAAGGTTTAAGTCAATTGAGCCATTGTTTCAGTCGGTTGCTATTAAGCTTGTCGCTAATGTGCTTGGTATTACTGAGCGTTATTCCTACCACCTTTGCCGATAGTGTCTCCGCTACAAATACATTCATATCTGCATCTCAAGCGGATGATCCCAGCTTTTCTATCAATCATGCACCTAATAATGCTAATGGTAGTAATCCAATAGAAACTAGCACTAATCCAAATTCTGTTTACGCCTTTGGTAGTTATCTTGGCACTGGCGTTTACCGCGCTGCAAACCAAAATGCCACCGTCGTTAGCATTCCGTTAAGCTTTGATTTGAAGAAAGATAGCGGTAGCCAAACTTGGTTACGGTTACCTATCTCCTTTGGCTTTTTTGATTATTTAGCCAAAGATATCACTGAAGGTGAGTTGCCGTCGTCGATAGGTACTATGACAGTTACCCCAGGTTTTGAGCATCATTGGCAGGCGAGCGAAAATACTCGAATGGAAGGGTATTTAGATATCGGTTTTGGCACTAATTTCGATAAAAACGATAACGTTGCTATTATCGCCTCAGGGATCAGTAGCTTGTATGACTTTACCTTAGCAGGGCAGGATGCTGTGTGGGTATCGAGATTACGCTTTGCTGGGTACAGTGAGCACTATGGTAAGTTTTCGGATCAATTTGCAGTACTACAAACAGGTGTTGATTTAGGGTTAGCACCACGCTGGCAATGGTGGGATCTGCAGGTGCAACCAAGGATCTTTGCCGTAGGCTATTGGTATTTCAATGAACTTAGATTTATTAGCGAGATAGAGCAAGATACTATTGTTTCTGGTAGTTATGAGGCCGGTTTTTCCCTCGCGTTTTCTAAGCCCCTTGGGGGCGAACTGTTGGGTGTTGATCGTATTGGATTCAGCTATCGCCGTGGTGATGGATTGAACATTTGGCGTTTGATGTTCAGCTTTCCCATCTAAGTGGGTTAACGTTAGTCGGTTGGTCTTGTATTAGTTTAGTAGAATACTGTTTCAGTTAATCTGACTTTTTACTATCTTGCATCTTTTTATCCAACAAGGTGGCGATTTGGCCACTAAGTAACATTATTTGTTCTTGCAGCATTTTACGTTGCTGATCTGCAGCTTCTGAGTCATCTCCCTTGAGCTTGGATAATATTTCTTGTAATTCTTTTATTTTTTCTTTTATTTTGTCTATTTGTTCATCAATTAATGTCTTAGGTTCTTCTTTTGGAGTTACTTCAGCTTCATTTTTTTTAGCTAATGCTTTTTCTCTCAAAGGGGCCCCAAAGTCGTTGGATAAAGCCTCGCGGCCTGCATTAGAAATGGAGACTGTGTCTTGGGTATCTTGTGAGCCAGCGGACTCACTATTCGCTGTTGGTGTTTTTGTTGCAACTGGTGTCGCTGCGATATATGCGCCCGATACGGTGGTGAAACCTGAGCCAGTTGCGTTATTGTTTATTCCATTAATGTTCATTTAACACTCCATTCATGCAAATTTGGATGACGTTACACTTTTATCGGCCATCAATTTGAAAACTGAAGTCACTTTTTGTCGCTCGGCCAAAAAGAGTGTTTCTTCATGGCTCACAGCCTCTTAGTAAACGCTATTAGTCACAATTAAATTAAAGGTGTGGATTAGTGAAAAATCGATGAGTTATTGATTCATTCTAACAATACAGCCCTTAAGTGAGGGCTGTTCACGTTTTATGGCTGCAGAGGGCGAAGATTAACTGTTACCCCAAATATGGCTATTTACTTTGTCATCTGTGTTAGGTTTATCGCTTTTAGCTGACTTGTCAGGGGGAGTTTGATTGGTTTTCTTCGTCGCAATTTTTGCCGCAGGCTTCTTAGCCGCTTGGCTAGAGTCTGCTTTGGGGGGCGGCAAGGGTAATTTATTGGCTCTTAAATAAAGATATTCGACTTTATCCCGCGCCCACTCTGTTTTTCTCAAAAAACGTAAACTGGATTTGATGCTGGGATCGTGGGTAAAACAGCGGATATTAATTCTTTCCCCTAATTCTTCCCAGCCGTATTTCTCGACTAAATAAGTGATGATCGTTTCCAGTTTAATGCCGTGGAGCGGGTTATTCGATTGATTCATATTATGCATGTTGCAATGTGCTATGGCGGGAGTATAGCAGTTTTGTATGCCTGATACAGTGTGGAATGGTATCGAGTCAAGCTTGAATACCTTGCTAGCTTAAACCTGTGATAGCTGCTATTGGTGGAGCAGTATGATCAAAACAGGCGCAATAAAGCGCCTGTTTTAGTTTGGTCATTTGAATTGTTTGACTAGTCTTTGACTGTCTCTTTAAGCTCAGTTTCAACCGGTAAATCAATTTCGCCTTTACCTTTGGTTTTCACAATCAAGAGTGCTGTAATCACTAAGGTTGTGACTATGCCCGCTATGGTTGATACCGTCATAGGTAAACCGGCACCTAAGGTTGACGAGTTCAGTAGGAAGGTGATAACCACAGTGGTCATAAACATCGCTGGAATTGTCGCAATCCAATGTAGTTTGTTATGTCGTAGCAGGTAAGCCGAAGCCGTCCACAGCATTAATACTGCAGTGGCTTGGTTTGCTACACCGAAGTAGCGCCAAATCACACCAAAGTCTACTTGGGTCAATATGCCGCCGATAACAAATAGTGGGAGAGCTAACACTAAGCGCTTTGGTAGTGAGATTTGTGGCATATTGAAAAATTCAGCCAGAATCAAACGCGCAGAGCGGAAAGCCGTATCGCCTGAGGTAATCGGCAGAATAATCACCCCTAGGATAGCCATAAAGCCACCGATAGCGCCTAACAGACCGGTAGATGCCTCATAGACGACGTTGGCAGGGTTACCTGACATACCCGCACTTAACCCTTCTACTCCGCCAAAGTAAGACAACGCGATGGCACACCAAAGCAATGCGATAATGCCTTCGCCAATCATGGCGCCAAAGAAGACGAAGCGACCATTAGTCTCGTTTTCAACGCAACGGGCCATTAACGGTGATTGAGTAGCATGGAAACCCGATACCGCGCCACAGGCAATAGTGATGAATAGGGCAGGCCAAAGTGGCATGTCGTTCGGATTTAAGTTTTGGAAGAAATCGCCCGCTTGTACGTTAGGCAGTAAGGTATGCTCGCTTGATAGCATAATTGCGAAAGCTAAACCAAACGACATGAAGAACAATAAAGCGCCAAAGAAGGGGTACAGACGACCGATAATTTTATCGACAGGTACCACAGTTGCAATCAGGTAATAGACGAAGATTATACCAACGAAGATACTGACATCCCAACCAGTAAGCTTGCCAAGTAAGCCTGCAGGCGCAGAGATAAAGACCACACCGACGAGCAGTAACAGCACAATAGCAAACACGTTCATGAAGTGTTTGGCGCTCTTACCTAAATACTTACCCGCAAGGTTTGGCACGGATTGACCGCCATTGCGCACTGACAACATACCGGAGAAGTAGTCATGTACTGCACCTGCAAAGATACAGCCAACCACAATCCACAACATGGCTGCAGGACCATAGAGTGCACCTAAGATAGGACCAAAAATTGGGCCTACGCCTGCAATGTTTAATAATTGAATTAGATAGACTTTGCCTTTAGACATAGGCACAAAGTCGACGCCATCAGTTTGACTGAAAGCGGGTGTTTGACGATTAGCGTTAATGCCGAAGACTTTCTCGACAAAGGCGCCGTAGATAAAGTAGCCGCCGATCAGTAGACCGACACAGAGTAGGAACCACATCATTTTTGTTATCTCCCCATTTGAGTTCTGGCGAGTGTAAACAAGTTGTTGATATAAAACTTTGTAATTTCAATGAGTGGTCGAAAATGCAGTGTGAGCGGCAATTGGTGAGCTTAAGTGGTTACCATTGTATGTTAACGGTGAGTGTTGTTGGCCATCTTATGGCTAAAAATACGTCGCTAAGATAACTTTGGTATTGTGTTTATTGAAAGCCAAATAGCTGTTTAAGGCTTTTAAGATAGCGGCGTGATACGGGGACTTTATCGCCTAAATGAGTGGTGACTTCAGCCCCCGTATCTAACAGCTCAATTTCAGCAATCGCCTTAGGTGAAATCAAATACTGCCGATGGCAGCGCACCAGTGGGGTTTTTTCTTCGAACACTTTTAAGGTCAACTGGGTATGGACTTTGCCTTTCGTGCTGGCCACATGGATGCCGCTTAAGTCACTGAACACATATTCCACATCTTGGATTGCAATGACTTTGAGTTTATTGCCGCTGTAGCAGGGAATATGTTCAAGACTCTTTGGGGTAATGGAGTCCATAGCCTGAGGCGTTAGATTTTTACGCACACGAGTGAGGGTTTTACTGAGTCTGTCGGCATCTATGGGTTTGAGTAAATAATCGAAAGCATGATTGTCGAAGGCTTTGACGGCAAACTCGTCGTAGGCGGTGACAAACACGATTTTCGGCATGTCATCGGGGTCGAGCATTGCAATAAGTTCCATGCCCGAAATGCGTGGCATTTGGATATCAAGAAAGATTAACTGAGGTTTTTCTTTGGTTATGCTCTGTAATGCCTCAATAGCATTGGCGCATTGACCGACGATTTGGATGTCGTGTTCTTGCCCCAAAAGGTCAGCTAATTCTTCACGA
This sequence comes from Shewanella sp. SW1, assembly GCF_025653545.1. NCBI lineage: Bacteria > Pseudomonadati > Pseudomonadota > Gammaproteobacteria > Alteromonadales > Shewanellaceae > Shewanella > Shewanella sp. SW1. Next base: position 75,652 of record NZ_JAKKSG010000009.1, on the reverse strand, counting down.
GCAAACAGCTCATCATCGACAATTAAACAAGTGATCACGTGCGGTTATCCATATTTGATGTTTCAGGGCTTTCTATGGGCAATCTTATGGTGACACGAGTCAATTGATCGGGCTCGCACTCCACTGTCACGCCGTATTGTTCGCCAAAAATATTTTGAATTCGCTTATGCACTAAGTTCATCCCTAGACCTTCTGAGCCCTCAATGGGCTGATACAACCCGGCATTGTCTGTGACTTCTAGCTCCAGCACATCATTTTCGAGCTTGCCTGTCACTTTAATCTGCCCTTGCTCAATCATGTGCGAAGTGCCGTGCTTTACGGCATTCTCAATAATTGGCTGTAGGGTAAAGGCGGGGACTTTACAGTGGTAGAGTGATTCAGGTATCGCGATACTGACTTGCAATTTATCAATAAAACGCGCTTTTTCAATGGTGAGATAGGACGCTATGTGATCTAGCTCATCCCCAAGCGTCACTAAGCCTGTCGTTCGCTTTAAATTGATCCGTAAAAATTGCGATAACTGCTGCAGTAGCTGCTTAGACATATCAGGATCACGTTTGATAATCGCGCTAATGGTATTCAGTGCATTAAATAAAAAGTGCGGATTGACCTGAGCCTGTAGTAATTTAAGTTCGGCTTGAGTCAGTAGATTTTGCTGTTGCTCAAACCGGCCATAAAGAATTTGGTTTGATAATAGGCGGGCAATACCTTCACCTAAAGTACGGTTGATATTCAAAAAAAGTTTATTCTTAGGCTCATAGAGTTTAATCGTGCCAATGACCTCGGTATCACTGCGCAGCGGGATCACTAGACTCGACCCTAGACGGCAATGAGAAGAAATAGAGCATGCATAGGGCGTTTCAACGCCATCGGCGAACATGACCTTATTTTGATTGATGGCTTCTAAGGTGATTTTGGATGAAATCGGTGTACCAGGGAGATGGTGATCGGCGCCTATGCCAATAAAGGCTAACAGTTTTTCTCTGTCCGTGATGGCCACTGCACCCACATTGGTTTCTTCGATGACGATTTGGGCGACGTGACTACTACTTTCTTCGTTAAATCCTTTGGATAGTAATCCGACACTGCGTTCGGCAATTTTTAATGCCTTAGTCGAAAAGCTCGATGAGAGTTTATCAAACATGGTTTTTTGGTCACGGATCATGCTCATAAAGAGTGCCGCTCCCACGGAATTGACTAATAACATGGGCGGCGCGATTTGACGTACCAATTCCCATGCATCATCGAAGGGGCGTGCGACCAAAAGTATGATGCTCATTTGCATCATTTCAGCATAAAAAGTCACTAGGCAAACGAGTAATGGATTGTAGATGAGCTCACTTTTATCTGCGCGTCTTAAGTAGAAGCTTATCATCCCTGCGGATAAGCCTTCTAAGGTGGTGGAGATGGCGCAGGCTATATCAGTAAAGCCGCCCATACTGTAGCGGTGTAGCCCACCAGTCAGCCCCACCAGAAAACCAGTAACCGGTCCTCCTAATAATCCGCCTAAAACGGCGCCCATAGCACGAGTGTTGGCAATCGCTCCCGAGGTTTGCTCACCAAAATAAGTGGCCATGATGCAGAAACTCGAAAAAATCAGATACATAAAAATCTTATGTGGCAGACGAGGAGACGTTTCGGCAAACAGTTTAAACAGTGGCGTTTTACTGACTAAGTAAACGATTACTAAGTACAGCGACATCTGTTGGGTCAGTAATAGGATCAAAGACATAATGGCTCACATTATCGTCACAGATGTCGGCGCAGTCGTCCCCATTTGAAAGTTTGTGCGCGAGATCAGGGTTCGAATTTAACCGTTAGGATATAAAGAACAATAATATTGCATCTTTAGGAGGACATATGTCCAATTCTGTTCACGGTCATGATGTTATGGCGCTGATGGTAGCTCAAGGGGCCGCTATTATAAAGCCTGAATTAATTTCCATGATGGAGCAAAAGTTTGGCTCGGCGGCTCGATACCATACTTGTAGTGCAACTGATTTGAGTGCCGAAGCATTAATTGAGTTACTCATAGGTAAAGGTAAGTTTTACGAAACGTCCCAAGGTATTCAACTTGTAGCTGGGCGAAAGTGTGAGCATTAATACCCATCGTATTAAATATCTGTTCATTCAGCGGGAGCTCAAAGCGCTTTAGACAAGGCGAAGGCTTGAAGGCATAGTGGTGCTCTCTGTTGAAAGCCTTAAACGCAGTATAAAGCGCGATGCCATTAACATCAGCCGCCCTTCGGGAGCCACAGGCATTCCACTCCGGTGTTGCATTACTTAAAAGGAAATGACCATTTCTGCGTCAATGCGCCTTGGATTGAGATGCCAGTGGGGCTCTGAACTGACTAACTATTTAATGTGATTGGTATAATACACAGTGACCATAGCGTACTCATTTTATTTGGCTGGTTAGTTTTTAGTCACTTAGATGTGTAATTATTTTGTTGAAGCTTAGGCTTCATCATGGCGCTTATTTGCAATTTGCTCCTGCTGTGCGGGGGTGAGTTGGGTAAATTCATTGATCAAAATACGCAGTAATCGAGATTTTGCAATATTGGTGGATTTCGATAGGGCGTCAAGCTGAGAAATACTGTTTTCAGTGAGGGTAAAGGTCGCGTGGCGATAAATCTTAGTCGATTTTTTATCTAAGCCCTTAACTATGGTTTGTGTGGTGGGCGCAGCTAATAAACTCGCCTTACCTAAAGCGTAGTTATTGGCATCTTCAATGAAATCATCGACAGAAACCGGCTTGATGATTTGCTTAGGTTTCTTACGTTTAAGATCAGTTAAGCTCATAGCTATTTTCTGGTGGCATTGCGAATAACTCATCCGCGATGGCGCGGATCTCATCGGCTGCTTTTCCATCGGGTTCTATTTCGACGACTGAAGAGCCTCTTTCTTCACTGTCATCATAAATATTTCGGCAAAATGTAACTGAATTTAGCACTCTTAGTCCAAAGGATTGCACCACATCTTTGGCTTCTAAAATGCGTTTAAATTGTGTGGGAAGCGCTGGGCATTGGGTTAGCACTATAGTCGCGATCATTTTAGGATTCACCATCTTACAAGTACTTAGCATGTCTTCCATGTGGGGTAATGTTTTGAGATCGCGTCTTTTGGGTCTGAGGGGGATCACAACATAAGTCGCTACCGACATAGCTGCGCGCATGGCTAAGTTATCTTGGCCACCACAATCTACAATTACGTAGTCAAAACGCTCATTGAGGCTGAGTAAATCATTACGAATCTTGCCGTAAAGTTGGATGCAATTAATACTTGGGAGGCTTGGATCATTATTTCTTGCTTGGATCCAATCTGAAGTCGTGCGTTGGGGATCACAATCGACCATGAGGACGTTTGCCTGACATTTTTGCTTAATATAAACGGCAAGATTTTGAGCGAGACAACTTTTTCCGCTACCACCTTTTTCACCACCTACCAGCAAGATCATACTGACGCCCCTTAATGAATTGTTCAATTCATTGAGTGTAGAACAGAGCCATTAAAGCTGCGAAATTTAAGTTAAATTAAAGCAGTTGCATGGCAATGTGGTAGCTTTGGTCGTGGCATTTTGCGCAGCGGCAGACTTGTCCTTTAACGGTATTTTGTTGGGTTGAATTGGGATTAAAGGTCACTTCGATGAGTTCGCCCAGTGCAAACGGATTTTTATAATCGAATAAAATGCCGCGTCTTGCTAAGTCGATACACACACCTTCATCTGTTTGCTTCATGCCTTGAGTGTCGATCCAATTCAAGACCACGCGCTCTGCTTCCATGTCGACTCGCAGCGATGTGCGTTTTTCTTCAAAACCAGTAGTATGGTCACCCATAACTCAATTGCCCCGTAAATTATTGATCTCAGTAAAACTAGCATAATTGCTTTTTGGCAGAATACCAATGTGAAAGCTAGGTCTTTGATAATAGTTTTAAAACGAGAACAGCAGGTGCCATTGATTTAGGTTTCAATAGCACCAACTCAGGTATTTGATTAATTGTCGTATTCTTGATTTTTTGGATAAGGCATTTTTAATTGGCCCCAACGAATCACAATCACGGTTGCCGCTAAAATTAGCGTCGATAATGATATTGCTGCGATACGCCAGTCTTCCATGCTCTTCATATCTAAGATTAGGTAACGGGCCAAGGCGACAATCGCAATATAAAGCGGCATACGTACTGGTAACTTACCGGATTCATAGTAGTTAGCCACCATGGCTAACACTTCTAAGAAAATAAATAACAAGAGTAAATCGGCCAGTGCGACCATACGTACAGAGATGATATGCACAATTTCTTGGCCTATTGCGACAACGGTGGCAATGGCAATAATAAATAGGACTAAGTGTTCAACGGCTTTAAGGCTTTTAGAACCATATTGATGATAAAAAGGCATGGATATTCCCTACTTGATGTTTTTATAAATAGTAACAGCAAAAATCTGTTTTTAGGGAAAAGCTAGGCGCCGCTGTGTGATTTAATTCACAGATATGTACGATCTTAAATTCGGCGCAAAGTGGAGTTAACGTGGTTGTATTGTAGAAGGTGATTCACATGATGAACAAAAGGGAAGCGAGAGCGAATGTGTTAATCCGCTTATGCTGTTACCTTGACTCAATCGTTGTACCAACATAAGCGGTTTGAATATAAAAGATTATTTATTCTTGCGTTTCTGCCACTTAAACATAATTGAATATTTCCACAGATTATTAATCAGCAAATAACCGACAGCGGAAAAAACCACTCCTAGCACGAGACACCCGAGTAAGAATGCCGGACCTATAGTCGCAAGCGATGCTTCAATCCATTGCCAACTTGCTTCGAAGGCAAAATCTTGCGGAGCATGGCCTAGTATTTTAGCTCCGAGCAAATACGCCCCATAAAACATCACTGGCATAGTTAAGGGATTGGTTATCCATACTAATGCAACTGAAACAGGAATATTAACGTTAAATAGAATGGCAAAAGCCGCTGCAACAACCATCTGAAATGGCATTGGGATCCAAGCGACAAATAACCCTACGGCAAATGCGCCTGGGGCGGATTTTCGATTAAGTGCCCATAGATTGGGATTATGTAACAAGCGTCCGAACATGCGTAAGTGTTTATGCTCACGCAAGGTTTCAGGCTTAGGCATAAATCTTTTAATTAATTTTTTTGGCATATGCTGAAATTGCTGTCTTAACTTAATTCACTATGAATCGATTCATGTTTGGCTTTAGTGCCATCTTATTATCAGCGATGTTATGGCCTTCGCTGCCGCCAGTCAGTTACATACCCTACCTTGTTGTTGGGGCGTTAATCTTACACCGAAAAATCCCTGTCTGTGCAGGTGGGCTCTTTGCGGTAGCATGGCTAACTGGTTTTTGCTTAGGATTATCTAGGCAGGATTTGCCAGTGTTACAACAACCTATACAGGTAAGGGGCGAAATCATATCACTAGTTAGTCGAAACAGCGACTGGCTAAGTTTGGATATATCGCTCATTAAACCAAATTTAATCTTAGGGCCAAACGCAAAATTGCGACTCACGTGGAAAGATCCGCCAGAAGTCGATGTGGGTCAGGTTTGGCTGTTTACCTTGATGCCTAAGAGCATTGCTAGCGTGCTAAATCAAGGCGGCTACAACGAACAAAAACAATTAATCAGTCAACATGTTGTCGGTAAAGGACGAGTGATTGAGGCGCAGTTACTTGCGGTTTCGCCTTCATTGCGTAACGACCTCATAAGCGCATTGACACCTGAATTAGCCTCTTTACCTCAAGGTGACATTTTACTCGCCTTGCTTTTGGGGGATAAGCATTTGATCTCAAAAGCTCGTTGGCAAGCACTAAGGCAGACTGGCACTGGCCATTTAGTGGCGATTTCCGGTTTGCACCTCTCCGTTGTCGCGGCATGGGTATACGCTTGCATTTTGTTTGGATTGAGTCGTTTTGTGTCACATCAGAGTCGACGTAATATGACTTTTGCGTTAGTCGTGGCAGGTATAGGCGCCGCATTTTATGCTTATCTTGCAGGCTTTGGAGTGTCGACTCAGCGTGCACTCGTGATGATTTTACTTTTAATGCTACTGAGTTTATTAAAGCGATTTTCTACTGCGTGGGAGCGCTTGCTGTTTGCATTGTTTGTCGTATTGTTACTCGACCCGCTTGCTTGTTTAAGTGCGGGATTTTGGCTGTCGTTTTGTGCTTTAGGGGTGATTTTATATACCTTAGTCATCCAGCCCAAAGAGTTTACGGCTGTGTCGACTCGAAGGACGCGTGTAGGCGCGGGGCTTTTACAATTTTGGGCCATCCAGTGGCGCCTGAGCCTTGGGCTTGGATTACTGCAAGGAGCACTCTTTGGTGGTGTGAGTTTACACAGCTTGTGGATGAATATCCTAGCTGTGCCATGGTTTAGTTTTGTTGTTATCCCATTAGCGATGGCGGGATTTATATGCTGGTGGGTTAGTACTGCGTTTGGGTTCTCTTGGTTGGGACTGCTTCGCCTAAGTGATTGGAGTTTATCACCCTATGCGCAGTTGCTAGACATAAGCCAGCAATTGCCAGCCCATTGGTTAGCGCTTTCAGATACGATATTAGCCTTGGGGTTATCCGCGCTCATCGGTGGTGTGTTATGGCGCTATGTGCCTAAAAATAAAAATTATACTTCTTGGTTAAGCCTGCTGAGTTTACTGTTTATTCCCGCTTTGCTTTTCTGTATTACGCTGTGGTCACCCTTTCAAAATAATCGATGGGCTATGCATTTACTGGATGTGGGCCAAGGTTTAGCTGTGGTTATTGAAAAGAATGGTAGAGGGCTGGTCTACGACACTGGTGCCGCCTTTGGTGATGACTTCAGTTATGCGGAGCGGGTGATATTACCTTTCCTAAAAGCCAAAGGCATTCAAGAGATTGATTATATTGTTATCAGCCATAGCGATAACGATCATGCAGGTGGTGCCCCTGTTTTGATTGAGGCTTACCCTAAGGCTTTAGTGATCACAGACGTGGCTGGCTTTAGCGGCCAAGATTGCCGCCCAAGGCTAATTCAATGGCAAGGGCTGAGCTTGAATTTGCTTTCTCCGCCTCAAGCGTTAGTGGGTAATAATGGTTCCTGTGTTATACGCATTGATGATGACAGGCAGAGTCTACTGCTTACGGGGGATATCGAAAAGCAAATCGAAACTTCGCTATTAAGTCGTGCCCTAAGTGGTGAGCATGAGTTACAAAGTGAAGTGCTCGTTGCGCCCCACCACGGCAGTAAAACCTCGTCAACTGAAGCCTTTATTGATGCTGTTGCCCCCAAGTTAGTCTTGTTTCCTGCTGGTTTTGCTAATCGCTGGGGGTTTCCAAAATCCACAGTGGTTGAACGTTATCAGCAACGGGAGATTATGGGCCTAACTACAGGTATAGAAGGGCAGATTAGTGTGATTTTTCAGCAGTCTGAGCGAGAGGTTAAGACCTATCGTGGTGATTTAGCGCCATTTTGGTACAACTCTCTGTTTAGATTTGGTGACTTGATTAATCCAGAGTAGAATGCCTACTTTGCCATAATTTAGTGTTATCAATGACAACATCTCCTAAAGACGAAATGTGGACAGTTTTCAAACGATTACTGGGCTATATAAAACAGATGAAAGGCATGTTTATGCTTTCAGTTGCGGGATTAATTATTTATGGTCTCGTCGATGCCGCCTTTATCGCTTTTATCGGCCCCTTTATTGATAAGGGTTTCTCCGGCGGCGCACCTGCTGCGGTGACCAACGGCATAGCATTGCCAACCAGTGAAGGTTTCCACGCAAACAACGACGTGCTTATGATGGCGCCGCTTGTGGTTATCGTTATGTTTTCCCTACGTGGCTTTGCTAACTTTGTTTCGACTTACGGCATTTCATATATGAGTGCACGTTTGATCATGGACATGCGTCAGCAAGTGTTTGAGCATTATCTGAGCCTGCCTGTCAGTTATATGGATAAGGAAAATACCGGTAACTTGATCTCAAAAGTGACTTTTGATACTGAGCAAATCGCTCGAGCATCGGGAAGTGCTTTGATTTCCATCGTCCGCGATAGTGTGACTGTGTTTGGTATGCTGGTGCTGATGTTCTATAACTCTTGGAAGCTATCCCTCTGTATTCTTGTGATTGGTCCTATCATGGGCATGGTCATTGCGGTAGTCAGCCGTCGTTTCCGCAAGGTCTCTAAGCAAATTCAAACAGCCATGGGCGGAGTGAGTGCGACTACGGAGCAAATGATTAAAGGCCATAAAAACGTACTGGCCTTTGGTGGACAGGAAACAGAAGCAACCCGTTTTGCTAAAGTAAACGATCAAAACCGCCATCAAAATATGAAGTTAGCTGTGGCACAAGCCATTAGTCAGCCTCTGATCATGATTATTGGTTCATTCGCCTTAGCCTTTGTACTTTATGCGGCAAGCTTAGACAGCATGAAAGCCGATCTTACCGCGGGTACCTTCGCGACGATTCTTGGTGCCATGATGGCCATGTTACAGCCAATCAAAAACTTAACCCGAGTGAATGCCGAATTTCAACGGGGTATTGCGGCTTGTACCACAGTGTTTGAATTACTGGATACGTTGCCAGAGTCCGATACGGGAACTTATACTGTCGAGCGTGCTAAGGGGCATTTACGTTTTGATAATGTGTGTTTTACCTATGACAGCCAAGATCGTCGTGCACTTGAGAATGTCGATTTTGAAGTCAAACCTGGGCAAACCTTAGCCTTAGTTGGACGTTCTGGCTCAGGTAAGTCGACTATTGCGAGTTTAGTGACCCGTTTTTATACGGGCCTTGAATCCGGCGATATTCTGCTTGATGACGTCAGCATCTACGATTACTCGCTAAAATCGCTGCGCAATCAAGTGGCACTGGTATCGCAACAGGTGACCTTGTTCAATGACACGATAGCCAATAACATCGCTTACGCCTACCCAGGTGAAGCCACTCGTGAGCAGATCATTGAAGCTGCGACCTTGGCCTATGCGATGGAGTTTATTGATCAGCTGCCCCAAGGCCTTGATACCCAAGTGGGTGAGAATGGCGTGTTATTGTCCGGTGGTCAAAGACAGCGGATTGCGATTGCACGCGCTATGTTGCGTGATGCGCCTGTGTTGATCCTCGATGAAGCGACTTCTGCACTGGATACTGAGTCAGAAAAAGCCATTCAAAAAGGGTTAGATAACCTCAGACAAAACCGCACATCTGTAGTGATCGCCCACAGGTTGTCGACCATCGAGAGTGCGGATCAGATTTTAGTAGTCGATCAGGGGCGTATCGTCGAGCGCGGGACGCACCAATCACTATTGGAATTAGATGGCATGTACGCCAAATTATACCAAATGCAATTTGGTAGTTAGATGCAGGCCTTAGTAAATAAAATTTGGTATCAGGGCCATCCACTGCGATGGCTCTTGTTACCGTTATCTGGCTTATTCGCGGTTATCACTTATGTGCGCCGCGCTTTGTTTCACCTCGGGATGAAATCACAAACTGCAATGCCTGTACCTGTCATCGTCGTCGGTAATATTACCGTCGGTGGCAGTGGTAAGACGCCAACTGTGATTTATCTGATTGAATTACTGCGCCAACATGGATTTCACCCCGGTGTGATCAGTCGTGGTTACGGTGTTGATATTCAAGGCGTTAAATCGGTTTGCTTAGGTGCAAGTGCGGCAGAGGTGGGTGATGAACCTGCCATGATAGTGGCGCGTACTCAAGTGCCCATGGTGGTTGGCGCTAAACGGGTCGATGCGGCTAATGCGCTTATTGCTGAGTTTGGTGTTGATGTCATCATCTGTGACGATGGCCTACAGCATTATGCTCTGGCACGCGATATTGAGCTGGTGGTGATTGATGGTCAGCGCGGTTTAGGCAATGGCTTGCTATTGCCAGCAGGTCCATTGCGTGAAGGCGCGTGGCGTCTCGATACCGTGGATTTTATCGTCAGTAATGGCGGCCCAGCGGCAAAAGGGCAGTTCGAAATGCAACTGACACCTACGGCAGTGAAGCCTGTAAAATGTGATGCGACGTCTGGTGAATATACTTTCGATAAGTCTCAGCCGCTCGTTGCGATGGCGGGCATAGGTAATCCAGCGCGTTTCTTTGAATCGTTGCGCGCACAAGGCTATCAACTGGCCTTCTGCCATGGTTTTGATGACCATCAGGCCTACGATAAAACCCAGTTAGGTGATTTAGCCCAAGGCTTGCCACTGTTGATGACAGAAAAAGATGCGGTTAAATGTCGCGATTTTGCACAAGAAAACTGGTGGTATTTGGCGGTCGATGCCAAGCTATCCCCACAATTTGATGAACAGCTGCTCGCACGTCTTCGTGAAGTGGCTGCAGCTAAATAAGGAAACTTCCATGGCATTCGATAAAAAATTGTTAGATATAGTGGCTTGCCCTGTGTGTAAGGGAAAACTTGAGTACGATAAAACGACGCAGCAGTTGATTTGTAAGGCAGATAAACTTGCTTATCCGATCACTGAAGGTATCCCTGTGTTATTGGAAAATCGTGCTGTGCCACTGACCGAATCAGTCTAGTGTGATGTGAATGCGCGTATTGTCTCATACGCGCATGCTTGCTTTTTATTCTGCTTATTACCGTTTTCGCTATTTTTAGCCGATTTCAGTTTTTTGTATTGGTAACTGTGCACGTTTCTTCATTACTCTGAGTTTAGTTAATAGCTCATAAATTTTTGTTTATCAGCATTGGTTGCCCCCTCTTGGCACTCACCGCGGATTTCTCCTCGACCAGGCTCGATAATTCGGCTTAATTCAATATAACCTTCGCGGCAATAACCCGTCATTTCAAGGGTTTTGATTAAACCCAAATCAACCTGTCTCCCCCAAATTTCTAATGAGTCCTGTAGATCTTGCATCGCGCGGCGTTGCTCACGGGGATCTTGCATATTACGTATGCGTGCCTCGTGTGGAAAAGGGCGGTCTGTATCATTCATTGTCGACTTTTCATCGACCAGACGAGCTTTGTAGCTGAAGAGTTTAAGGCCATCGCTTTTAATATCTGTCGTCAACTTATCCCGTAATTTTCCGGCGAGTTCACTCGGGTCAATTGGCGCACTGCTGCAGGCGATGAGCGAGAAACAACTTAAGATGGCAAGGCTGAGATATCGAAACGGCATAATCAAATTTAACTCTTAGTTATTAACTGACAGAAGAATACCTTAATATGGCCCTAAAGTTCATGGATTTATGGCATTCTCATAGGTCGAGTACGCGCCGATAGGTGTAATGGATTAAGGATGGGCGAGTAATGTGGGCGTTTTGGTCGAATAAATGGGCGCAAATCGAATGGGATATGAGCCTGACTCAAGGTATATGCCTTATGTTCTTGGCGTTATGGATCTACGCCATATGGCCAAAAGAAGAGTTAGTGCAGCTCCGGCGGGATAAACATCTCCAATTACGTTTGTTGCTGACGTTGGTGGGGATCAATGCACTGTGGTCGTTAAATGCCAGTATTCAAACTGGGTTGCATCTGCATTTTCTGGGAATTGTCACTTGTATGCTGATGTTCGGCTGGCGTCTTGCGACCCTAGTGTTGCTGTTGCCTAGCGCTTTTTTTAGTCTTTTTGTATTAAAGCAGCCCGCTGATTTTGGTGCTTTTAGTTTGTTCGCTATGGCTGTGCCGCTGTTCCTGTGTTTTATCCTATACAGTCGCAGTTACCATTTATTTCCTAAGCATATTTTTGTATTCATCTTCGTCGGTGGTTTTATCAATGCGGGCCTCTCAACTGTGTTTCATCAATTGAGTTGGGCTATGTGGTTGTGGTCTGCAGCGGATTACGATTGGAATGTGTTAGTGGACGACTACCTGATACTCATCCCTTTGCTGGCATTCCCAGAGGCATTGCTTAATGGTATGGCGGTGACGCTATTGGTGGTGTATCAGCCCCAGTGGTTATTTGATTATTCTGACCGTGAATATTTGTGGCGTAAGTAAATGCGATAAAACAACGCAATAAAAGAACTGCGCCCGAAACCTCGTCATTCCAACGTAAAGCCCTTTGTAAGGGCCCATAGAACAGACGATTGAAAAGGTTACTGGACGCACTTACTTGTATATTTGCGCTGACCGTTGCGCCGTGATTTAGGCGAAGCGTTGGTCTAAGTAGTTAATGATTTCTTTTGATTCATATAACCACTGTACTTGACCGTTTTCTTCAATCCGCAGACAAGGCACTTGCTGTTTGCCGCCTTGAGCGATGAGTTCATCTTTATGCGGCGCTTTTTTAGCGTCGTGGGTCACTATGTTGAGTCCTTGGCGACGCATTGCACGGCGGACTTTTACACAAAATGGGCATGCAGGATATTGATACAGGGCTAATGCTTGAGTTTGAGCATCAATTTTTTGTTGCTCAGCCAGTGGACGTTGGCGCTTCTTAGGGCTAAATACGAAGTTTAAAAACAGAATAATCCTGCCTAAAATCCAGCGAATGATAAACATGTTATTGACCTTAATGATAATTTTTGTGGAAGAACATTTGTGCGTCATGGCGCCACAGAAAGCGTGCGGCGAGTCTGAGACCCAGTCGTTTAAAAACTGTGATCTCAGTTGTATAAAGGCCGCAGAGTGTAACCTATGGCACCAAGCACGGCCAACATTTTAGAGTGAATTAACAGATAGATGATTTGATTGTAGAAGAATGGTTTTTTGATTGGTTATGACGCTTAGCCATAAGGTAAAAGCCCGCTAAAGTCGAACTTTAGCGGGCTTAGTTTTATATAAAAAGCAGTTAATTGGCTGAGTTATTGAGCATCAATGGTGAGACTCACTTGGGCTGCATTCTGGGTTAAACTCACTCGGCTTTCGAGCAAGAAGATCCGCTCTGGAGCAATTTCTTTCACGTCCACAAGGTAAGCTTTAACGGCTTTGGCTCTTTCTTGGGCCAAATGACCCAACATGCCATCGTTAACATTCTGTGCTTTTACCGACAGATTATATAAAGCGATATGCCAGCGGGTGGTGATTTCGTCATCGGAAAGCTGCGCGTCTTTGGCCTCTGCGATAACAGTGTCTTTGATTTGGGCAGGATCGGCTTTAACTTCTTGTTCATAAAGCTTTACTAGCGCATCAGCAAGCGGTCCGTGGGTCGGGAATTGGCTCGGACTTAAATCATCAGGTAACGCACTGAATTCGATATTGGCTAATTTAGCCAATTTACGCTTCATGATGCGCTCAGCAATGGCTTGGCTGTCATTGATGGCATCGACTTCCCCTTCAACGCTAAGCTTGAGCATAGGTCTGTCGAGTAAGGCGCTAGCGAGTTTGTCTAAACTTTTTTGCTCATCTTCACTTAGGCTGAATTTGCCTGCGGTAAAGCTGATCTTATCTAAGGTTTCGTCAGAACCTATGAGTCCAGCTAAGAAAGTGAAGGGCGCTGTGACGGCTTTAGTGATCACATTGGTAATCGCCGTCATTATGATGCTGCCGACACTAAAGCTAGGTGAGTCTAAATCGCCAGAGACTTCCATGCCTAAATCAATCACACCGTTACGGTCCTGCAGCAGGGCAATCGCGAGCGTGATGGGTAAGCTAGTGGCAAGGTCACTGTCACTGGGTTTACCAAGTTTCAGTTGGTCTATGATCAGATGGTTACTGCCCTTGAGCTTGTTCTTATCGAGTTGATAGTTCAACGATAACGATAGCTGTCCTTTATCTATGTAGTAACCCGCATAGGTGCCAGAGTAAGGATTGACTGAGGTTAACTCAACGCTCTTAAAGACTAAGTCGAGATCTAAATATGGCATATCTAGCAAAGGGTTAATATCGCCTTTTAGAGTTACAGGCGCATACTTGTCTATCTTACCTTTGATATCAACCGAGGCCTTAGTCCCTGGCGTGGATGACAGGTGAGTGATATTGCCTTCAAGTAACTCAATCCCTGAGGCAAAGTTTGGTGTCAGTGAGTTATCGGCAAAGTAAGCTGAGCCTTGGCTAAAGCTAATTTTTTGAATATCGAGGCTTAACTCAGGCGTTGTCTTGCTTGCCGTTTGCAGCTCGGTTTGCTTAGCACTGGCTGTGGTTGTGTTTTTAGTTGTCTTGCTATTTGCAGCCGGAGCCTCAACGATAAGATCGCTGATATTAGTGGTTCTATCTTTGGCTATCACCACTTTGGCGTAGGGTTGATTAAAGGCTAAGTGATCAATTTTGATTTGATTTTTCTGTTGGTCAAAATCCAGTTGATTGATATTCATCTTTTGCCATTTGACCAGCGGAGCATTACGCAATTTGTCATGAATAGCTAAATCATCGAGCTCAACACTGCCACCGTAAATGGCTTTGCCTTTAGCATCGGCGGTCAGTTTGCCTGCTGAGCTTAATAGACCGCTCTTGAGCTGGATATTCACGTAGGGCGCTAAATAGGGCTGAAATTGGGTTAACGCCAGCTTATCGAGTTGGATATTGGCATCTATGGTTTCGCCCGTCACATCGACTTGGCCTTGAGAGCTCAAAGTACCTTGACCATTGAGGCTGAGTTGTAGCTCATATTCAATCGGAGCGGTTAAGGTACTCGTTATGACCTTAGTTGAAAAATTAAGCGGATACACTCGCCATTGCTGCGGCGTTGCCGTTAGCTTTTGTTCCGATAGATTAAGGTCATAGTTTTCAATATTGAGCGCATCAAGTTGCACGAACCAAGTGTCAGTTGACGTCGTTACTGGTGTTTGCTTGATTGGCTGTAGAGGATCTGCCTCAGAAGCGACTTCTACAGTGGCTTCATTAGTGGCATCAGTGGTGACATTTGCGGTCGCTTCTGTCTTTTGTTCTGTTTTATCACTCTCGTTAGTTGCGGTTAATTCGCTTTCTGTTGCTTTGTTTGCGCTATCGCTTGCACCAGTGGCAGTCTCTGCTATTTGACGTTTTTCTTCGACTTGCGCAACTTGTACGCGTTCTAGCGATTTAGCATCGGTTGGTTTAGCAACCGGCTGCGTAGTCGTTGTGGAGGCGCTTAACGATTTAGGCATGAATAAGCCAACAAGATCGAGCCCGTCTTGGTTCAAAATGGCACTCATTGTTAGGCCATCGCTGTGGAGTTTGTTGATATGCACTTTCTGCTGCTTCAAGTTGGCTGAAATGCCGTCGAGGGCAAACATGGGGAGCTTTACCACTGAGCGATCTTTGTCGTTAATGTTAAGTTTTTCAACAATAAACTGGCCATTGTTGCTGATGACTTGTAACTCGCCATTCTCGGCAAGATCCACTTGATACTGAGTTTTAATACTGAGCTCGCCATCCGTGAGGACGGGATTAAATTGATCGTCGATAAATCGCCATAGTGGTGTCAGTTTGAGTTTGGCGACTTGGATGTCACCCGCAACTTTTAGCGGGTACAATTGGAATTGCCCCTGCAAACTGATTTCACCAGCATGATCATCACTGAGTTGTATTGCATAGTGATTGTGCTTGATAGGCGCAATGGGTGAGTCAGACGTTGATTGGGCGTTTGGTGTCGTATTATCAACTTTGTTTACTTTTATGGCTGGTGTTATCGATGCCGATGATGCCGCCATCAAATATTCAGTATCAAGGGAACTGAGTTTTAGATTGATATTGGGGTAGTTCACTTGAGCATGGGTAATTTTGTCATCGAAGTTAAATTGTCCCGCATCCAACACAAATTGGCTGAGCAGGACACGAACGGGTGAGCTGGCTTCTGTGGGGGCTGTTTCTGTGCTCGTGGATGAATGCTCGTTCAGGGTCTGCAGAATATCGTCGAAGTTGAATCCAGCTTTCCCTTTTTTCTCCACGCGAATGATATGTGCGTAGGGCGCTTGTATGTGTATGTTTTCGATAACGGCGGCGCGATTAAAAACAGATCGCCAAAAGTGTATTTCGAATTGGACTTGTGCAATGCCAGCAAAAGGTTTGTCGTCTTTTTCTTTAATGGTCAGTTGGTCGATTTCGACTTTGAAATTAAAAGGGTTAATGCGTATATCACCGAGGGTGACGGGACGACCGAGCAGAGTTGAGAGTTTTTCTGGTGCCAGCGTGGTTATCGCATAGGGGAGGATTAAACCTAATGTGCAGACATAGCTAAGGTAGACTGCTGTGAGGTAAATAATCACTCGCAGGTATCTTGGGAGGGCAAAAAAAGAGTGTCTGAATTGCGATAACTGGGTCAGCATTAATATCAAGGCTCCAATGCATAAGACAGGGAAAAACTTCCATAAGTACGGACATTCTAGCGAATAATGCTAATGTTTCCAGAAATTATTTATATTTTTACCAATGAAATCTTGGTATTACACAGACAATAACGTCTTCTGATCTAAGACGTTCCTGAGTGGTAACCTATCATCTACATTGATAACTACATGTGTTTCAGCCTATGGCTAATGATTTGAGTCGTCAATACTCACCATGTAGGACGCTATTTTTGCTCAGCGATTTAAATAACTAATCGCTGCAATAATGGCGCCTTGTGGATCTTTTATCCAACAAAAACGGCCTACTTCGGGTATATCTTCAGGACCAAACAGAATATCCCCGCCAAGTTTTTTTGCGCTGATAGCGACTTGATCGACATCCTTAACGGTAATGTAGCCAGTCCAATGTGAGGGAAGCATTGGGAGCAAACTATCGGTGATCCCCCCAATGCTGACGCCCTGATTTTCAATAATATGATAATTACCGTGGGGCATTTTGACGGTTTTAAAGTGCCAACCAAAAATCTCAGCATAGAAGTGCATAGCTTCTTCGGTATTATTGGTTGTCAATTCATGCCAACTTAACGCCCCTGCAGTGTTAAAAGCCGATTCCATAAGCGCATCCTTTATTCTATTTGGGGTAAATTTTGTGTATTGAGCCGAGGTTAACTGTCAGTGTTCAGTGCCAGCTGTATTCTGAGCCATATTTTTTGTGCGTTATCTTGATTGAGTGTAGTTGAGGCAAGTTGATAATTCACAGACGGTAAATTAAAATTTTTGCTTTTTTAGGTCGGCAAACATTAAATTAACTTAATGTTCTACAAGGAGATTCACTTTATTTGGTGCTGGCTAATCAGCTTCTTGTGGCTCAGTGGCGCTGCGGCTTAGTTGATGGGCTTCATCTTGCCCCTCGCGCCAAGACTTAGCACTGAAAACAGATTTTAAAACGGGTTTGTTTACTGTGGTTTGAGTGTTAGACCTGACTCCCGTTAACTTGTTAATATAGGCGAGTTTTGCATCTTATCGATGCCACCTTAGGGGATATGAGATTGAATAAGAGTTTAGTGACGAATTTATTGGCGGCTGCTTTGGTCGTTGTGGGTTACCTGATGAATTCGGCAATTGTCCTGAATGTCGGATTGTTTGCTTTATCGGGTGCAATTACCAACTGGGTTGCAGTTTATATGTTGTTTGAGAAAGTCCCCGGACTCTACGGTTCGGGAGTCGTGCCTTCTCGTTTTGAAGAGTTTAAGGCGGGTATTGCTCATTTGATGATGAAACAGTTTTTTACCACTGAAAATATCGACCGATTCCTATCTGAAAAAGAAGGGCTGAGTAAAATAGACTTGGCGCCAGTGATTGAAAAGGTTGATTTAGCGCCTTCTTTTGATGCGTTAATTAGCACTGTCGCCCAATCTTCCTTTGGCGGCATGTTGTCTATGTTTGGTGGCACAGATGCCTTATTGCCGTTAAAAGAGCCGTTTATTGTAAAGATGAAAGCTTCTTTAGTTGAAATGGCACAAAGCGATGCATTTCACGAGTTGCTGAAACAAGAAATTGAACAGCCAAATGTGATGGCCGATCTGCAAACTAAAATTGCTAACATAGTGGAACAAAGATTAAACGAGTTAACACCACAAATGGTGAAACAAATCGTTCAGGACATGATCCAAACGCACTTAGGTTGGTTAGTGATTTGGGGCGGCGTGTTTGGCGGTCTGATTGGACTTGCCGCAGCCTTAATCCAAGGTTAACCTGAGTAAAAGCCGCGAATAGAATGGGAGCTTTGGCTCCCATTTTTACTTACGCATTTTATGTTCATCATTTTGTGTCCTGATTAAATAGCAAGGAAGTCTATGAACCGTCACCACAGTATCAATTATTTGGAAATCCCAAGTCGCGACATTACGAGCTCTAAGGCCTTTTTTAGCCAAGTTTTTGGATGGTCCTATGTCGATTATGGCCCTGAATACAGTTGCTTTATGGATGTCGGCATTACTGGGGGATTCTATCAAGCCGACGTGAATTTCACACTCGCAAAAGGTTGCCCGCTGATTGTGATCTACAGCCAGAACTTAGAATTGACTCTGACGGCTGTCGTAACTGCTGGTGGCATTATCACAGCTGACATCTTTAGTTTTCCGGGAGGCCGTCGATTCCATTTTGTTGAACCTTGTGGCAATGAATATGCCGTCTGGTCAGAATGATCCTAATGTCACTCCTTGTATTCGAAATTGTTGTTTAGATCAGCAAGATATTTGTTTAGGTTGTTTCAGGCATCTTGATGAAATTTTAGCATGGCGCGTTATGTCGGAAGTGGAGCGGCAAGCTTGTTTTATCAGGATGGAGGAGCGTAAGGGGGAGTATCTGGCTAAGTTCAATGACGCGGTTAGTAGAAGACAGAATGGAGCATGATTAGTCGTCAGCATTAGCGCGTTATAGATTGATTTTGAAATGTTAATTGAATAATCCAACGGCGAAATACGCATTAACGTATTTCGCCGTTGGCATTTTGAAGCACCCTTGGCATCTTGAAGCAGGCGTTACACCGGATCTATGACTATGTGCTCAAGTTCGATGGCGGCAACGGTATGGAGTGCATCCATAGTCGCGCCGACTAAACTGATTTTTCCTTGAGATGATTCAATCAACACCGCACGGCTGATATCGCTAAACTCGCGATTATGGCGAACGAGATTCGACAAAGCCATCTGCATCGGCAGCATAGAAGGATTGAATGCCGCGTTCTCTGCATAGCGACCACAATAGGTTGCGCCATCGCGTGTTTCTAAAACCACGGCAGCAAAACTCTGAGTGTAAGGCGCGTAGCTTAAACCGGCATGATCTAAACCTTCGATGATCATAGGATCGGCACTATCTAAAGCAAATTCAGTTTGTTGCTTCGCCATTAAAGGCGAAGTGACATTTAAGTCTTTTGGGCCAAAGGCATAGGGTAAATAATAAGCCAGTGGATGGCTTTCCTGTGCGGGTAGATGAATGCTGATCTTGCTGCCTTCAACCAGCTCATTCATAAATTGACGGCAATGGCCGCAAGGGCTGGCATTAACTATAATATCAACAATTTGGCTTTCACCGCTGAGCCATGCATGGCTGATCGCACTTTGTTCTGCATGGACAGAATGAAACAGCGCTTCACCGGGTAATTCTAAGTTGGCACCCATGTAGATATCGCCACTTTTGCCTTTGGCAATCGCACCGACATAAAACTCACTGATAGGCGGTTTCGCCAGTGCAGCAGCTATCGGCAGCAGTGCCAGTAACACTTCTGCTTCGGTCATCTTGCTTGCACTTGTGAGTGTGGCAAGTTGCTGCGCATCTAAGTGTCCAGCAAAATTCTGGTGCAACATCGGAATGAGAGCATCGGCTAACGGCGTTGGCAGTTGGGTTATGCTACGAATGAATCTATCTTGCATTTCCCGATTCCTTATTTGTTAAGTTCATGGAAGAACATTCTAGTAATTTTGTTACAGCATAAATGCGAGTTAGCTCGCGTTTATACGCTGCAAATGTGTGTGTTCGATAGTAAACAATTTAAGTTATGCGCCTAATAGAGTGAGTCTATTCATGAATATAAACAAGCTTAAGACTATTAAATAAAAGACTTAAGCTTGAATTGTTCAAACTTAAAGTTCACGCAAATAATGGCAAAGGGCAGCCAGTAACTTCTGCTTAGTCTCATCCGCTTGCGTATCTTGCAGCAGATTTTCTAATTTAAGTACGTAGTCTTGATCGGCTAAGCGACTTTGACAGAATTCACGCCAGCGCTGTGACTCTTCGTAATCGAGTAGTTCAGGATAATTACGGGCGCGGTAACGAAACAGCATTTCAGGGATACGTGGATCATCAAACTGCAAGTCTAGCGCCGCTAAATTTTGCGGTAGGGTATGACGGATGATTTCCATTTTTGCTTTATCAGCTTGGCTAAAGAACCCACCAGAATACAGCATCAAATCGGGATCTGTGGTCGCTCTGCTGTCATCGTGCTCAAATAATAGCGCCAGTTTTTCACGTAGTTCTGGGTGAAGTTTAAGGCGTTTATATTGCTCTCTGGCAAATTCTTTATCTATGCCTAAACGAGCGGCATGTTCATCGCTGAGGATTTTAGCCGAAGTGATAAAAGGGCACTTATTTAAATGAATTTGTTTTACCGCGATCGGTAATTCGTCTTCGGCAAGATCAGCCCTTGACGTATACATGCGCGTTTTAATTTGCTCGACATCTAGCTCGAATAGCGGCGTTAAATCCATGGCTAAGTT
This sequence comes from Shewanella sp. SW1, assembly GCF_025653545.1. Lineage (NCBI taxonomy): Bacteria > Pseudomonadati > Pseudomonadota > Gammaproteobacteria > Alteromonadales > Shewanellaceae > Shewanella > Shewanella sp. SW1. The sequence continues at coordinate 55,202 of NZ_JAKKSG010000009.1, read as the reverse complement.
AACGCAAATAACGGCATTTTTGTTAGTAGGATGGTGCGCTACGGGTGAGATCAACGTTGCACAACCATTGCGCGCACTAATTTTAGAGCTCACATGGACCAAAGGCTGCATATTGAGCACATCGATTTGATCGCTAACCGCTTGCTTACGGCGCAGGTCAAAATAGTACTGATATAACTTAGGCTGTTTCTCGCGAATGAGTTTTGCCATAGCGATGGTCGCATACACATCAGACATAGCATCATGGGCTTTCTCATGGCTTAAACCATTCGCTTGGGTCAGATGTTCTAGCTTAAAACTCGGAGAGCCATCTTCCTTTGTCGGCCAGTTAATACCTTCGGGCCTAAATGCATAACAAGCGCGCACTAAATCAATGATATCCCAACGAGAGTTGCCATTTTGCCATTCACGGGCATAGGGATCGATAAAGTTCCGATAAAAGCCATAACGGGTCACTTCATCGTCAAAACGCAGTGAGTTATAACCTGCAACACAAGTGTTTGGTTGGCTAAATAGCGCTTGAATTCGTCCCATAAACTCAGTTTCAGGGATGCCTTTTAAATTAGCTAACTGTGGAGTGATCCCTGTGATTAATATTGCTTCCGGAGACGGCAAATAATCAGTGGCTTGCTTACAATAGAATGTCTCAGGCTCGCCGATGATATTGAGATCTAAATCCGTGCGAATACCAGCAAATTGCGAGGGTCTGTCTTTCGCTGGGTTCGCTCCAAATGTTTCATAGTCGTGCCAAAAAATCGACCCTGCTTTATCGTCTTTCATCTTCATTTATTTTCGTTCTCTAAAGCATGTAACTTCATGTTATCAGTAGTTAAATTGCTTTAATTGGATTCGTTGTCATTCACATCAATTTTGTATGCAGCTCTTCGATGTGAGTACATAATCTGTATATATTGGGTTCTGCGTCAGATTAGCTAAATCACATGTACACAGAGTAATAAAAATGTCTTTATCTTACAATTAGTTAAGTTCGATAAACGGTAAGCCATATTTAGGGAAACCAGAGCGTGCAGACTGCAACGGCTTAAGCGTTCGTATTACCCCCTGTAGGGACTATAACATGGCAGTATCGATTTAGGATTGATAATCCTACCCGGATTAAGAACTTGCTGACGCACGTAAGCTGGTCCCTGCGTGACTAAATTCATGGGTAAATATTATAGATCCCCATGCGTTTTGGAAACCGCTTAACACATTCGAAGGCCGATCAGTTCCGCTTTACTCGAGATATTATAAGAACAGTGGAACTTATATCACTCGCCATGGCGCTTTCACACGGCAAGCGACCGGGTAATGTTGCTTCCATTAATGAGCAGGTCCGCGATATGAAACCAAGACTGGCATATCCACTATTTTAGACGGACATTATCGACCAGAATGTCGGAGGCTGAGGGATTTATAGCGTTACAAATTAGTTAATGTACATAACTTAACTTAACTTAACTTAACTTAACTTAACTTAACTATTATGTTGTTGCTGACATTCATGACACCAACCCGCTAATTCAAGCTGTGGGCTCGATAAGGTAAATTCCGCTTGGCTAACATTCAACTGTAACTGTTCAACAAGAGCAGTGGGCAATGCTATCTCCGTGACTTTTTGACAAGTATTACAAATTAAAAATTGATTGTGAATGTGATGATCGCATACATGATGGCAGGCAATATACTTATTCACCGTTAATAACTTATGCACTAATTGTTCCTGTACTAAGAAATCCAACATGCGATAGATAGACATTATGGGTAAACTCTCGCCCAAACTTTGTTTTAACACATCGGCAATTTCATAGGCAGACAAAGGAACATCATGCTCCTGTAATACGATAAGTACTTTTTTGCGCTTACTGGTAAGATTGATGCCTTTTTCTTCACACTTTTTCACTACTTCACGCAGTAAATCAAGATTTTTTCCCGTCATAGAACTGCCAATTTTTTTGAAATGATCATACTTGCACAGTTTACCTGATCCACCCCTTCTAATGACAATCTTTGTTAGCAATCATCAGTCACCATACCGAGTGCCGTACTGATTGTTATTTACAATCAGTAACTTAATTTGCTTTCATTCATATTGAACTCGACTGATACATAATGATACGTTATAACATATCATTTGTTTCAGCAGTAATCATATGGAGACGACCCACAAAATGAATTCCCACAAATACCTTCTGTTATTAGGTGTTGGCACTTTAGCTGTTTCAGCAGAACCTATTGAACGTATCAATGTCACTGGGCATGCTTTAGAAAAACCACTAAGCCAAAGAATACAAGCCAGTAAAATCGAACTCAGCGGCGATGAACTAAATAATCGTAAAGCCGATACCTTAGGAGAAACTTTAAGCCAATTACCGGGAGTAGACAGTGGTTTTTTTGGTAGCTCATCGGGTAGGCCACAAATCCGTGGATTTGGTGGAAACAGGGTTAAAATGTTGCTCAATGGAACTCAAGTTGAGGATATGTCGTCGGTGAGTGAGGATCAATACATCCCCATCGAGCCCTTTCTTGCTGATAGTATCTTGGTCATTAAAGGTCCTACAGCTGTGATTGCCTATGGTGGGCAAGCGATGGCAGGCATTGTTGATCTCCAAGATGGTCGTATTCCATTGAGCCCAATCAATGGGTTTAACAGTCGTGCTGAAGTGAAAGCTGGCTTCAATAGTACAAGTACCGCACTGGCAAAACTTACCGCAGGGAATGAATCTTTTAACTTTGCGCTGAATATGATCAACAAAGACCGTGGTGACTACGATATCCCTGGATATTCTAAAGACAGCGATTGTAAAACGTGGTCAAAAGTCGTAGGTGCCGCACAGTTTGCCGATTTATGCCAAATCAAATATGCGCAACCTGTGTGGCAGATGAACAATCAATTAAAACGCTATGAAGATGCTACACCTTTAGAACAACAAATTATCACCGACTACTCAATAGACAGTAATGGCACTGTGCTTAACAGCAGCCACCACACATCATCATTCTCGGCAGGCGGAAGCTACACTGGCCAACAACGTCTTTTGGGTTTGGCTTATGGTTATACGGACACTCATCGTGGTATTCCGGGATTTATGCGTCGTGGCAGCAGCGCACCAGTGGATTTTGATCAACGGGGTAATATTCGAATTTTTTCCCGTGGTGATCGCGTAGATATGAAGTATGTCGAAAACTGGGATGACAATTGGATAAACTCATTTAGCCTCGATGGCGCCTATTCGAATCAAGTCGATGATGAGCATATGGCAGAGGTATCCGTCAACCAATTCGAACTTACCTCTTGGGTCATTAGCCCTAAGCTCTATCATAGTTGGACATCAAACTTCGATGGTGTCTTAGGATTACAGTACGACACTAAAGCCTATAAAGGGGAGGGCTATGACAATTACATGCCTGATGTCGATAGTCAAAACTATGCAGCCTATACGTTACAAACCCTGCACTTTGGTCCGGTTACTTTTGAGTTTGGAGGTCGTTATGATGCGATTAAGCACCAAGTAAACGCAGAGGGTTACAAGGTAGGTCGAGGCTCAGGAGCGAATGTTAAAGATAGAAATTTTTATCTCCAAAGCTACTCAGGATCACTGCGATGGGACATATTGCAAAATTGGTCAACACGAGTCAATTACGTTCATGCCGAGCGTGCTCCTGAAATGAATGAGCTTTACGCCAGTAACCCACACTATGCTCTGTTAATTGAAGAACAGGGCAGCTCAAATCTTAAAAAGGAAATTAATCACTCCTTTGAAATAAATACCATCGCTAAAATCGCCGATTTACAGCTAATGGCAAGTTGGTATCAAAATCAATTCAATGATTTTATTTATCTTGGTAGTACAGGCCTTGAGCGTAATGGTACTTATGTTCGTGAATGGCGCCAAGCAGATACAAACAATCAAGGGTTAGAGGTACAAGCTATCTATACCTTCCCGTGGCAAAGGTGGGGAGTTTTTGAGCTCAGCGCATTTACTGACAGAGTGAGAAATACTCCTCGATATCAATACGATGGTAGTTACGATATCTTTAGTACTCGTCCACCTCTCGCTGGTGAGCGGGACGAATACTTTCGCCGCAGGTTAGAAGGCACTTCAATGCCTCGAACACCACAATCCAAAACAGGCACTGCACTAAATTGGCAGTATGATGCGCTTACTGTGTCCATCGATTATGTTCGCTATCATTCACAAGGTGACGTTAACAAATTTGAGAGGCCCTCTGAATCTTATGCTTTGCTCGGAGCAAATATCACTTTAGATCAAGTCATTTCGAAAGTGCCGACTCAATTCTACCTAAGCTTAGATAATCTTACCGATGTAGATGCGCGCCCACATAACAGTTTCCTAAGGCATTTATCCCCTATGCCAGGTCGCACAGCGGCTATTGGTGTCAGAGTGCAATTCTAAAAAAGTTTCCTTCAAGGCTAATGGCCTTGAAGGTTTTCGTTTGATTTCTAGATACCCAAGGCCAAAAATCTAACCTCCTTCAATTCAAGCCGCGATTTGCTGTTTTTTATCCCATTTTCCGAGAGATATTTTTAAGTCATGACGGACCCTAAGCGTTTATCTGATGAAGCCTATTCAATGATATTTCTTACATAATATGGAAAAGTCATCCATTGGATTGAGTAAGAAATCTTTACCGACAATGGAAGTCATTTCTGATTCAGATATAAAAGGATTGTCAATTTTAAAAACTAATCGTTGATTCAATTTACTTTTTATCAAAAAATCGCAATGGCGTTGATAAAATAACTGGTCAAATTGACCATTATCGATAATTCTCTGGAGGCCAATTTGTATTCGCTGAGCTAAGCGAGGTTTGTTAAGCGAAACATAATAATATGTCGCTAGTGGAATATGTAGCATGATGCTTTCATCAACAACGAGATCTGGATATTGTTGATTAAACTGCTCAACCTCTTGAAAGACTTCATTCACTCCGCGGCCAAATGTTATAAACCGTCCTTTTGATAGCATATTAAATAAACTGTCATATTGATTGCTTTCTATAATTTTAAATCCTGCTTGTTGCATGGCAACTTTAGTCGACCATTGGCTACCTGAACCAGTATCAAGAGCAGTTAACTGCGCTAGCGAGGTGATTTGGGCTAACCTAGATACATTTTCCTTTTTAATAATAAAAATTCTAAATCCCTGAATGCCTTTTCTAATGGGAATTTTTATTGGAATAAGCTGTTTATTCCACTGTAGGTTAGAGGCTTCTGCAATAACATTGATGGTTTCACCCTCTTGTAATGCTCTGAAGATACGATTTCGACTCATTATTAGATCTGAGACTTGCAGTGATGCTTCACCAAAATCGGCTTTGGTTGCATCAATAACTAATTGTAAAAGGTCATAAGTATACTGATATCTGTGATCAAGCTTGGATTCTGACTGATTGATAATGAATTGATCATTAGCATAAGTGACGGGTATGTTTGCCAAGACCCACAGGGAAAGAATACAAAAAATAATGCCCAGTCGCTGTAAATTATCCATCAATAAACTCATTGCTAGAGGTTGAAATTGATTCGGTGTGCTTATTTTAGCAGTAGCCTAGATGGCTTGCGGGATAAAGAAACAGATGATAAGCGTAAATGATACATTTTTTTAGTTTGGGTTTATGTGAGTTGTAAATCAATTTAGACAGCCCAACGGTACTGGCACTGGGTGCGAGTGGCTCGCAGAATATTTTAAAGTCCTTATGTTGTTTGGCCATAGTGTTTTTAATATGGCTTTACGTTATATATGCATAAACGTGTTTGTAGTCTGGCAACGATTTTGGGGAAGTTTGAAGGTCGTGTTTATTGCGTTAATCATTTATGAGTACGTGTTTTGAGCGTTTAACCAGCGCTGGCGCATGCTCCACGTTTTTACAGTGCTATCACTTTGACTCTACTGCTGATGTTAAACATATAAATTGACCACTCAAGACCCAGAGAGGACATCAATGAACTCGGATAAAATTTTAGAATCTGCACAAGCAACCTTGTCTGGATTAATACCATTTCCTCAAATTGTCGGCAATCTTATTGCTGAAGGTGTCGAGTATTACTATGTAGACTATGCCTCGAAGTCATTTACTTTCTATAGCGCAGCAGGTACTACAGTGCAATCACCTTTATCATTTGAGGGACTTCCATTAATTGCTGAAAATTTTAATGTGATTGAACTCAGAGCTGCCATCTTGGATAGTCAGCAGCATGGGCAAAAATTTCGGCTTTTCTGCCAGCGCGCTATGAATGCAGGAGTTCAAGGTTATTTCGTGTTTTTGCGAGGTAAACGTGTAACCTATTTTGGCCGTCAAGGTGACCAGCATACCGAATGGTTTTCTGGCGCTAAGCCGATCGATGTCTAACAACGCTGACTAGGCTCTCCACTTTCTGGGCTGGGTACATCGTGAGTTTTACATTGGGTGAATGGTTATGTGAAGTTCATTGTATACGTCACTTACATCTTCCTGTGCTTAACGTTATAGAACACTGGAGGCATAAATATGCAACCACGTAATGTCACGACTATTTCTCGAATGCCGATTTACGGCATCATGAAAATTAAGTCATATCTTGCGATGGTAATGGTTTACGGGGTGATTTTAATTGGTATTGGACGGTACAATTGCGGTTAAATAGGAGAATAATGTCTTATGTACCATCAATTTCTAAATGAACCTATGGTGCTTGATATTGAAAAGGCATCAATACTCACATTACGGCTACCCGACGATGTGAGTGATTTTATTGTGTCACAGGCGATCAATGCCCCTTTACTAGAGATTATCGTCATAGCTGAAGCCGGAATTCAGCAAAATATAGTCATTCGCTTCCAGCCGTTTATGGGTCTTAAGGTCGAATCGTTACCGCAAAGCCCTCAGGCTTTCAATACACCAATAACCCGCAGCCTTGGGCAAGGTTTTAGGCTTTATACACGGATGGGAACAGCTGCGAAATTTTGTGCGGCAGAATTGAGGCGAGGTGTATCTTTTACCTTAGATACGACTCGTCATTTAGGTGCAGATAATGACTTAACTTTTGCCTTACAAGCCAATTCAAAGTTTGAGTTAGTTCCCTTAGAAGCGGATTTACGGGTTTTGCATGAGCCCAAAGCGTTAATGGTTGCTAAAGCACTATTAGCAAGGCACTACGACTATGCCGCATCATCTGAATCTCTTGCAATTTACATGACTGAAATCGAGCAGGTTAGATTAGAATTGCAGTCGTTTATGCGCGGGGAGCTTGGTCAATGTCACGCCAGCCTTGCTGATGAAGTATTAAGGATCGATCCCTTGCTACTGCAGAAACAACAATGGTTATTTAGAACCTATACCCATATGTTTGAGCGACCAAACTACAGCCGCGCTGCTAATGATGTTGATAACACTGATAAGCTATTAAGAAAATTAGAGTGTTATGAATTACTCGCTTCACCGGAATTGACCCTGATGGTAGATCGATTGATGGAAGACGAAACATAAACTTTTTACCCAAATTTAGCTAAATGATAAGAGTCCATTATGTATTATTTATGTCCCCTGTGTGGCGCCCCACTGACGTTAACGGAGCGAACTTGGGGTTGTTCACAGCAACATAAGTTTGATATGGCCAAAGAAGGCTATGTCAACTTATTGCCTGTACAGAAGAAAAACTCAAAAGATCCTGGTGATAATAAACAGATGATGTTTGCTCGGCGTGAATTTTTAAACGCGGGTTACTATCAAGGTTTGAGTGATAGAGTGAATGAGCTCGCGCTTGAGTTTAGTGCCGAAGCAAAACAAATCCTCGATATAGGCTGTGGGGAAGGGTACTACAGTCAACGTTTATTCCATGTGTTGAGCCAGCACCATGATTGCAATTTACAAGGTATAGATATTTCTAAGTCTGCAATTAAATATGCAGCTAAACGTTACCCTAATTTGCAATTTTGTGTCGCAAGTGCCTATGAAATGCCAATCGCATCCCAAAGTGTCGATCTTGCCATTCGTATTTATGCCCCTTCAAAAGTAGAAGAGTTACAACGAATTATGGCTGATGGAGGCTTACTGATAACGGCTTCTCCGGGACCTTTACACCATTTTGCGTTGAAACAACAAATTTATGCTGAGCCAAGATTACATCCCGTTTCCACAGCGCATATTGCTGGATTTGAGTGTCTGCATCAGGAACGCTTAATCTCCCAGTTAGAGCTGGCAAATAGTGAACATATCGCTCATTTTTTAGAAATGACGCCCTATGCCTGGAAGTTTACTCATGCCCAAAAGCAAGCATTTGCGTTGCAAGGACTGAACTGTGAATTGGATTTCCAAATTGAAGTGCATCGGATTTCAAAGTAAGCGATAAGATTAAGCTATTGAAATAAGTTATTTAAAATGCTTAACTGTACCGGCTAAACAGCATGAACCTAGTGTTCTGCTAGCCGGTTGCAAAACCGTAAAGTAGATTTAGGCAAAATAAATAATCCAAAGTGTCGCAGTGTGTTGACTTATCTTTAGAATGGTTTATAGTCTTATCAGCTTGAAGGTTGGGCTTATATTTATGTGTTCAATACGACCAGTTCGTCCTGTAAACATAAGTAATACCGGCATTTTCCAGCTCCACCCGCCGTTAAGGCTTTAATTTTTTATTTACAGGATTTATATTATGTCTCAAGTTACTGGTGTTGTTAAGTGGTTCAACTCTGACAAAGGTTTCGGATTCATTGAGCAAGAATCTGGTCCAGATGTATTCGTACACTTCCGTGCGATCAACTCTGACGGTTTCAAAACTCTTGATGAAGGCCAAAAAGTGTCTTTCACTGTGACTCAAGGTCAAAAAGGTCCACAAGCTGAAAACGTAACTATCATTGGTTAATTTTCAGTGCTGTTAGCCTAGAGCTGATAGCAATGGATTAAAGGGCTATGGTTAATTCCGTGGCTCTTTTTATTTGTGCGAAAATAAAATTTCATTTAGTTTAGATTGTTGAATCCAGTATAAGCGACGAGATCCACTTAACATGTCGCATTAATTTAATGCTTAAATCTGAAGTTAATCCTCTAATATTTCTCTGTTAGAATCCAATTCTGATATCTCCAAGATTTTCAATAAAACCATTTGATACACTCTCCTTATTTTTACCCCTGTAACATTCAATTCCATTATATGTTAACTCTTAACGCTTAACGCTTAACGCTTACTCTTATCGAGTTTATTTTTTGCGTAATCTTATATTCAATATCGAACGCGAATGTGTCTAATCATTCATTTGTTGTAAATCAGTGACTTCAGATATTGCCGAATATGATTGGTGCACTTGCATTTCTTGCACTTAGTTATCCTACATATACTAAGCTGCACCTAAGGCTGAAAGCCTTGTAGTAAAGAGTTGAGGCTGGCAAAGCATTTAGTGCTTGATATTAAAGAACACTAGCTTATTTATGATGTAGTTTGGAGCCGACCAAAAAACGAATATGGCTATTGAGATGCCTTGCATTTCGTACATTTAAGTATTTCCGACAGAAGCTTTAGGCTGCTAATCCAACTTAATTATCGGCTACTTTATAGCGGAATAATGCTTTCCCTCGACTAGTTTTCCTAACTTATAAAGGAGGGGTCTACAGTTAGCACTAAATGGATTAAGAGCCCTTTCTACTGGCGGGTATTGGCCTGATATTTTGTTAGCATGTTTATTGCTTCTAATGTGACGTTAGTGACAACGCAAGAATACTTAAAGTTGAGAACTATATACCGAGGATCTTTTGATGGGTTATGTTATTCAAGGGACTACGATTAAGCCGAAAAATGGATAGAGCTAAATTTAAATATTGTGGAGTATTACAGTATAAATAAAAAAGCCATGCAATTGCATGGCTTTTCTGGTTTAGCTTAAGTGATTATGGACGCGCCATATCCGACTCTGCACCATTAGCGAGTTTGATTTTGGCTGTAGACTCTTCGTTCGCAGTATTCTCATACTCTCGTCCTTTAGGGACTGCCACTTGTTCTCTCACTTCAACGACAGGCTTGGTCATATCCGAAGACACCATAGAGCCAAAGCGGCTGGCGGCTTTCGGCTTGCTGACAACAACTGCATCCGTGATTTGCGGTGTTGTTGGAGCTGTTTTTACTGTGGCTTGAGGCTTAGCGATAGCAGCCGGTCTGGCCATTGGCGCAGAGGCTGTTGCTTTCACGGCTTCTTTTACTTCAGCGCTCGGTGCAACACTTGGCTCGACAAGTGTTTCGGTTTTAGCTGCTTCAGCTTTGGGTACTGCTACTGATTTAGTCACTGAGCTTTCAACTGATGGGACTGCAACGACTACGGCTTCAGCAGTAACGCTGGTCACCTGAGTTTCAACGATTGACGCAAGGTCAACTTTTGCGTCAGCAGTCTTTGGCTCTTCCACTTTCGTTTCAGTGGTTTTAGTCACAACAGGTTTAGTTTCAACTTGCTGAGTTTCAACTGCTGCAACGTCATTTGCTTGAGGCTGAGGCTCAACTTTTGCTTCTACTTTAACAACAGCAGGAGCTTTAACAGTTGGAGTTGAACTTGTTTCAGCTATTTCGACGTCAGCAGTTTTAACGGCCGGTTCAGTTACCGCTGTTGTTTGAGTTGCAACAACAGGAGTTTCCACTCGAACACTGACGATTTCGCTTGGGTACTCTTGGTCAGCACCTAATTCGTCATTAGGAACGAATTGCGCTGGGGTTGATGTCCCTTGGTCATCTTCGTCGCGACGACGACGTTGACCCGCTGCACGAAGGTGACGAGGGCTACGACGGCTACGACGTTGACCATCTCTTTGCTCGCGTTTTGATTGATCATCAGCATTAGCATTTTCGTTGTCTGAATCAACTTCGCTATCTTGCGATACTGCATCCGCTGCTACAGTATGAGCTGCTGTGTCAACTAAGGTGTTTTCAGCTGTGTTAACAGCATCAACCGCAGGTGTTTCTACTACAGTAGAAATTACAGTTGTCTCTTCTAGCACAATATTTTCTTGCGCTTCTTGAGCGGGTGCGGCTTCTTTACGAGGCTGGCGACGTGTTCTTGGCGCTTTAGTTTCTACTGGCGTTTGTGCAATGACTTCAGCTTTGGTATTAACACTGATAGTACTTGCCGCTGCGGCGTTAAGGGCTGCAATTTCCGCTAACACTTCTGCGGCATCTTCAGGTGCAATTGGGATCGCATTATCTGGCGTATTATGGCCATTATCGATACGCACCTTACGACGCATGTTACGGCGCTGACGACGCTCACGGGCGACTTCTTGCTTAGGGGCATCATCTGCTTCAATGTCGGCAACAACATCTTTTGGCGCTTGTACGCGTGGCTTTGGTTCAGCTTTAGCTGGACGTTTAGCCGTTTCTTCTTTTTCGCGTACTGGACGTTCTTGTGTGCTGACTACTGCATCAGTCGGCTTTTTTGGATTGCGGCTACGCGGCTCACGAGTGCCTTCTTTTGCTTTGTCGGCATCTTGGGCATTGCGTGGGCGGCGAGTGTCATTACGACGGTTACGGCGATTTGCGTTAGCCGCACTGGTATCAGTTGCTTTAGTTTCAACAACTTTTACGGGTTCAGCTTTTTCACTTGGTGCAAACATGGCACTGATTGCACTCACAAGCTTGCTGAAGAAGCCTGGTTGTGGCGCTTCAACTTTCACCGTTGGTGATGGGGCTTGTTCTACTTTCTGTGGCGCTGCAAAACCTTTTAATGCCGGAATAGGCGCCGCAGTACGTTCCAGTTTGCGTGGCTCATACAATTTGGCTTCAGGATGCTCTATACGCTTATAGCTTGATTCACTGATTTCATCATCACTACGGTGACGGATCACGCGGTAATCAGGCGTCATCATGTGTGCGTCAGGTATCACATACACTTCGACATCGTGACGCTGTTCTGTGATGCGAATGGCTTTGCGTTTCTCGTTTAACAAGAAAGCTGCAACATCCACAGGCACAATCGCTTCGATTTGTGAGGTGTTTTCTTTGATGGCTTCTTCTTCCATCAAACGTAAAATTGACAGTGCTAAAGACTCGGTACTGCGAATCGTGCCTTGGCCATGACAGCGAGGGCATATATGCGCTGCAGATTCTTCTAAAGAGGGGCGCAGACGTTGACGCGACATTTCCATCAAACCGAAACGAGAAATGCGACCTAATTGCACACGGGCGCGGTCGTGGTGAACAGCATCACGTAAGCGGTTTTCAACTTCACGCTGATGGCGCACAGGCGTCATATCAATAAAGTCGATAACCACTAAGCCACCTAAGTCGCGGAGGCGCAATTGGCGGGCAATTTCATCGGCGGCTTCGAGGTTAGTGTTCAGTGCTGTTTCTTCAATATCGCCGCCTTTAGTGGCACGGGCAGAGTTGATATCGATTGAGGTTAATGCTTCAGTTGGGTCGATAACAATTGAACCGCCAGATGGCAGACGCACTTCGCGTTGGAAGGCGGATTCAATTTGTGATTCGATTTGGAAGTGAGTGAATAATGGCACTTCAGCTTCGTACAGTTTTACGCGCTCAACGAAATCAGGGCGAACTAAGGCGATATGTTGCTTCGCTTCTTCAAAAATACGTGGATGATCGATGAGGATTTCGCCCACGTCACGGCGTAAATAGTCACGAATAGCGCGAACTATCACATTGCTTTCTTGGTGAATTAAGAAAGGTGCGCCTTTAACTTGTGAAGCTTCGGTGATCGCCGCCCAGTGGTGTTGTAGAACTTTTAAGTCCCACTTTAACTCGGCAGATTCTTTGCCTACACCCGCAGTACGCACGATAAGACCCATGCCAGCAGGCACTTCTAAGTCAGCCATCGCTTCTTTTAGCTCAGTGCGCTCATCACCTTCGATACGACGAGAAATCCCGCCAGCACGTGGGTTGTTTGGCATTAATACTAAGTAAGAGCCTGCAAGGCTGATGAAGGTCGTTAAGGCTGCACCTTTATTGCCGCGTTCTTCTTTGTCAATTTGGACAATAACTTCCTGTCCTTCACTGACCACTTCTTTGATGTTTGGGCGACCTTGGAACGAATATCCCTTCGGGAAATATTCTCTAGCGATTTCTTTCAGTGGCAAAAAGCCGTGACGATCGGCACCGTAGTCGACGAAAGCGGCTTCTAAAGACGGTTCTACTCGGGTAATTTTACCTTTGTAAATGTTTGATTTTTTTTGCTCATGACCTGGGCTTTCAATGTCTAGGTCATACAGTTGTTGCCCATCAACAAGGGCAACACGCAACTCTTCTGATTGAGTTGCATTGATTAACATACGTTTCATGATGACGTCATTCTTCTTTAAATAGAGGTCATCAAACATCGCGCTTCGCTGCATTACGGGCCTAGCAGTAGGTCAACTGAGCCTCACGGCTGGTGGCTAGGCAAGAGGTGCGCATTACTGTTAGACGCAGTCGCTGCGTGTCGCATCCTATTTATGGCTTATTTTTTAATGATTACAAAAACAAGGAATTCGTTGTAAAACATCAACCAACCCCATAAATTCTTTAGTTTCGTTCCGGTAATGCCCAAGTCGAATCGGTTTGTCTGACGACAAGTTAAAATATCCTTCGAAATCGGGGAGGAAAACCTAGGGTAAACCTTATTAAAGTAAGGTGACTTTCTCGATTTAATCGTAAAAAACGCATTTGTGGTATTTTTACTCTGTATACGATTTGCAAATCAATGATTTGCTATCAAGAAAATCTTTTTTTATCCGTTAAATTTTCCGCTTGGGATCAGGGCGTTGTGAACACTTTATTCACGGCTTATCCCTAATCGCTGGTGAAATATAGCAATAATCAAAAAATTCAGCAATGGAAAGGCACAATTCTTCTCAGTTGTTGTACAATGGCGACCGTTATAATTAGATGGCGCATCATGAATATAGAATCCACCCCACAACAGGTTCAGTTGATCACGATTGATGAAGATCACTTCGAACAGCGTATCGATAACTACTTAATGACCAAGCTGAAGGGCGTGCCGAAAAGCATGATCTATCGCATTGTCCGCAAGGGCGAGGTTCGAGTGAATAAGAAACGCATCAAACCCGAGTACAAGTTGCAGATTGGCGACATAGTACGTATTCCGCCAGTCCGCGTGGCAGAGCCGGATAACCGTACCGCACCATCGGCGAACTTAAGTAAAGTCTCGCAACTCGAAGATCGTATTTTGCATGAAGACAATCATTTGATCGTGCTGAATAAACCTGCTGGCATTGCCGTGCATGGTGGTAGTGGAGTCGATTACGGTGTGATTGAAGCATTGCGTTCACTGCGTCCTCAACAAAAGTTTTTAGAGCTAGTACATCGTCTCGATAAAGATACTTCGGGCGTGTTGTTGGTGGCGAAAAAACGTAGCGCGCTTAAACATCTGCATGATCAGCTTCGATATAAAAAGATGCAGAAAGACTATTTGGCCTTAGTTAAAGGGGAATGGTCTGCTCAAGATAAAGCCGTTAAACAGCCTTTATTGAAAATCACTCTTAAATCCGGTGAGCGCATTGTGCGTGTTAATGCGGAGGGTAAACCTTCAGAAACGCGCTTTAAAATTATGCAGCGTTACCAAGGTTGTACTTTAGTGAAGGCAAGCCCTGTCACTGGACGTACTCATCAAATTCGGGTGCATTGCCAATTTGCTGGCCATCCTATCGCCTGTGATGATAAGTACAGCGAGCAAGGGTTTGACGATAGCATGCGTGCATTAGGTTTAACTCGACTCTTTTTACATGCTGCTGAATTGATGTTCATTCATCCAGAAAATGATGAAGTGATGCGGGTTTCAGCGCCTTTAGATGAAAATTTGTCGCAATTACTCGATAAGTTAAAGCGTGCGTAATCGACGGGGATAGGTTTCAAGGATGAAGATAAAGCAATACGATTTAGTGATTTTCGATTGGGATGGCACTCTGATGGATTCCATCGGTAAAATTATCACTTGTATTGAAAATATGGCTAAGGCATTGCAGTTACCTATCCCAACTGAAAGTGACATTCGCGATATTATTGGTCTTTCTATGACAGAAGCGCTGCGAGTCCTATTTCCACACGGGCTCAATCTCAGCGCTTCTTCTGCCAATTCTCAGCATCAGCAGCATCCTAAAAATGCATTTAGCCAAGGCGAAGATGATCAATATCAGCAGATGCGCGCTGAGTTTAAAGTACAATATTTGCATTTAGACACCACGCCAACGCCCTTGTTTGTACAAACTCCTGCATTAATCGATGACTTGTATAGCCAAGGCTATAAGTTAGCCGTCGCAACTGGTAAAGCCCGTGCGGGACTTGATCGCGTCTTTGAGCAAACAGGCTTAGGTCGATACTTTGTTGCGTCACGCTGCGCCGATGAAGTGCACAGCAAACCCCACCCTGAAATGATCTCAAGCTTGCTGAAAGAATTGAATATAGCACCGAACAGAGCCTTAATGGTGGGTGATTCTCTGCTGGATTTAACCATGGCGGCCAATGCTGGGATTGATAGCGTTGGCGTGACCTATGGCGCTCACAGTGCCGAAAAGTTGCTGCGGGCAAAACCTATCGCCTTGATAGATTCACCAAAGCAATTACTGCAATACCTCTAACACTGCTATTTAATGCTGGAGCGGCAATACATGCCGCTGCGCATGAGACTTCCTTATCACTTTTATTTACGTCTCATCTTCTCGTCGATGAAACGACTCAGTAGCTCGGTATTTTTGATGCGCGTCATTGATTCAATAAACTGAGCAAATAGAGCAAAGCCTTGGTAAACGTTTAAGCGAGAACGTCTACACCTTGGGCTAACAGCATTTCCGTCAGTAATATCAGTGGTAAGCCAACTAAGGTATTGGGATCGCGACCTTCGAGCGCTGTAAATAACGCGATACCTAAACCTTCGCTCTTAAAACTCCCTGCGCAATAATAAGGCTCTTCCTTTTCTATGTAGGCCACAATCTGCGAATGGCTAAGGTGCCTAAAATGAACCGTAAAGGGTTCAACCTCAGCGGCCATAGCGCCAGTTTTGGCATTATAGAGTGCAAGACCAGTATAAAAGGTGATGGCCTTGCCTGAGGCTTGAGTGAGCTGCGCGACGGCATTATTAAAATGATGGGGTTTACCGATAATCTTGCCATTAATGACGGCAACTTGATCGGAACCAATAATCAGACCATCGGGGAATTGTTCTGCCCCCGCGACGGCTTTTGCTTTGGCTAATCGCAGCACTAAAGCATGGGCCGATTCTTCGAGATACGCCGTTTCGTCAATATTAGGATTGCAGCATTCGAAGGGTAACCCGAGTTTTTGCAGTAAAGATTGTCGATATATAGACGTCGAAGCTAAGATTAATGGGGTTGGCATAATGAGATATCCGCAAAAGAGTGACTCATATTGTGACCAATCAATGCGGGAGAGTGCAAGAGTTTCGTCTTTTACGGTTTCTTTTCAATGAATGCGACTATTTTAGTCGGCTTGCGCTTGTATGCGGCTTCATGCTTGGGTACTATTTCGCTTCCGTCAATTTCAATGTTGGGGCAAGGGAAAGGCTTAAGTCGCAAACTGGGACTTAAGTTAGTATTTTTTCTTTGACTCTAGCGTTTTCAAACTATAATATGCGCGCCTTATGCAAACAGTAAAGATACCGGTTTCAATTGATCCATTTCGCGCCGCCTCGAGTCGCCTAGTTTATCAGGGCGTTGTTCCTGGTGTGCAACTGAAAAGATTAACTGAGTTATGTGCCGGCGACTGTTCCGATGTGGCAGTGTCGCTTGAATGTGGCGTAGATTTACAGGGGATAGTCTACCTGAAAGGGAAGGCTGTGACGGAGCTCACTCTGATATGTCAACGTTGCATGACACTATTTACCACTGAGGTTACGGTCGAGTTTTGTTTTGGTCCATGTCGGACTAAAGCAGAAATCGATGAGCTCCCGGATGCGTATGACCCAATTGAGTGCAATGAAATTGGCGAAGTGCGTCTACATCAATTGATCGAAGATGAATTGATAGTCGCTATGCCGATAATCCCAATGCATCAAGAAATTGATTGCAGTGCAGGATCTAAAGACATGGTTGTAGGCGAGATAGAACCCGCTCAAGAGGAGCGTCCAAATCCGTTTGCAGTGTTAGAAAAACTGAAGAGCAAGTAATCGAGGAGACAGGCCAATGGCTGTACAACAGAACAAAAAATCACGTTCAAAGCGCGGAATGCGCCGTTCACATGACGCACTGAGCACTGCTCAGCTGTCTGTAGACGCTACCAGCGGTGAAATCCATATGCGTCACAATGTGACTGCAGATGGCTTCTATCGCGGTAAAAAGGTAATCAACAAGTAATTTGTTGGTTTCCTAATGACGAATCTGACGCTTGCGTTAGATGCAATGGGTGGTGATCATGGCCCCCACGTCACGGTGCCTGCAGCCTTGCGGGCACTACAATTACATTCTTTTCTTAAAATCATTTTAGTCGGTGACAAGACTGAAATTGATGTCTATCTACGTCAAGCCGAAGCGAGTTTACTTTCGCGCACAGAAATCATTCATACCGATGAAGTCGTTAGTATGTCCGATAGGCCTGTGCATGCCTTGCGTACACGTAAAAACAGTTCCATGCGATTGGCTATTGAGTTAGTGCGTGACGACCGCGCACAAGCGTGTGTGAGTGCCGGTAACACAGGGGCGCTGATGGCAATGGCGAAAGTATTGCTGAAGACCTTGCCTGGTGTTGATCGACCAGCATTAGTCAGTTGTTTACCTGCGGTGACTCAAAAACCGGTTTATTTGTTGGATTTGGGCGCGAATATTTCCTGTGACTCGGAAACCTTATTTCAATTTGCCGTGATGGGCTCAGTCCTGTGCGAAGCGGTAGATAAGAAATCTCGGCCAAAAGTCGCCTTGCTCAATGTGGGCGTTGAAGAAATTAAAGGTAATGACCAAGTTCAGCAAGCCGCGCAGTTGCTGCAACACACAGAACAAATCAATTACACTGGTTTTATCGAAGGGGATGAAATCTATTCCGGTAATGTGGATGTGATTGTTTGTGATGGGTTTGTGGGTAACATCACGCTCAAGACCTCAGAAGGTATTGCCAAGTTATTAGTACATCAGTTAAAACGGGGACTAACCCAAGGTTTATTCGTTCGTTTTCTGGCTAAACTTATCGCCCCTCGTATCCAGGCGGTCCTTAGTCAGATGAACCCCGACCACTATAACGGTGCAAGTCTGATAGGATTGCGCGGAATAGTTGTAAAAAGCCATGGAAACGCGGATGAAACTGCCTATTTACAAGCAATTAGTTTGGCAGTAACGGAAGCTCAACGTCGACTCCCTGAAATGATAAAAGATCGTTTGGAGTCGATTCTTTTAGATATAAATAACTGATCCCTCCTTATGCATACAAAAATTCTCGGAACTGGTAGTTATCTACCGGTGCAGGTGCGTAGCAATCAAGATTTGGAAAAAATGGTGGAAACCACTGACCAATGGATTGTTGAACGTACAGGTATATCAGAACGTCGCATTGCGGCTTTCGATGAAACCGTTTCAACTATGGGCTACCAAGCGGCATTAAAAGCGCTAGAGATGGCTGGCATAGAAGCATCAGATTTAGACATGATCGTTTGCGGCACCACCAGTGCTCCCAATGCTTTTCCGGCTGCGGCCTGTGAAATTCAAGCCATGCTTGGCGTGCATACCATTCCAGCTTTTGATATCGCCGCGGCGTGTTCAGGCTTTGTTTATGCTTTATCTGTTGCCGATCAATTTGTAAAAACGGGCGCGGCTAAAAAAGTATTAGTGATTGGTGCCGATGTACTGTCTCGCTTATGTGAGCCAGAAGATCGTTCAACGATTATTTTATTTGGTGATGGTGCGGGCGCGGTTGTGATAGGCGCATCCGAAACACCAGGGATCATTTCGACCCACATTTATGCCGACGGTCGCCAAGGTGACTTATTGAAATGCGCTTTCCCACCACGTAAAGGCGAAACTTCTGAAGCGGTCGGTTTTATGACCATGAAAGGCAACGATGTCTTTAAAGTGGCTGTGACTCAATTGTCCCATGTGGTGACTGAGACGCTGCGCATTAACAATATCGATAAGTCAGAAATTGACTGGTTAGTGCCACATCAAGCCAACTTCCGAATTATCAATGCTACCGCTAAAAAGCTCGATATGAGTCTTGAGAAAGTCGTATTGACTTTAGCTAAACACGGTAATACTTCTGCTGCGTCAGTGCCCATTGCATTGGATGAAGCCGTACGTGATGGCCGTATTCAGCGCGGACAACTACTGCTGCTTGAGGCCTTTGGTGCTGGATTTGCGTGGGGCAGTGCGCTCATTCGTTTCTAAGTTCTACATGTGTGTTCCACATGATTTTTCAATAAATTAAGTTAGCCATAGGTAATTTGAATATGGAAAATGTTGCTTTTGTATTTCCGGGCCAAGGTTCACAAGCCCTAGGCATGTTAGCCGAGCTTGCCGAATCTTATGCTGTTGTTGGACAGACCTTTGCTGAGGCGAGTGACGTCTTAGGTTATGATCTGTGGGCATTGGTTCAGCAAGGTCCTGTTGAAAGCTTAAATGAAACCGATAAAACTCAACCAGCCCTATTAGCGGCGAGCGTGGCGATTTGGCGTACCTACGTGGCTTCAGGCAAACCTATGCCAGCTATACTCGCGGGTCACAGTTTAGGCGAGTATTCTGCTTTAGTTTGCGCGGGTGTGATGGATTTTAAAGACGCGATTAAGTTGGTGGAATTACGTGGTCAACTGATGCAGCAAGCGGTACCAGCTGGCACGGGTGCTATGTATGCGATTATCGGTTTGGACAACGAGAGTATCGCTAATGCCTGCGCCGAAGCGGCTCAAGGTGACGTGGTGAGTCCAGTTAACTTTAACAGTCCTGGTCAAGTGGTCATTGCAGGTCAAAAAGACGCAGTTGAGCGCGCTGCAGCAGCTTGTAAAGCAGCGGGCGCTAAAATGGCGGTGGCTCTACCTGTCAGCGTGCCATCACACTGCGCATTAATGAAACCTGCGGCGGATAAACTGGCCGTGGCATTAAACGATGTACAGTTTAATACCCCAACAATTACAGTGATTAATAACGTTGATGTGGCATCACCCACCTCTGCTGATGACATTAAAGATGCGTTAGTGCGTCAGTTATATTGTCCTGTCCGCTGGAGCGAAACGGTTGAGCTAATGGCCCAAAAAGGCATTACCCAACTGGTGGAATGTGGTCCTGGTAAAGTATTGACAGGATTAGCAAAACGAATTAATAAATCACTATCAGCCCAAGCGGTTAATGATGTTGCTTCATTAGCAGCATTAACTGAGTAAGGAGTTTATATGAGTTTCAACCTGAATTTAACAGGCAAAGTGGCTTTGGTGACCGGTGCGAGCCGCGGTATTGGCCGTGCGATCGCTGAGACACTGGTCGAAGCGGGTGCAGTGGTTATTGGAACCGCAACCAGTGAGAAGGGCGCTGCGGCGATCCAAGAATATCTGGGTGACAAAGGTTTTGGTTTAGTGCTTAATGTCACAGATAGTGAATCTGTTACACATTTATTCGCCTCGATCAAAGAAAAAGCGGGTGATGTTGATATTCTAGTCAACAACGCGGGTATAACCCGTGATAATCTGCTGATGCGGATGAAAGATGATGAATGGCAGGATATTATCGACACCAACCTGACATCGTTATTTAGACTGTCAAAACCTGTGATGCGTACCATGATGAAAAAGCGCTTTGGCCGAATCATCAATATCGGTTCAGTGGTAGGCACCATGGGCAATGCAGGTCAAGTTAACTACTCGGCAGCAAAGGCGGGTTTGATTGGATTTACAAAATCTCTTGCAAGAGAGGTTGCATCTCGTCAAATTACAGTTAATGCTATCGCTCCTGGATTTATCCAGACCGATATGACAGATGAGCTGACCGAAGAGCAGCAAAAAGCTATCATGTCACAGGTTCCGATGGAACGATTAGGGCAAGCGCAAGAAATTGCCAATGCAGTGCTCTTTTTGGCCTCGGACTCAGCCGCTTACATCACAGGCGAAACTTTGCATGTGAATGGCGGCATGTACATGGTTTAAGGGCGAATGGCAGGGATTTCTGTCGCAACTGAGTAGTGATCTGTATCAATTGATAGTGAAATTTCGTGGTTAGACCACGAAAACTAAGCTTGCATTGTCAGCCAAATCTAATAAACTACTCGCAATCTTACGCAAGTGCGTAATTTGAATAGGAAAGAAAACTAATGAGCAACATCGAAGAACGTGTAAAGAAAATCATTGTAGAGCAACTGGGCGTTAAAGAAGAAGACGTTAAGCCAGCGGCATCTTTCGTTGACGATCTGGGTGCAGATTCTCTGGACACTGTTGAGTTGGTTATGGCTCTGGAAGAAGAGTTTGATACCGAGATCCCTGATGAAGAAGCTGAAAAGATCACTACTGTTCAAGCAGCGATCGACTACGTTTCTAAGAATCAGTAATTCTGAATTCTTGAAGACAGGCGGCATTTTTGCCGCCTGTTTTTGTTTTACCCCCGTCAAATTCTGCCTCCGTGCCATTCAATCGTCTCTGGATCGTGTTTTAATTGTTATCCACGAGATGCTCGCCGCAGATTGGCGAATTTTTCTAAATAAACGTTATTTAAGAAATTGTCTAATGATAGAAAACCCTGTGTCCTCTATCTGAATTAACAAATTAGCATTTAAAGGTGACTGCCGTGTCTAAACGTCGTGTAGTGGTAACCGGTTTGGGGTTAGTAACTCCAGTGGGCAATACTGTCGATACTACTTGGAAGGCTTTGCTTTCGGGTAAGAGTGGTATTGCACCGATAACCAAATTTGATGCCAGTGAATTTACCACTCGTTTCAGTGGTTCAGTAAAAGATTTCGATGTTGAGCAATACGTAACGAAAAAAGACGCCCGTAAGATGGACCTCTTTATTCAATACGGTATGGCGGCTGGCATCCAAGCTATCCAAGACTCAGGTCTGGACATGAGTAAAGAAAACCCTGGTCGTGTCGGTACTGCTATTGGTGCGGGTATGGGCGGTATGTGGTTGATTGAACAAGGTCACAGCGCATTGATGAATGGTGGCCCGCGTAAGGTTTCTCCTTTTTTCGTACCTAGTACCATTATCAATATGATTTCGGGCCACTTGTCGATCATGTTTGGCATGAAAGGGCCAAATTTCGCCGTGACGACCGCTTGTACTACGGGCGTGCATAATATCGGTTTCGCGGCGCGTACTATTGCCTATGGTGATGCAGACGTGATGGTTGCCGGCGGTGCTGAGGATGTCACTTCTCCTTTAGGCGTGGCAGGTTTTGGTGCAGCGAAAGCATTATCGACACGCAATGACGATCCGACTGCGGCGAGCCGTCCATGGGATAAAGACCGTGATGGTTTTGTGATCGGTGATGGCGCTGGTGTGATGGTGATGGAAGAGTACGAACACGCTAAAGCGCGCGGTGCGACCATTTACGGCGAGTTAGTCGGTTTTGGTATGAGCGGTGATGCTTTCCACATGACATCGCCTCCAAGCGACGGTGCTGGCGCTGCTGCGGCTATGGTCAATGCCATTAATGACGCTAAGTTATCACTGGAGCAAATTGGCTATATCAACGCCCACGGTACGTCGACGCCTGCGGGTGATAAAGCAGAAGCGGCAGCGGTTAAGTCTGTATTTGGCGATCACGCCTATAAAGTACTGGTTAGCTCGACTAAATCGATGACGGGTCACCTCTTAGGTGCTGCAGGTGCAGTTGAAGCGATTTTCACTTTGCTAGCACTGCGTGACCAAGCCGTACCGCCAACCATCAACTTGGATAATCCAGACGAAGGTTGTGACTTAGATTTTGTTGCCCATACAGCCCGTGACGTGAAGATGGATTACGCTCTGTGTAACTCCTTCGGTTTTGGTGGGACTAACGGTTCATTACTGTTCAAGAAAGTGTAAAACACGCATTTATGGTGTAAAACACAGTGAAAAAATGCGCCTGAGGGCGCATTTTTTATGGGTCAAATTCATTGCTCATGTGAGTTGAACTCCGTTATCTTATGGCTTTATTGTGATAGATGTCACTTTCTAACTGTATGATATCCATAGTGTTAACATTTGTTCATCAAGCTTGTTTAATTCTAGTGACCACAGATAATGACAGACATATTCAATCTTAATGGAGTGTGTCATGTTAAATCCCGCGGTGATCCCGCTTGTTCCCCTCATTGGCGCATTAACTGCCAATCTGACCGAATTGATCCGCGGTGAGTTTAAAGTGTGGCATCCAAACATGGACATTGGGATCAAGACTTTTACCTTAGCAATCGCTGCTTACGTGGTGGTTTGGTTTGCCTTATTGGTGACGGCGATTAACGTCGGTGGCGATAGCAATATGTCTTCGGGCCTCGAAGTGCTTGGTTTCTTTATGTTTGGCTTAGGCGTTTACACTTTTGCTAAGGGTACGCGTTTCGTCAGTAGTGAACTTCAACTATGGATTTATCGTTTAGCGTTGCCGAGTTTATTGCTTTGCTGCGTGCTTATTAGCCACTTTGGTTAAATCGAATTTTTTGACGAGGTCAATCGTAATTATTTTTACGCTAATGGGGCTTTCTATCGTAAACTCAGCCTATTGCACGAAACATTGAGCCACAGTGGCTGAATAAGTTGAGGTTATATGGCTGGTATAGATAGACAAAGTACCCTGAGATTTTTGTCAGAGCCTGCGGATGTGAATTTTGGTGGTAAAGTTCACGGCGGTGCTGTGATGAAGTGGATCGATCTCGCGGCCTATGCCTGTGCAGCGGGCTGGAGCGGTAAATATTGTATTACTGCTTATGCGGGCGGTATTCGTTTTGTGCAACCCATTTTGGTGGGCAATATCGTTGAAGTCAGCGCAAAAGTGATTTATACGGGTAAAACTTCTATGCATATCGGTATCGATGTGCGAGCGGGCGATCCTAAAGTTTCTGAGCGTCATCTCACTACCCATTGTATTGTGATCATGGTAGCAGTTGATGAAGATGGCCTACCTACGCCTGTGCCTGAGTGGATACCACAGACGGAACATGATATTCATTTGCGGGATTCTGCACTGCGCTTGATGGAAATGCGTAAAAAGATTGGCGCCGAAATGGAAGCCCATGTGGTGAAATAGCCCCATAAATTAAATCAGCAAAGGCGCTTAAGGCGCCTTTGTTGTTTCTAGCGAAAAGTGCGTTTATCACTCGCTCCGATTTCACTCTGACGTTACCGTTGATGAATGTTAAACTGCGGCCACTATTTTGAATCGATTCACTTGTTTATCTATTTAAGGATCAGCTCATGGCAAAAGTCGCATTTATTGGTTTAGGCGTAATGGGATATCCCATGGCGAGGCATTTACTGAACAAAGGCCATGAGGTCACTGTTTATAATCGCACTTTTGCCAAGGCACAAACTTGGGTCGACACCTATGGTGGTCGCTGCTGTCCAACACCAAAGGAAGCGGCAGAGGGGCAAGATATTGTGTTTACTTGCGTGGGCAATGACAACGACCT
Organism: Shewanella sp. SW1; assembly: GCF_025653545.1. NCBI lineage: Bacteria > Pseudomonadati > Pseudomonadota > Gammaproteobacteria > Alteromonadales > Shewanellaceae > Shewanella > Shewanella sp. SW1. Next base: position 30,693 of record NZ_JAKKSG010000009.1, on the reverse strand, counting down.
GCGTGAAGTGGTATTAGGCTGTGATGGCGTTATTCATGGGATGGAAAAGGGCACTGTGCTGGTTGACCATACTACGGCTTCGGCCGATGTCGCTCGTGAGCTTGCCAAAGTCTTAGCCGAAAAGGGCATTGATTTCCTCGATGCGCCCGTGTCTGGCGGTCAAGCGGGCGCTGAAAATGGCGCCTTGACTGTGATGGTCGGCGGCGATGAAGCTGTGTTTGCCCGTGTTAAACCTGTGATTGAAGCCTTTGCCCGCTGCGCCGAGCGTTTAGGTGAGGTTGGTGCAGGTCAGTTAACTAAGATGGTGAACCAAATTTGTATCGCGGGTGTGGTGCAAGGTTTGGCGGAAGCGCTGCAATTTGCCCGTAAAGCGGGACTCGATGGCGAGAAAGTCATTGAAGTGATCAGCAAAGGCGCGGCGCAAAGCTGGCAGATGGAAAATCGCTACAAGACGATGTGGGGCCAAAGCTATGATTTTGGTTTTGCCGTCGATTGGATGCGTAAAGACTTAGGCATCGCCTTAGAAGAAGCCCGCCGCAATGGTTCACACTTGCCATTGACCGCTTTGGTGGATCAATTCTATTCAGAAGTTCAGGGCATGGGCGGTAACCGTTGGGATACGTCTAGCTTACTGTCGCGCTTAGAGAAATCAGCTAAATAGGCTTATAAAAACTCTGGTTTTGCAGTGATAAAAATGCCCAGTCCCGATTGCGTTGGCAAATAGGACTGGGCATTTTTGTGTGTATCGTTTTTTGACTAGGACATTAAGAGCTAGGATATTTAATCGTTAGTCTTTCCAGCGAATATGGGTCACTAAACTGTGAGTTTCACCTGGGGCAAGCACGACTTTATCTTCTAACACATTGGCCGCTTCTAGGCAGACCATGGTCAGATAATCCTCTGGATTATACCGGCCAAGGCGTTGTGACTTTTCAATCCATGGATTCCATAATACCGCTGATTGACTGTTATCGCGGCTGACTTCAATTATCCCCTGCGGCGTATGCAATAATTGCACTGGGCCGAGTTCGGTATAGACACGATCTGTCTCGCGATCAAAGCGCACTTCATCAGTGGTTTGTGGATAAGGCCCCTCGGCAAATTCGATGTATTTTGAGCCACTAAAACCGCTGGCTTTGAGTTGGTGGATATCCTCAATCGGGAAATAGCTGTGCAGCGCTTGGGTAAGCGTCACGGTTTCATCGTCTAAGTTGGTATTCACAAGACTAATGCTTAGGGTGTCGCCTAGGGTGAATAACACGCTGACCTCAGTGTTATGCGGCCAATAAATTTTATCTTGCTCACTGATCTTTAAGCTAAAACGTAAATCCACTAACTGATTACGCATTTCTACCGATTCCAGCGCCCAAATGCGGGTACGGGCGAAACCGTGTTGGGGAAAGTTCGCTTCACTGCTCATGCCAAACCAAGGCCAGCATACGGGTACTCCGCCACGGATCCCATTACCGGGTTGATAATCGTCAGCCGATGAAACCCACAGCAAAGGTGGTTTGCCTACGGGTTGAAAATAGTCTATTTGCGCGCCCTGCAAAAAAATTCTTGCCTGACATAACGCCGTATTCACTTCGACATAATCGAGCCCATTGGCGTGCTTTTTAGTAGTGACAGAACCCATAGTAACAATATCCTTAACTCTGCTGACATATCAGAAAAACAGGCAGTTAGCTTACAAAGTTTTCCGCGATAACATAAGGCTTTGTTGCGATCAATTTACGGTTTCGCTGTTCGTTTGTGTAAACAAAAGTCTGTGGCGGATACTGAGGTGCTTTCTTTTTCGGCAGATTTAGCTAAAGTGGTCAGAGCACCAAAGTGGTCAGATCACTTAGTTGAGTTGCAGTCTAACAAGAAAAGGGAAGCGATTATGCCAGTTTATCAAGCGCCGCTGCGCGACTATCAATTTATCCTCGATGAAATGTTACATATTTATCAGCAAGATGCACTTAAGGGGTTCGATGAAATCGATCCAGATCTTGTCGATGCGATCCTGCAAGGTATGGCCGACTTTAGTACTGAAGTTATGTTACCGCTCAATAGTGTCGGCGATCTGCAAGGCTGTAAGTTGGTCGATGGTAAGGTGATTACACCGGAAGGATTTGATAACGCCTATCGGCAGTTTGTTGATAATGGCTGGCCGACGCTGACCTGCGATCCTGAATATGGCGGCCAAGGTTTACCCGAAGTGGTGGGGATTTTTGCCACTGAGATACAAACGGCAACTAACATGGCTTTTGCCATGTATCCTGGTTTGACCCATGGCGCCTATGCCGCCATCCATGCCCACGGCAGTGATGCGCTCAAGCAAAAATATTTGAGTAAACTGGTTAGCGGTGAATGGACTGGGACCATGAATTTGACCGAGTCCCACGCCGGTACTGACTTAGCCTTATTACGCACCAAAGCCGTGCCAGTATCCGAAGGTGTTTTTGCTATTACCGGCGAGAAAATTTTTATCTCCTCAGGCGATCACCAACTCACCGACAACATAGTGCACCTCGTATTAGCCCGTTTGCCCGATGCACCTGAAGGCGTGAAGGGCATATCTTTGTTCGCCGTGCCTAAAGTATTAGTGAATAACGATGGTAGTTTAGGCGCGCCGAACACTTTATATGCCAGTGGCCTTGAACATAAGATGGGCATTCACGGTAACTCAACTTGTGTGATGGTATTTGAAGCTGCGCTGGGTGAGCTTGTCGGCGAGCCGCACCAAGGACTGCGAGCTATGTTTACTATGATGAACCAAGCGCGTTTAGGCGTGGGCGTGCAAGGGCTGGGTGTCTCTGAGATTGCCTATCAAAATGCGCTAGCCTATGCCAAAGACAGATTACAGAGCCGCGCCTTAAGTGGCGCCAAAGCCCCAGAAAAAGCCGCCGATCCGATTTTGGTTCACGGCGATGTGCGCCGCATGTTGCTGTCGCAAAAAGCCTTTAATGAAGGCGCAAGAGCCTTAGTTGGACAACAAGCTTTGTGGCTAGATGAAGCTGAGCGTCATACCGATCCCGTCAAAGCCAAAGTTGCCTCCCAATTAGCGGCACTGTTCACGCCAGTGGTGAAAGGTTTTATTACTAACCGTGGTTTTAATGCCTGTGTCGATGCACAGCAAGTGTTTGGCGGGCATGGTTATATTCATGAGTGGGGTATGGAGCAATTTGTGCGTGATAGCCGTATTGCACTGATTTATGAAGGCACTAACGGTATTCAGGCATTGGATTTAGTGGGACGTAAGCTGCTTAGCGACCGCGGCGCGGCGATGCAGCAATGGTCGGCGTTAGTGACAGAGTTTATTAAGTCACATAGCACGAATGCGGCGATTCAACCTTACGTGAGTGGTTTAATGGATTGTGCGGGTGATTTGCAAAAGGCCAGTGGTTATTTAGCGACCCATGCGGCGACCAATCCAGACATTATCGGCGCAGCGTCTATGGCTTATCTGGAGTTGTTCGGCGTGACTGCACTGGCGTGGATGTGGGCCAGAAGTGCCGCGGTGGCATTAGCGGCGCTGGAGCAGGGCACTGAAGAAACCGCATTTTACCAAGCTAAATTGAAAACGGCCGATTTCTACATGGCTTACTGGGCGGTACAAGGTCGCAGTCTGCGTAAGCAAATCGAGCAGGCGAGTGAAATGCTCACACAATTGGATGAAGCAATCTTTTAAGCATTCACCTTATAGGCTGAGTGAAGCCCTTGCTTAAGCACAGCTCAACAATAGCCAAAAACCAGCGCACTGTCGCTGGTTTTTATATCGTTTAAATATTTAACTTTTTGTTTTTATTAGGTTACACACAAATGCTCAGCTTGATGCTGTGCGTCTCTTTCTTATTCCACATTAAAACTTTCATCGAAGGTCTGTGTTATTGACGTTCCTTTGTTTGAGTCATAACCAAACATAACAAGGATTATGTGGGTTGATGTCGATGATTTATTAAACGCGTTTCACAATTGTGTAAATTCAAATGATAATTATTGTCATTCGTAAATCATTCTTTATAATGACGGCCAATTCGTTTGAATACATTTGTAAACCCTTTGGTTTATGCCATTTTTATGCGCTCGCGCTGGGGACATTCTGTGAAGACTCGTTTCGCCTACTCATTAATTGCACTTGCACTCGCTCAACATCAGTCGACATTCGCCGCTGAAACTGTACTCGATAAAGAGGCTCCACAGCAGACCTTGTCTACGAGTTCATCTGTTGCAAGTCCTGCACCGACTCAAGCCACGACCGATGAGGAGATAAAACTCGCAGCACCTGAGCGTATTGCCGTCCATGGCCGCGCGATGCAAATGTACGTCGATAAAGAAACCACGATTGGCACTAAGACGGCGATTAATGTGATGGAATTGCCGCAGTCGGTGCAAGTGCTGACCGAGCAGTTAATCGTTGACCAAGCGGCACGCAATATTACCGATTTATACCGCTCAATCGCGGGTATGAGTGAGTTTAGTTATTCCGGCGTGACCTTTCGCGGTTTCCGCGACGATGCCAACGTTTTTTATGATGGGGTAAGGGGCGATCCCTATTCGGGATTTTCTGTGCCACAACTCTTTAATGTGCAGCGGGTTGAAGTGTTAAAAGGCCCTGCATCGGCACTCTATGGCGGCGGTGAACCTGGCGGCATGATTAACTATGTCACTAAAAAACCGACGTTTGTCGAGAGCAAAGAGCTGACCTTAAGCACGGGCAGCGAGGACATGATGGGGGGCTCGCTGGATTTCACTGGCGGCTTAACCCAAAATCTTGCCTATCGTTTTGGCGCCTATTATCAGCAGGAAGATAGCTTTCGCAATAATGCAGATAGCCAAAATGCCGAAGTGGCGGGTGGGTTACTCTACGAAATCAGTGATGATACTAAGCTCACCACCACTTTCGATATTATTAAGCAGGATTTAGGCGGCAATCGATTGCGCGGCGTGCCTGTCGATAATGACGGTAACTTCCTCGTTGCGCCATCCTATAATGCCAATGAGAAGAGTGACTTCCAGAAGATGGATGCGCTGGTGCTGCAATCGATTCTCGATCATCAATTTACCGATAATTTCTCGGTCAAGACGCAGATCCGCTATCTGAATAATGATTCCACGCAGCAATATCATGAATCGAGAGGTTGGGTCGATGTAAATGGTGATGGTAAAGCCAATAGTGCAGATGGCACCATTAAGCGTGAATACCGAGTGCAAGCACGGGCAAATGATGAAATCAGTTTAACCAATGATTTTGTTTATGCATTCGATGCCTTAGGTTTTGAACATGAGTTCCTGTTCGGTGGCGATTATCACTATGTGGAAACCGAGTACCATTACAAGCTCGCGACCAGCAAGGAAGGCGTGGGTAACCTAAATATTTTTGACCTTAACTATGGTGAGACGGATCCTAGTACCTATCAATTAAAAGACATGGATACCGACGGTACCCGTGCTAACCGTTTTGGCCTTTATGTGCAGGAACACTTGCACTTTAATGAACAGTGGTCATTGATTGCCGGTCTGCGTTTCAGCCAGTTTGACGATTATGATAAAAAGACCGGTTTCTCCTTCAGCGATAACGCGATAACGCCAAGGGCAGGGCTTAATTATCGCCCAATCGATTCAATGTCCTTTTATTTGAATTACTCAGAGAGCTTCAATCCAGCATCTTTAACCGATCAAGCACAAGATATTGCTGACGGTTTCCTCGATCCAGAAACGGGTAATCAAATTGAACTTGGGATGAAAAATGAGTGGCTTGATGGCCAGTTTATGACCACGCTCGCCGTATATCGCATTGAAAAACAAAATGTCGCTCAAGCTAACCCTTTAAATACTGGCGATGACGATGGCATTCCCGCTTTACTTAATTTGGGTGAAGTACACAGTCAAGGCCTTGAATGGACGCTGGTGGGGGATTTAACCGATAACCTGACCGTCACAGCAAACTATGCCTATAACGAGACTGAAGTGGTTAAAGGGGTGACGAACGGCAGTTTAACCAACACCTTCGACAGTAAGCACTTTGCCAATGCGCCCCGTCATCAAGCGGGGATATGGACCCGTTACGATATCAATGCACTCGATTCGGCGATTGCCTTTGGTATGGATTATGTGGGCGAGCAGTTCAGCCTCGATGGTCAAATAGTGAAGCCCCATACGATTTTTGACATGAGCTGGACGACTCAGTGGGATCAAACTCAAGTTCGTTTAAATCTTAAAAATATCTTCGACAAAGAATATGCCGTCAGTGGGTTTAGCGAACGTAATGGCCATTTCCCCGGTGAGCCGCGCAATATCACCCTTGAACTGAGTCATAAGTTTTAATGCCTTGATGTGAAAATAGCTTGTTCGTTAAGGATGACGAACAAGCTAACCTGCCTAACCTTGCTTATCACTGCCGTTATTTCTGCCAGTATTTGCTGTCGTTATCATCACCGGCTAATGCTTGTACACTATCTTAATAGTATTTTCCTATTAAGATGATGGTTTCTATCCGTTATCTTTTCTCATTCAGCTTGTTTAGACTCACCTTATATGAATTATTCGATAAGGTTTTCCTATGCACGCCGTCAGCCATTTAGCCTCCCAAGACGCTCAATCTAATGCTAGCCCACAGGTGGCCTTGATTGCAGAAGGAGGTGGTCAGCGCGGTATTTTCACAGCTGGCGTACTCGATGCTTGGCTTGATGACGGCTTCGATCCCTTTGATTTATTTATTGGTACTTCTGCTGGCTCACAGAATCTCAGCAGTTTTTTGGCCCGTCAGAAAGGTTATGCCAAACGTTTGATCCGCGGTTTATCGCGCCATAAACGCTTCTATCGACTCGGTCGCGGGTTAGTTGGTGGCAATGTGGTCGATTTAGATTGGTATTTTGAGCAGACTCGACAAGGGATGTTCAAATTAGATCTTAATGCGGCGACAGCCTCACTCGGTCATCGGCAGTTACTTATCACAACTACGAATGCCAGTGATCGCAAGGGTTATTTTTTAAGTCCAAGCAGTAAAAGCCAGTGGCGCGAATTGCTAAAAGCTTCTAGCGCATTACCATTTTTGTATAAACAAGGAGTGAAACTCACGCTTTGGCTAAATGACAAGGCTTGTAATAGTGACAAGGCCTGTAATAACGGCGCCTCTGATCACAGCGCAGCATTAAGCGAAGGTATTGACAGTGATTTTTATCTCGACGGCGGTTTAGCAGCGCCTTTACCTGTGCGTGAGGCCTATCGTCGTGGTGCCCGCAAAATTGTGGTGATCCGTACTGTGAGCGAGGATTTTCAGGCGCAATCGGCTTGGGTTCACAAATTAAAATCTTGGATTTGTGTTTCTGGCTTTTGTCCGAAAACCATAGATTACTTAGTGCAGCACGAACAAGCCTATCAGGATGAATTGGACTTTATCGCTAATCCACCAGAGGATGTGGAGATAGTGCAGATTTTTGCTGCTGAAAATTTGCAAAGTAAATTGCTGGGCAGTACCGATGCGGATTTACGCCATGATTATCATGCGGGGCTGAGTGCTGGAAAGCAGTTTTTAAGCTTAGATCCGATGGCGTTGACGCAGAGTAATGCTTATTTTCAAACTCAAGTGCAAACCAACGCTCACACTCAAACTCACATTCAAGCTCACTCTCAAATCAAGCCATTCAGTGCGCTGTCGGCCTAGTTTGGTATTTTAGCTAAGTCATCATTGTGTACGCGAGAAAGCAATAAAAGTAAAAAGCATCAAAATACAAGCGCCACCCTAGGGTAGCGCTTGTGGTTGGCTGTATTAACCGGTTCATCAATCTAGCTCATTAACCTAATTTATGAACTTAGTCCTTCAACGTTAGGCTATTAATAACTTGAGGTGTGTACAGAGCGTACTGCTCGGCCCGATGGGTCGATAATACCGCGTAAGCTTTCGTCCCAAGCCAGTGCTTCTGGCGTTGAACAGGCAACGGATTTACCGCCTGGAACCGTTTCTGCAGCGCCGCTCAGTGGATAATGTTCCTCAAAGAAGCAGCGATAGAAATAGGCTTCTTTGGTTTCTGGCGTGTTGTATGGGAAACGGAATTTCGCGTTCGCCAATTGTAAATCATCCACCCGCGCCGCAGCTTGTTCTTTCAAACCGTCAATCCATGAGTAGCCCACGCCGTCACTGAATTGTTCCTTCTGACGCCACGCCACTTCTTTTGGCAATTTGTGCTCAAAGGCTTTACGCAGAATGTGTTTCTCAATACGGCCATCCTTAGACATTTTCGCTTCAGGGTTGATGCGCATCGCCACATCCATAAACTCTTTATCAAGGAAAGGCACACGGGCTTCTAATCCCCAAGCGGCCATGGCTTTGTTGGCACGCAGACAATCGAACAGATGCAGCTTATCGAGTTTGCGGACTAATTCCTCGTGGAATGCCTGTGCGTTTGGCGCTTTATGGAAGTATAAATAGCCGCCAAATAGCTCGTCAGCACCTTCACCCGATAACACCATCTTAATGCCCATGGCTTTGATTTTACGCGCCATTAAATACATTGGCGTGGCAGCACGTATGGTGGTGACATCGTAGGTTTCTAAGTGATAGATCACTTCTTTAATCGCATCTAAGCCTTCTTGGAAGGTGAAATGGATCTCATGGTGAATCGTACCAATCGCTTCGGCTACCTTTTTGGCGGCGATTAAATCCGGCGCACCTTCAAGGCCGACGGCAAAGGAATGTAACTGTGGCCACCAAGCGTTGGTTTCGCCATCGTCTTCAATCCGGCGTTTAGCAAAGGTTTGCGTCACGGCGGAAATGATCGATGAATCTAAGCCGCCCGACAGCAACACACCATAGGGCACGTCTGACATTAATTGGCGCTTGACCGCCGCTTCTAATGCGTCACGCAATTCTTCTTGGCTGGCTGGGTTATCTTTAACCGCCTCATAGCTTTGCCAATCGCGGGTGTAGTATTTAACCGCGGCTGCATCGCTTGAGTACAAATATTGGCCCGGTAAGAATTCCTCTACCGTTTTACACACTGGCATCAAGGCTTTCATTTCGGAGGCAACATAGAAGTTACCCGCAGCGTCACGGCCTGTGTATAGCGGGATGATACCCATGTGATCGCGGCCGATAAGATATCTGTCTTGGGCTTTGTCATATAACACAAAGGCGAAGATACCGTTTAATTTATCAAGAAATTCAGTGCCATATTCTTGATACAGCGCCAAGATCACTTCGCAGTCAGAGTTGGTTTGATAGCTGTACTTATCGCCTAACTGGGCTTTCAGTTCTTTGTGGTTATAGATTTCGCCGTTGACCGCAAGGATCAAACTGCCATCTTCGGTTAGCAGTGGCTGAGCACCGTGTTCAATGTCAACAATCGCTAAACGTTCATGGGCAAGAATCGCCTTATCACTGGCATAAATACCTGACCAGTCAGGGCCACGGTGGCGCATGAGCTTAGACATTTCTAGCGCGACTTGGCGCAGTTCTTTGGCATCAGATTGGATATCTAAAATCGAAAAGATTGAACACATAGTACAACTCCCACACTGTCTGTCATTTGAGGATGTCTCAATTGAGGTTTAATGTGCCAGCAATTTAGGTATTTGCCAAACACTATTTTTGATGTTTTATCTGTTTATCGATGTTTTTGTTGATTTAGATGTTTGTGTTTAATGCTTTTATTTGAGAATAATTCATTAAATTGGTGTTATTTTTGATTATTTGTTTTTATTGTCTGATTTGGCGTGAGGAGTTTTGGGGAATTCACAATGTGTTTTGAAAAAGTGTCGATGACAGAAAAACCGCTAAAAAATACCATAAATAATGAGTTGGCTCGTTTAAGTGTTTTATTTTTAATCAATTAATGCGTCGAGTTTGACATCAACCAATGGCATAAGCCTATGCAGAATGGTGTCGCAGGATGTATATTTCGCGATAACGGTATTGTTTGTGAGCTGAAAACAAAAAAGCACGTGAATGGTTCACGTGCTTTTCAATCTTGTTTGGTGCTTTGGTTGGCGGAGGAGGCGTTTTATTCAGCCGCTTTATTTCGCAGGTGCGTCTAGCGGGCGTTAATAAGAGGCTACTCACTAAGCCGTCTCTCACAAGCTGTCACTGATACAAGCTGTTATTTTGCATCTGTCACAAGCGTCGTTTTAGCTGGGCGCAGGCTATTGAACTCTGTGCCTTGATAGTATCCCGGCCAATCTTTGCTGTTGCCCAATGTGCGCGTGACTTGGTAGTAGATTTGCAAATCTTGCAGCGCGCCGCTCAAATCCCAGTCTTCATGGTATTCATCGCAGACATTGTGATAACAGCCTTTCATTGTGGCTTGCATCTGGGTTTTATAAGCCGCCGTGGTCTCATCAACGGGGTCGCTACCGCCGCCGGCAAAGACCGCTGGGACGCCCAGTTTGGCAAAGCTGAAATGATCTGAACGGAAGAAACCGCCCGAAGCGGGATTTTTCTCACCCATGGCGATGCGGTTCTGTTGTTTCGCCGCATCAATAAGGTAAGTTTCTAACTCAGATTTCCCTTTGCCGACAATCGTAAAATCCTTGGTTTTGCCGTAGATATTGGTGCTGTCGAGGTTTAGCACTGCCACGGTTTTGTCGATAGGATAAAGTGGATTGGCAGCGTAATAGCGCGAACCGAGTAAGCCCTGTTCTTCACCTGTGGTGGCAATAAAGGTGACCGAGCGCGCTAAACCGTGGCCTTGATTCGCATTGTCGGTTAATTGTCTGGCGACCTCGAGAATGCCGGCAGTGCCCGAGGCGTTGTCCATGGCGCCGTTGTAAATCTGATCGCCTGCTTTCGTCTCGTCTTTACCTATGTGATCCCAATGGGCGGTGTAGAGGATCTGCTCGTCGGCTTGTGTGCTGCCGGGGAGCGTGGCGACTACGTTGTAGCTATTCGCGTATTCGGCTTTATTTTTAAAGGCGATACTGGCCGTTTGCTCAAGGGGGACATTGATTGGGCTGTCGGCGGCGCGCGCCATCAAGCTCGGCAGTGATAAACCCGCTTTATCAAACAGCTGGGTTGCTGCGTCCAATGTAAGCCAGCCTTCGACTTGGATGCGGCTATCTTGTTCGGCTTTACTCAGCACTAGATCTTGCTGTGGTCCAGTCCAGCTATTTTCTACCACAGACCAAGGATAAGAGGCGGGCTCAGTATCATGGATGATCAGTGCACCAAGGGCGCCTTGACGGCTGGCCTCTTCAAACTTATAGCTCCAGCGGCCGTAATAGGTCATGGCTTTGCCATTGAACTTACCCGAGTCAGGGCGGGCAAAGCCGGGGTCGTTGACTAAGATCACCGCAATTTTGCCTTTCATGTCGAGATCTTGGTAATCATTCCAACCATATTCTGGTGCGTTCACTCCATAGCCAACAAAGACTAATGGCGCGTTCTCAATGTTAATGCCACCGTTATCGTGACGACTGCTGAGCACCAGATCTTTTCGGTATTTAAAGGGTAATCCTGCCAGCGTGACTTGCTGCGCTTCATCTGCGGTATAGCTGACCATAGGCACAGGTTGTAAAAAGCTGCCTTGGTATGCGCCCTTGAGTCCCATCTCTGTAAAGGCTTTGGTCAAATAATCCAAGGTGAGTTTTTCACCGTGAGTGGTGGGCGCACGACCTTCAAATTCATCGGATGACAGGGCTTTAATATCATTTCTAAAGCGCGCTTCATTAAACTGCACTGGTTTGAGTTCAGCCAAAGTGCTGTTGCCATCAGGCTGTGATGCATTCGGACTACAGGCACTGAGCATGGCCAACGCACAGAGGGGATACAGACGTCGCATAGGTTAATCCTACTGTTGTTTTAATTAAGGTATTTTAGATTTCTGTTAATCAATCAGAAGCGAGACTTATCATGAAGCAAGCCGCTGTGAGCCACAAGGCTGAGAAGAAGGCGAATATGTTACTTAATGTTGCTTTACCCTATGCAATACGCCTTTGGGCGAGGCGTGTTGCATAGGTAATGTTTAAGCGACTGGCAAGGATGACTGGCTACGCAGGGTTAGACAAAGGTTTAGATAATTGTTTAAACAACGTCTATATCGCCAGCGCAGGCAAACACATGGTTCGGGCGGAAGGGTTCTTTGTCGATATCTTCAAGTTTACTCACGCCGCTAGTGACCAGAATGGTTTCAAGCCCTGCTTGGAAGCCCGCCAAAATATCGGTACGCATATTGTCGCCTATGATGACAGTGTCTTCCGAGTGCCCATCGATATGATTAAGTGCAGAGCGAATAATCCAAGCGCTCGGTTTGCCCACGTAGAAAGGTTTCTTACCGGTAATACGTTCGATGGGTGAGCAGAGTGCGCCACAAGCAGGGCTGTAGGCTGGACCGTGGGTATCGGGGTTAGTGGCAATAAAGCGCGCGCCGCGTGCGATGAAGCCTGCCGCTTTATGGATCATCTCCCAGTTGTAGGAGCGGGTTTCACCGATAATCACAAAATCGGGGTTAATATCGGTAATGGTAAAGCCTGCTTTGTAGAGTTCGTGGGTGAGGGCGCCTTCGCCAATGACATAGGCCTTGCTGCCTTCTTGGTGTTTTAAAAAGTCGGCGGTGGCCATGGCGGAGGTGTAAAAGCATTCTTCAGGAATATCAATGCCGGCGGCACTTAAACGGTTTTGCAGATCCTTACCCGTTTGTACGGGATAGTTAGTCAATATCACTAACGGATTGCCTTGCTCTAAAATGCGCTGGATAAATTTGTCGCTGCCGGGGATCAGTTTATTGTCGTGCAGTAATACACCATCGATATCGCAGATAATATTTTTCATCTAATAGTCTCTTGTCATGCCGATCAAAAATCACTTTTTCGTTAAGTTATCTAATGCCACATTGCCTCAGAAAACAATGCTTTTGTTGAAAATAGTTAAAAAAATAGAGACCCGAAGGTCTCTATTTTTTTGATTGGTACAACTTACGGTCAAGTGGAACTAATCGGGCGCGTAACCGCTTGGGCCGATAAGGTTGCCATCGAGATAGGCTTGGCCATTTTGCATGTTAAGACGTTGCTGACTAAACCATTTCACCACGAGCGGATAAATGGCATGTTCTTGCTCATGCACGCGGGCGGCGAGCATATCAGCGGTATCGTCTTCATAAACAGGCACTTTGGCCTGTAAAATCACCGGGCCTGCATCCAGCTCTGGCGTGACAAAATGCACGCTGGCACCATGTTCGCTGTCGTTAGCGTCAATGGCACGTTGATGGGTGTTTAAGCCAGTGTATTTCGGTAACAGTGAAGGATGGATATTGATCATGCGACCTAGGTAATGATTCACGAAATCATCGGTTAAGATCCGCATAAATCCTGCCAACACGATTAAATCGGGTTGGTACTGTTCAATCACTGTCATTAAACGCGCATCGTATTCAGAGCGAGATTCACCTTGGTGAGCTATCACGCAGCTGGTATCAATTTCGCCATGATGGGCGCGCACTAGGCCATAGGCATCGGGTTTATTACTGATGACTCCGACAACTTCGGCCTGCAGATTATCGTCGCAACCGTCGATAATCGCTTGCAGGTTACTGCCATTTCCGGAAATTAATACAACTACACGACAGCTCTGGGGCATTACAGGATCTCCACTTGCTCTTCATTGCCTTCACGATGTGCGATAGCACCGATAAGCCATGCTTGTTCGCCTTCTGCAGCCAGTAATGCAAGTGCTGCATCCACTTTCTCGGCTGGCAGCGCGACTAACATGCCGACGCCACAGTTGAAGGTGCGATACATTTCATATTCTGCAATGTTGCCATTTTCCATTAACCAACTGAAAACAGCAGGCCATTGCCATGAATCGCCTTGGATAACCGATTTTAAATTATCTGGCAGTACGCGTGGGATGTTTTCCCAGAAGCCGCCGCCAGTAATGTGTGCCATTGCATGTACGTCTGATGCTGCGATCAGTTTCAGCAATGATTTCACGTAAATTTTAGTTGGCTCAAGTAGATGTTCAATTAGCGGTTTGCCATTGAGATCTTGTTGAGGGTCTGCTTGGCTCACTTCTAATACTTTACGTACTAAAGAGTAACCATTTGAATGAGGGCCGCTTGAGGCTAATGCAATAAGCGCATCACCCGCTGCCACTTTGCTACCGTCAATAATGTCGGCTTTTTCAACTACACCCACGCAGAAACCCGCTAGGTCGTAATCTTCACCTTCATACATGCCTGGCATTTCAGCGGTTTCACCGCCAATTAACGCACAACCAGATTGGAAACAACCTTCGCCGATGCCGTTGACAACGGACGTTGCCGTTTCAACATCGAGCTTGCCTGTTGCGTAGTAATCGAGGAAAAACAGTGGCTCAGCGCCTTGAACGATCAGATCGTTCACACACATGGCGACTAAGTCTATGCCGACAGTGTCATGTTTTTTATAGTCGATAGCTAAACGTAATTTAGTCCCAACACCATCGGTGCCAGACACTAAAACCGGTTGTTTGTATTTAGTGGGGATTTCACACAAGGCGCCAAAACCACCTAAGTTGCCCATAACTTCTGGACGACGGGTACGTTTAACGGCTGCTTTAATGTTACTTACCAGTGCATTACCTGCATCAATATCAACGCCGGCATCTTTATAGCTCAGTGGGGTAGGTGTGCTCACGGAGGGATCCTCTCGGGTACATCGTTATTGGATTTTATGCGGCGGTATTCTACCAGCTTGTGCTAGGGGTCGAAAGTCATGATTTGGATTTATGCCCCTCGGCGGAGTTTTTTTGGTCTGAATGCGAGATATTCTATTTTTAGAGGTCTTGAGTTTGGTCACAAAATAGTAAATCACAGTAGGTATCTTAGACGATTGGGGATTATTCTTGGGAGATAGCTCACGATTAGACCGAATGGCAAAACTTTCTGTTTTACCTAGTAAACAAATCAACTAGAATCTGAAAAATTTGCCTAAAATAATACGCCGAAAAATAAGCAGGAGAGAAAAATGAAAGTTGTCGAGGTTAAACATCCTTTAGTGCGTCACAAAATCGGTTTAATGCGCGAAGGTGACATTAGCACTAAACGTTTCCGTGAACTAGCCGCCGAAGTGGGTAGTTTATTAACCTATGAAGCTACCGCAGATTTCGAAACTGAAACGGTGACGATTGAAGGCTGGAATGGTCCGGTTGAAGTCGATCAAATCAAAGGTAAGAAAGTCACTGTTGTGCCAATTTTACGTGCGGGTTTGGGCATGATGGACGGCGTACTCGAGCACATTCCAAGTGCGCGTATCTCAGTTGTC
Organism: Shewanella sp. SW1; assembly: GCF_025653545.1. Taxonomy (NCBI): domain Bacteria; kingdom Pseudomonadati; phylum Pseudomonadota; class Gammaproteobacteria; order Alteromonadales; family Shewanellaceae; genus Shewanella; species Shewanella sp. SW1. Next base: position 15,480 of record NZ_JAKKSG010000009.1, on the reverse strand, counting down.
GGTATTTACCGTGATGAAGAGACCCTTGAGCCAGTGCCTTATTTTGAGAAGCTGGCCAGCGACATGAACGAGCGTATCGCCTTAGTTGTCGACCCAATGCTCGCGACTGGTGGTTCTATGATTGCGACCGTTGATTTATTGAAAAAGCGCGGTTGTACTTCAATTAAGGCCTTAGTGCTAGTGGCTGCGCCTGAAGGCATTAAAGCCTTAGAAGCGGCGCATCCGGATATTGAATTATATACTGCCGCTATCGATAGATGCTTAAACGAGAAAGGTTATATCCTGCCAGGTCTGGGTGATGCGGGCGATAAAATCTTTGGTACTAAATAGCCAAAGTTGCTAAATAATCTGAGTTGCTGATGCTCAATTGAGCGGATGTGGTCAGTAAGGGAGCCTAGGCTCCCTTTTTGTTTTTGTTCAATACAGAAATAACAACTTTATCTTAAGCTGCTAAAGTTTAGAATAAGCTAAATAATAATTATCTATTGAAGTTGTTTTTATTGGCTTATTTTGCAATGTTATTGATCGCAGTTTACGTTTTGTGCAAGGTACATTGTCGGTAGAACAGGGATTAAGAGGAATTATGGGAAATTCGGCTCTCAACTGGTTATTATTGCGTCGATCATTTGAATTTGCGACCCTCTTGTTTGTCGTACTCCTACTTATTCTATTACCGATTAAAATCGATAGAGAGCATAAATCCTTTGTGTCTTTTGTAAAAAATGAGCAACTTACACCGAGTTATATTGAACTGCTCGGTAAAAGCTTATCTCTGCACGATATTATTGATTTCAATAAATCCTCTTTAGCGCTTTTTCAACTTGACCCTTCCAGATTAATGCTGCCGCAAGGGGGAGTGCTTTCCGCAGAAGAAGAACAAGTCTTACGCTACTTTGATTATCTCTATTCCAGTAAAAAGACCAATGCCGAAGATATATTCCTGTATGTGGGACTTTATCGCAGTGATGCCATGTATTTTGCCACCCCAATTCCTGAGGACGTAAAAGCGCGGCTGATTAAAGACCGTACTTCAACGAATGAGTTTTGTCAGAGTCTGCACTATTGCGCGAAAGACGCGACCCCAGAGTCCTTAGCCGATGGAATCGTATTATCCATTCCTTATCAAGATGAAGTCAGTGGGAAAGTCATTTTATCGATGGCATCACCGATTTCATCATCTAATGATCCTAATCATTTCATCGGTGATGTTATTGCCGACACGGCCCTAATGACGTCGGTTTTTATGCGTAATAAACATGTTGAATTGCAGAAAACGGATTATGGTACTGAGTTGGTGATCACGACAGATAGCCTTTGGGCTGAACTGACGCCGGAGTTCTTGTTTTATTCGATGACAAATCATTTAGATAACATGACTTCACTGACATATAAAATCAGTATATTTCGTTTCATTGTGTGGAATTTACCCCTGTGGTTTTTGTTATCTATCGTGATCTTCTTTGTTCAAATAAATATCAATCGTTTTAGGAAACTTCATACTGAGCGCCAACGGTTTAGTGAAGCGATGTTATTGGATGCTTTTACTCGAACCTATAATAAGAAAGTCTATGAGACCACACTGTTTGATGTCGCGACTAAGGGGCATTATGCGGTGATCTGCGTGGACGGCGACAAAATCAAAACCATTAATGATACCTATGGGCATAAACTCGGGGATATGGCGATCATGCAAATTGTTGATGCGATGCGCAGTGTATTTCGAGAAAATGATTTGTTAATCAGAACCGGCGGTGATGAGTTTGTCGTCATCTTGGCTAATTGTACTTTTGAACGGGCCTTATTGTTGGCTGAACATTTACGTCAGGCGGTCGCAGAGCGGCAGTTTTTAAATGTGCTGACAGTCTCCTGCGGTGTGGCTGATTCGCAAGATTATGCTTCCTTTGAGGCAGTGCTACAAGCGGCGGATAAAGCGTTATATGAGGATAAAAAGAATAAGCAAGGAAGTCGCAAACTTGACCCGACATCTTAATTATTACGTTCATTATTACGTTCATTATTACGTGAGTTATCGAGTGAATCACTGAGTTAACCAGCTGCCCGCAATAAAAGTGAATACCCGAGATAAAAAACAGCGCGGAGAATGCCGCGCTGTTGTTACTTTCTAATACGGTAATGTAAACATCTGCGATAACACTTACAACACCATGGCTGCAATCCAACCAAACACTAATAGTGGAATATTGTAGTGGATAAATGTTGGTATCACGCTGTCACGAATGTGATCGTGTTGACCATCGGCATTCAAACCTGCAGTGGGACCTAAGGTGGAATCTGATGCTGGCGAGCCCGCATCACCCAGCGCGGCGGCAGTGCCAACTAACGCGATTGTGGCCGCTACTGAAAAACCAAAACTTAATGCCAATGGTACATATATCGTCGCGATAATTGGAATGGTGGAGAAAGACGAACCAATTCCCATAGTGATCAGTAGCCCAACCAGTAGCATCAAAAAGGCTGCGAGGGCTTTATTATCCCCAATAATCTCACTAAGCGAGGCCACAAGCGTACCCACTTCACCGGTTTCTTTCACTACAGCGGCAAAGCCTGCGGCTGAAATCATGATAAAGCCGATATTGGCCATCATTCGCACACCTTGGTTGAAGATATCTTGGTCGGCGACATGCTTCAAGGCACCCGAAAAACTGAAAATCATGAAGCCGACTAAGGCACCAAAAATCATAGAGTCAGTTTCGAGTTGTACGACGAGAGTGGCTAATATCGCCAGTGCAGCAATGATGATATTGCGTTTGTTGAGATTTTCTTCAGGTTCAGCGACCAACACTTTTGCCTCTTCGTAAGTCCGAGGTTTACGGTAACTGATGAATACTGCGGTGAGTAACCCTACGACCATACCCGCGGCAGGGATTAACATGGCTGGCGGAATTTGCTCACGAGCAGCGGCTAAGCCATTGCTGGTTAAGTTAGAAAGCAGAATATCATTTAAGAAAATGCCCCCAAAACCAATCGGTAAAATCATATAGGTGGTGACTAGGCCGAAGGTTAGAACACAAGCCACAAGGCGGCGGTCGATGTTCAGTTTGGTCATCACATGTAAGAGTGGTGGCACTAAAATCGGAATAAAGGCGATATGGATCGGTAAAATATTCTGTGAAGCCATCGACATGACGAGTAGCGATAACAGCAGTAACCAGCGTACCCAGTTAGTGTTAGTGGGATTAGGATCTTGTCCAAGGCTACTAATGATGCTTCTGGAAATCAGCGTCGTTAAACCTGAATGCGATAGTGCGACAGCGAAAGCACCTAATAATGCATAACTGAGCGCAATTTGTGCGCCGCCACCTAAGCCTGTATTAAAGGCATCTATAGTTTGGTGCAGATCCATTCCGCCTACCAATCCCGCCACGAGGGCGCTCACGGTCAGGGCAATAACCACATTCACCCTAGCTAAACTGAGTGCTAACATTAAGCACACTGCAATTACGACTGCATTCATTATCAATTTTCTTAATTCTTTAAGCCAAAGGAGCTATTTTCGACTGCAAAGGCAGTGGATGTCCAGTTTGCCGAGGGCTTATCTGAAAAATATCTGAAAATGTGATCATGCTGGGTTTTGTCTGTTAGCCGAATGTGGATTGCTCCGCACACTGGATACGCAGATTGCTCTATCCTTAGTCAGGCAAAACGGAAATACCCTTGAAAAATGTGATATTGGTCTTAAATAGGTTGTAAGGCACAGCACACGACTTATAATGCCTAAGGATTTGATTGGTAAGAACACCTTTTAATCAGTAAGGATTTAACTTGACCTAGGTTGAGAACATACTGGCTAGAAGGCATCTTGCCTTACACTTAGTTCAACTCATAGATGGAGATATAAAATGAGCGTATTAGTAGGCCGTCAGGCTCCTGATTTTACTGCTGCAGCTGTATTAGGTTCTGGCGAAATCGTTGATAGCTTTAACTTGACTGCAGCCATCAAAGGCAAACCAGCCGTCGTATTCTTCTATCCACTTGACTTCACTTTCGTTTGCCCATCAGAGTTGATCGCTTTTGATCACCGTATGGAAGAGTTCACTAAGCGTGGCGTAGAAGTGATTGGTGTGTCTATCGATTCTCAGTTTACCCACAATGCATGGCGTAACACCCCAGTTGAAAAAGGCGGTATTGGCCAAGTTAAATACACGCTAGTGGCTGATGTTAAACATGAAATCTGCAAAGCATACGATGTTGAGCATCCAGAAGCGGGTGTGGCTTTCCGTGGTTCATTCCTGATCGACAAAGAAGGCATGGTTCGTCACCAAGTCGTTAACGATCTGCCATTAGGCCGTAACGTTGATGAAATGCTACGTATGATCGATGCACTGCAATTCCATGAAGAGCACGGTGATGTTTGTCCTGCTGGCTGGGAAAAAGGCGATAAAGGTATGAATGCAAGCACTGAAGGTGTTGCTGCTTACCTGTCTGAAAACGCAAGCTCACTGTAATTAGTACTTTTCTAATCACAGTCGCCTGTTAAATGAAAAAAGCTGCCAATGGCAGCTTTTTTGTTTTTTCATTGCTGAAGATCTATTGTTAACTGTTCAATTTATTCCACAGTACCGCTTTCTGCATCCTGCGCATCCACGGCCAGTAACGGCCAGCCACCTAATGATTTCCAACGATTCACTATGTGACAAAAAAGCTCCGCGGTACGTTCGGTATCATATAGCGCCGAATGGGCTTCTTTATTATCGAAGGGAATACCCGCCATAATGCATGCCTTGGCAAGTACGGTATGACCAATGGCGAGTCCGGCAAGCGTAGCTGTGTCAAAGGTGGCAAAAGGATGAAACGGCGAGCGTTTTAAGTCGCAACGTTCTATCGCCTTACTCACAAAACCATGATCGAATGCCGCATTGTGCGCCACTATGATACTGCGATGGCAGTCGGAGGCTTTTTGGGCTTTCTTCACGGCTTTAAAGATTTCTAAAAAGGCTTCTTTCTCGCTCACCGCTCCCCGTAACGGATTAGTGGGATCAATACCGTTGAATGCTAACGCTTCGGGTTCTAAATTTGCACCTTCAAAGGGCTCAATGTGGAAGTGTAGGGTTTTATCGATTCCTATCACACCTTCATTGTCCATTTTTAGTAGGGTGACGGCAATTTCTAGCAACGCATCGGTTTGAGAGTTGAAGCCCGCAGTTTCGACATCAATGACTACGGGAAAGTAGCCTCGAAATCGGTATTTCAATTTGTTCGCGTCGCAAATGTCACTCATAAAGTACTCAAGAAAATTCACAGGGCGCTATTATGCTAAATGTGTTGGGGTGTGTCATGCTTGATTGGTGGTTTTATGAGCTAAAGGAACTAAATAGTTTGCCGATAAAGCCATGTAACCGATTAAACATGAGTAAAGGCTATGTGGCGAAAACTGATATTAGTATCAATTTTATGCGTTCCAGCAACTGCAATGGCAGAGTTGCGCCATTATGTCGCCTCTTTAAGTGATTCCCAGTGGCGAGTGAGTGAAAATACTCCCATCGTCTGTCGCCTTGAGCATGATATTCCTTCTTACGGTAAAGCGATTTTTACCAGTGAAGCGGGTAAACAGCAGAATATGACTTTTACCTTAGATATGTGGGTAAAACCTGATCAAGTGACGCAGGCGAAATTAATTAGCCGCGCGCCGCAGTGGCGTCCTGGTGTGGTATCGAAAGAGATCACTTCATTACATTATCAAAAGTACTTTAACGGTGAAGTGCCTAAGCGTGCAGCTTGGTCTATGTTGGCAGAGTTGAGTCGTGGTATGGAACCAACGTTTTACTATGCTGATTGGTATAACGAGTCGAATAAGATAGCTGTGGGTTTGTCTTCAGCTAATTTTGGCCGTAAATATACTGAGTTTAAAGCTTGTCTAGCGCATTTATTGCCCTATAGCTTTGAAGATATCGCTTTTACTGTATTAAATTACGATGAAGGCGGAACCGATTTAACTCGTTTCTCCCAGCAACAACTGTCTCGGGTGCAAGAATATTTAGCCTATGATCCCTTGGTAGAGTTAGTGCTGGTGGATGCGTATACCGACAGCTATGGCGGCCGTTCAGTAAACCAGAAAGTGTCGGATACACGAGCTGCGTCGGTAAAAGAGTTCTTTGTTGCCAGTGGTATTCCTCAAGATCGTATTGTCACATTCGGGCATGGTGAGCGTCGTCACGTGGCTTCCAATGATGATATGGATGAAAGGGCGCGTAACCGTCGTGTTGTTATACGGATCAGTAAACCTTTGTAGTGTTTGTTTTACCTAGGTTTTAAGTGTTTTCCAATGCCAAGTTTATGACTTGGCATTGTCGTTTTTAAAAGAAGGAGAGTTCAGGCAGTATGCCACTTTAATCGAATGATTCGCTCAATTTGCGAGTATGGGTAAAAATAATGAGATTTTTTAATTTGTAGTGATGACATATCCACCTCAACAAGTACTGCAGAAAGCGAGAGTGGGATAAGTACGAGTAATATAGATGAAGTATAAAACTTGGCCGTTGCAATAATCAGGATTGTGTTTGAAATGCTAAAAAAAAGCCCGCTTAAACTAAGCGGGCCGCAAAAATAATGCATTTGCAATCAACAAATTGAAGGAAGGAAGTCAAGCATAAGAACCAGAAAAGAAACTGAAGTGTTGGGAACACACCAGTTTAAAAGTTCTTTGTTTTCGATATCTGCAAGCAGTTATCTCCTGAAAACAAGCACATTCTATTGGGAAACCTGTTGTAAAACAAACGAGAAAAATTGCCCATAAACATTAGTAATTCTAATGACTGCAAAGGTGATTTATATCACTTAAGTCACTATTTACCTTGATTAATAACTTATAACTCACTATTAATGCATAATAATACACTTCAATAAGCTTATCCTTGCTGCTATTTTGTTAAATTCACGATACAGCTTAAAAAACTTCATATTAAGTTACGCCATTGCCATGATTTTTTTTGCTTGTATAGTACTTGCTGAAAAGGCCTTAAGCCCGAAACCATAAGAAGGACGACAACACGATGGCATTAAGATTTCGCCTTGCAAAGCAAGGTTTGTTAGTGGCCACATTGGGGATGGCACTCGGTGCCTGCCAAAGTGGCAATTCACCTGAGCAAAATTCGACTGAGCAGGCAAGCGCAACTAAACTCGTTTACCCTGTCACTGAAAAAGATGACCTCGTCGAAACCATTCATGGTGTTGCGGTGGCCGACCCTTATCGTCATCTGGAGGCCAATACACCTGAAACTGAAGAGTGGGTAAAAGAACAACAAGACTTTGGTCAAGCCTACCTCGCTAAGATCCCCAATAAACAAGCTGTGGTCGAACGTATTACAGAACTTTGGAATTACGAAAAAGTCTCTGCCCCGTTTGAAAACGGCGACAACCAATTTTACTACCGCAATGATGGCCTACAGGCGCAATCGGTTTTATATGTTAAAGGTTTAGATGGTGTTGAAAAGCCTGTTCTTGACCCAAATAAACTGTCTGCGGATGGCACTGTTGCCTTATCCGGCGTTGCTGTGAGTAATGACGGTAAAGTTTTAGCCTATGGTGTGTCAAATTCTGGCTCAGATTGGCAGCAATGGCAGTTCGTTGATATCGCAACTGGTAAGAAACTGGCCGATGAACTGAAATGGATTAAATTTTCTAGCGCAGTGTGGGATAAAGAAAATCAAGGTGTGTTCTACGCCCGTTATGATGCCCCTGCAGGGGGGGATGTCTTAGCTGACGTTAATTTTAACCAAAAAGTGTATTACCACAAATTAGGCACAGACCAACATCAAGATCTATTGATTTATGAGCGTCCACAGAATAAAGATTGGGGCTTTGGCATTGATGTCTCTGAGAAAGGTGAATACTTATTACTGTCGATTTCTCAAGGTACGGATAAGCGTAATCGTTTCTTCTATAAATCGTTATTTGAGCCTAAATCCCAAGTGGTGGAATTGATCCTCAAATTAGAAGCTGAATATGAGTTTCTCGGTAATGATGGTTCAGTGTTTTATTTCAAAACCGACTTAGAGGCGCCTAATGGTAAAGTGATTGCGATTGACACCCGCAATAGTGATAAATCGCAATGGCAAACGATTATTCCTGAGTCTAAAGATCCGATTAATAATGTCGCCATTATTAATGACCATTTAGTGGTGAGTTATTTACATGATGTGTTAGGTCAATTATCGATTTACAGTATGGGTGGTCAGAAGCGTCAAGATGTGGCATTGCCTGGTCTTGGCAATGTGGCAGGGCCTTTTGGTAAAGCCAGCAAAGATTATTTCTATTATGTGTTTAATAGTTATATTCAGCCTGAAACCACCTATAAGTTTGATTTTAAAACTGGTGGTTCAACTGTCATTGCTAAACCCAAAGTCTCGTTTAATCCCGATGACTATGTTTCTGAGCAGGTTTTCTATAGCAGCAAAGACGGTACGCGTGTGCCTATGATGCTCTCCTATAAAAAGGGCTTAGTGAAAAACGGTCAAAATCCGACATTACTTTATGCCTATGGTGGTTTTGCCATTTCGATGACACCACGTTTTAGCCCTGCCAATATCGCTTGGTTAGACATGGGTGGCATTTATGCCGTGCCGAGTTTACGTGGCGGTGCTGAGTATGGCGAAAGCTGGCATCAAGCGGGGATGTTCGACAAAAAGCAAAATGTGTTTGATGACTATTTTGCTGCTGCTGAATATCTGGTCAGCGAAAAATACACCAACAGCTCTAAACTCGGTGCCTATGGCCGCAGTAATGGTGGTCTGTTGATGGGCGCTGCTGTGACTCAACGTCCTGAACTTTTTGCTGCCGTATTACCTGCGGTGGGCGTGTTGGATATGCTGCGTTTCCACAAGTTCACTATTGGTTGGGCTTGGACGAGTGAATACGGCAGTGCCGATAAAGCAGAGCAATTCCCTGCGCTATTGGCTTATTCGCCCTATCACAATGTAAAAGCGCAAGCTTATCCTGCGACTATGGTAATGACTGCGGATCATGATGATCGTGTTGTGCCATTACACAGTTTCAAGTTTGCGGCCATGCTGCAGGAGAAACAGCAGGGCAATAAACCAGTCATTATGCGTATTGAGTCAAATGCTGGTCATGGAGCGGGTAAGCCCACGGCGATGAAGATCGACGAATTTGCCGACATCTACAGTTTCTTGTGGCAGAGTTTTGGCTTAACCTTGCCACAAGCTATCGCAAAATAACTAACTATGTTAATAAAATGGGGTCGTTTGACCCCATTCTCTTTTACAATTGCCCCTATTCATCTGAAACCCGCGCTATTCCTATCTATATCTTCATCGGGTCATTCACAAGTCTTGTTTCCCTAGGTATAGTAAGCGTCAATTTTTCAACCAAAATTTGCTTATTTTCAAATTATGTTTCATTGGCCAATTTCAGTCTATTACGAAGACACCGACGCTGGTGGCGTTGTCTATCATTCGAACTACCTCAACTTTTTTGAGCGCGCGCGAACCGAGTGGCTAAAAGCCCTTGGCGTGAGTCAGACTGCGTTATTAGCCGACGACACCGCTTTTGTCGTAAAGCGTGCGGAACTCGATTTTCGCAAAGCAGCACGTTTTGAACAGAACCTTATTGTTGAAACTAAGGTCATAGAGTTGAAAAAGGCCTCGTTGATCTTTCATCAACGCTTGGTCGATAAACAGGGAGACTGTTATTGTGAAGGCACAGTGCTGGTTGTTTGTGTTGCGCTATCACGTATGCGTCCCCGAGCTATTCCCTTAAATATTGTGCAGGAGTTTGACAGTGCAAGCTGATATGTCGATTGTTGGGTTATTTTTACAAGCCAGTTTATTAGTGAAATTTGTTATGTTCACTTTACTTTGCTTGTCGGTGATGTCTTGGACGGTGATTTTACAACGCCGTAGCTTACTGACATCCGCAAAAAGTAAATCGGCGAAGTTTGAAGACAAATTTTGGTCAGGTGTTGATTTAAACCGTTTGTATAAAGAATTATCATCTCGTCCAGATAATAGCGGTTTAGAGTCATTATTTGTGACTGGCTTTAAGGAATATTCACGCCTGAATAAATTAAATAGCAAAGTGCCCGATGCCGTCATGGATGGTACATCGCGAGCTATGCGTGTGACCTTGTCTCGCGAAATGGAAAAGTTAGAAGCTAACTTACCGTTATTAGCAACGATTGGTTCGACTAGCCCTTATATCGGTTTATTTGGTACGGTATGGGGGATCATGAATTCTTTTATCGCTATTGGTTCGATGGAAAATGCCACCTTAGCTATGGTTGCACCCGGTATTGCTGAAGCTTTGATTGCAACGGCTATGGGTTTATTTGCTGCAATTCCAGCGGTAATTGCGTACAACCGTTTCTCGACCCAAGTCGATAAATTAGAAATGGCTTACGCAAACTTTATGGAAGAGTTCTCCAGCATTTTGCATCGCCAAGCATACAGTGAGAAGGAAGGGGCATAATGCAACCAGCTTATCAGCGCAAACGTCGTCGCCCCGTTGCTGAAATCAACGTGGTGCCTTATATCGACGTCATGCTCGTGCTGTTAATTATTTTTATGGTAACAGCACCCATAGTGACCCAAGGGGTCAAAGTTGAGCTACCTCAAGGGGCGGCAGAAGTGTTACCCAATGACAGTAAGCCGCCCATTGTTGCTTCAATCGATGGTGACGGTGATTACTTCCTCAATAAAGGCGGTTCAACGAATGTGCCTATGGATTTGGAAGAATTGGCAACGGAAGTGGCTGCACTTATCGTGACTGAACCTGAGCGTCCTGTTGTGGTTAAAGCCGATAGAAATATTCCTTACGATAAAGTGATTCAGTTGATGGTGACACTGCAGCAAGCTGGCGTGCCATCAGTCGGTTTGATGACGGATTCACCCAAGGAGAAATAGGTGGCAGATAAGTCAGATGTAACATTACCTCTGTCAATTTCAGCGGGTATTCATATTGGCGTGATAATTATTCTGGCATTAGGAATAGATTTTTCTCACAAACCTGAGCCTATGCAACAAGTTAGCGCACCAGCAATCAAAGCGGTTATGGTTGATCAGCAAAAAGTGGCTAATCAAGTTGAGAAACTTAAGCAAGAAAAGCGTGATGCCGAACGCCGTGAGCAAGAACGTCAAGCCGAGCTTGAACGCAAAGTTCAAGAAGCGAAACAGGCACGCGAGCGCGAACAAGCTCAGATTAAACAGCTAGAGCAAGAACGTAAGCAGCAGGAAATTGAGATTCAAAAAGCCAATGAAGCGACCAAATTAGCCCAGGTGAAACAGCAGCAGGAAAAGGAAAAAGCGGTCAAAGCCGAAGCCGACCGCAAGCTGAAAGAGCAGGAGCGTAAGGTTGCTGAAGACGCTGCACAAAAAGCCGCTGAAAAACGCAAGGTTGAAGAAGCTGCTGCAGTGAAAGCTGAAACTGACCGTAAGCAAAAAGCAGATGCGGAAGCTAAAGCGGAGGCTGATGCCAAAGCTAAAGCGGATGCCAAAGCTAAAGCAGATGCCAAAGCTAAAGCAGATGCTAAAGCTAAAGCAGATGCTAAAGCTAAAGCGGATGCTAAAGCTAAAGCGGATGCCAAAGCCCGTGCCGATCAAGAGCAGGAAATGGCCGATGCATTAGCGGCGGAGCAGGCGGCATTGTCGCAAACCATGAGTAAACAAGTAGAAAGCGAAGTGGGTAAGTACACCTCGATGATTCAATCTGTCATACAACGTAATTTAGTGAAGAATGAATCGATGCGGGGCAAGACTTGTACTGTTTCAGTACGTTTAGCCAGCGATGGTTTTGTAATCAGTAGTCAAACAAAAAGCGGTGATGAATCGGTTTGCCGTGCTGCTAAGAGCGCGATTTTAAAGGCGGGTAAACTGCCAGTGTCACCGGATCCACAAGTATATAATTTTATGAAAGAACTTAACTTAATCGTTGAACCAACGTTTAATTAACAAGGAGTCACATGAAGATTTTGGCAAAATGGTTAACAGTGGCGATTCTGCTGTGCACCACCCCCGCAAAAGCGGCGCTGGATATTGTAATTACCGGAGGTGTTGATGCAGCGCGTCCGATTGCTGTGATGCCTTTTGTATGGCAAGGTCCTGGCGCACCGCCACAAGCGATTGCTGATGTGGTGATGTCTGACTTAGCTCGTAGCGGTACCTTTAAACCTTTAGACGAGCTCGGACTACCTCAGCGCAATATTGGTGCTTTGGCTCAGTTTCAACCTAGTTCATGGTCTAGCGTTGGCGCAGAAGCTGTGGTGTTAGGTACTGTGAAACCTTACGGGACCGATCAGTATTTGGTGAGCTTTGATTTAATCGATTTAGTTAAAGCACAAAACCAAGCATTGAAAGGCTCAGTCAGTGCTACAGAATTTTTGATGGACAGTCGCCAAACTGTGATTTCAGCAGCGCAATTTCGTCAATATGGTCATAGAATTAGCGATATCGTCTATGAAAAGTTAACCGGTATTCGCGGTGCATTCTTAACGCGGATCTCCTACGTCGTGGTCAATCATACTCAAAAAGCACCTTATCAGTTGATGGTTGCGGACTATGATGGTTTTAACGAGCAAATGTTACTGCGCTCACCTGAGCCATTAATGTCACCTACTTGGTCACCCGATGGGCGTCGTTTGGCGTATGTTAGCTTTGAAAATAAAAAAGCAGAGATTTTCGTACAAGACCTTTATACCCAAGTGCGCACTAAAGTGAGCTCTTTCCCTGGTATTAACGGTGCGCCGGCTTTCTCTCCTGATGGCAAATCTTTGGCTGTGACGCTGTCTAAGGATGGTCAGCCTGAGATCTATGTTATCGATATTGCGACAAAAGCGATTAAGCGTATTACCAATCACTATGCTATCGATACTGAACCATCATGGTATCCTGATGGGAAGTCGTTGATTTTCACCTCTGAACGTGGTGGTAGACCGCAAATTTATCGCGTAGAGTTAAGTTCAGGTAAAGTGAGTCGTGAAACATTTGAAGGTGAATGGAACCTTGGCGGTTCAATTACGCCAGATGGACGTAGTATGATTTTTGTTAACCGTACTAACGGTAAGTTTAATATTGCGCGTATGGACTTAAATACGCGTTTTATGCAGGTGCTAACCTCTACACGCTTGGATGAATCCCCAAGTGTGGCGCCTAATGGTACTATGGTCATATATGGCACTACACACCAAGGTAAGCAAGTATTAGCAGCTGTTTCTACGGATGGACGCTTTAAAGCGAGATTACCCGTGGGTCAAGGCGAGGTGAAATCACCTTCTTGGTCTCCGTTTCTCTAATGTTATACCTTGATTTAATCACATTTAATTTTATAAGGAACACGTAATGGATCTGAATAAGTTGTTAAAAGCTATGTTGGTAGCACTTCCAATTATGGCTATTAGTGCATGTAGCTCAACTTCAGAATCAGAAACTGATGCAATGGGCTCAACAAACGGTTCAGGTAGCGAACTGAATGGTGGCATTCAAACTGGTGGTGTGGGTGCTATGTTGTCATCTGAAGAGCAGCAACGTCAGCAGTTAGAAGAGTTGAGAAAAGAACACATCATTTACTTCGATTTCGACCGCAGTGAAGTTCAAACTGAATTCGCCGCTGTATTAGAAGCTCATGGTACTTACTTAGTTGAGCACCCAAGTGTGCGTGTACTGATTGAAGGTCATGCGGACGAGCGTGGCACTCCTGAGTACAACATTGCTCTGGGTGAACGTCGTGCTAAAGCCGTTGCTAAATACCTACAAGGTATGGGCGTACAGCCAAGCCAAATGAGCGTAGTCAGCTATGGCGAAGAAAAACCACTTGATTTTTCTCGCACTGATGAAGGTTTTGGCAAAAACCGTCGTGCAGTTTTAGTTTACTAAGATTGAATCTCGGAGAGTAACACAATGAAACGTGCCGTCTTAATTACGGCAATGTTCCTTGGTGCGGGCGCTGCAGTTGCAGCGCCTGCTCCTGTGGAAGATATTGCTGGTGGTTCGGGTGATGACAGACTTGCTCGTATCGAACGTATTGTAAAATCGAGACAACAAAGTGAGCTCGAGATGCAACGTCGTCTTGATACACTGCAGCAGGAAGTTCTCGATTTACGCGGTTTAACCGAACAACAGAATTATCAGATTGAGCAGATGCAAGAGCGTCAGCGTCAGTTATATGATGAGCTTGCTAATTTATCCTCAAAGGCATCTGCCGCACCTGCAGCTGCAGCGACATCTATCCCCTCTGTGGTATCGACCAATGCTGCCGCAAGTAGTTTAAGTGAAACTGCAAGTTATGAAAATGCCGTTAACTTAGTCTTAAAAGAGCGTAAGTATGACGATGCCATTCCTGCCTTCCGTGCTTTTATCAAACAATACCCAGACTCTGTGTATGCCGCGAATGCGAACTATTGGTTAGGACAGCTATTATTTAATAAGAGCGAATTTGCAGAAGCCAAACAAGCCTTCAAAACTGTGGTTGATCGTTTTAGTGATTCTAATAAACGTGGCGATAGTTTAGTGAAGCTTGGCATGATCGCCGAGAAAACCGGTGATAAAGCTGGTGCGATGCAATACTACCAACAAGTTGTCAAAGATTACGCAAATAGCGCCGCAGCACGCATTGCACAGCAGCAACTGGCTGCAATTAAAGCGTAATTAACTAAAAAACATACTCTTAGTCTGTTTTTCATGCAAACGACAAAAAATTGGGAATTTGCGCTTGCATGAGAAGATGAAAAAGGTATTATAGGCGCCCTCAGAGCGGCGAGGTCGTTCGGGGCGTGAAATACCAGTAAATGGGTCGTTAGCTCAGTCGGTAGAGCAGTTGGCTTTTAACCAATTGGTCGAAGGTTCGAATCCTTCACGACCCACCACTTAATCTAATAAATAGAATAAGTTAGTGGTATTTAACGAGATAGTCAGTAGTACAATTTGTCGTTAGCTCAGTCGCTTTTTTATAAAGCTAGGGCAGTTGGCTTTTAACCAATCAGTCGAATGGTTCTAATCCTTAATGACACACCACTTTACTGAAAGTGCATAAATCAGCGCAACATCAGATGGGTCGTTAGCTCAGTCGGTAGAGCAGTTGGCTTTTAACCAATTGGTCGAAGGTTCGAATCCTTCACGACCCACCACTTATTATTCGCATTGTTGATGCCAAAATAAGTGAACATTTTTATCGTAATACCTAGATGGGTCGTTAGCTCAGTCGGTAGAGCAGTTGGCTTTTAACCAATTGGTCGAAGGTTCGAATCCTTCACGACCCACCACTTTACTGAAAGTGCATAAATCAGCGTTATACCTCGATGGGTCGTTAGCTCAGTCGGTAGAGCAGTTGGCTTTTAACCAATTGGTCGAAGGTTCGAATCCTTCACGACCCACCACTTATTATTCGCATTGTTGATGCCAAAATAAGTGAACATTTTTATCGTAATACCTAGATGGGTCGTTAGCTCAGTCGGTAGAGCAGTTGGCTTTTAACCAATTGGTCGAAGGTTCGAATCCTTCACGACCCACCACTTTT